>CANDEH010000003.1 GCA_947383645.1 uncultured Clostridia bacterium | reverse complement strand
GCTGGAGGCAGCCGTTCAGAACCAGCTTTTCCTGAAATCGAAAATGCAGGGGGCCCTGACGGCCTCCCCCATGCAGGGGGCCACCGGTCCCACCGGCCCCACCGGGCCTACCGGTCCCAGCTTTATCACCGCCTTTGCGGCCAACACCCGGCGCACCGCCATCCCGGTGACGGAGAGCGGCACCGCGCTCCCCCTGCCCGACGCTCAGGTACTGCCGCTGGAGGTCCACTACAACGAATCGGATTCAACGTTTACGGTGGATAAGGGGGGCGCCTATCTAATCTCTTATCATGTGAATACCACGGAACCTGTGACAGCGGGGACCCGGCTGAATATCAAATCGGGCTTCCGTTATACCGACGCCACCGCGTCTGTGATCCCTCCGACGGCGCCCCGGTCCAGCTTTGAGAACCATGTGAAGATCAATCTGACCCCGGGCTCCACGATTTCACTGGAGATGTTTGGCCCGGATGGGACCGCCACGCTGTTGGGCGGCGGAGCGGGCGCGTCTCTGACCATCATCCGTCTGGGTGATACAATCTTCCGACTGGATGAGCATGATTCGGATGTAGAGATCGGGGACGATTAGGGGCGGCGGCAGCGCTCCATGGAGCGGAGTATCTGCTTTTCGATATGCTTCGACCTCCCGCCGGTTTTACCAGCGGGAGGTCAAGATTGACCTAAGAAATTTTGTCCTTTAAGTGCAGCCCTCGTTTATCGCCTCCTCCCGTAGATTCCGTTTTAGGGCCGTTTTTCAGTGGAAAAAGAACAAGGACAAACCGCCAACTCCTTGCAACGCAAGGGTTTTCCGATTTGTCCTTATTATACTATACGGGCATTCCTGCGCAACCATCATGCTGTACCTCGGCTACTCCCTAAAGGGCATCCAGACCTGGCTGGGGCACAGCAACTGCAATTTCACCGCCGACACCAACGTCCACTCCGGTCTCGGAGTACACGAGCAGCTGGCAAACAGCCTCTCCGAAAAGCTGGGGATGGTCCTGCCGGAGACCCTGCTCCCGGGGGAGTGCGCAGAGAAAGTGTTAGAAAGGTGTTAGAAAGACCCCGTTTTTTGCCCATGTCACAAAAAACAAAACCCTGTAGTCATTGCAACTACAGGGTTTTCTGGTTGCGGCGGCAGGACTCGAACCTGCGACCTCCGGGTTATGAGCTTCAAAATTATCATTTTCTATCATTTGATGATGTCCCGTAAAGCCCAGTAATATCAACGCTTTCGAGATCTTTTGCTTTATATCGTCTGGCTTTGTCTGACAGATTCCGATGTCATGAGTGCCACAAAAATGCCACAAATTTTTCGATGGCTGAAATGCCGCCACCATCCCCCACATCACCAGCGGCCAGGGAGCTTTCCCCGGCCTCTTTGGTTTGTCCTTTTTTCGGACGAACCCCAGCACAGTTATAGTATGTCAAATTTCACCCACCCTGCAACATCTCCGACATCATGTCGGAATCGTGAAGCCCAGGTTGCTTTTTTGTGCGTCCGTTTTTCGTACGCACACCGAAGGATACAGCAGAGCCTTACGCCCTATGTAGTGGCGGACATTTCTGTCCAGGACTGATTTTCCCTTACAGATTTCTGTTTCTCCTTTTGGGATATTCAGAAACGGAAGTAACAAGATGTAACAACCGTCAACTTGTAAGTGCCGCTTTAGCGCGACGAAGTGGACAAGATGTCCAAATCGTCTACCGGCAGGTTGTACAGCGGATCAGTGTACGGTAGGGGACATTTTGTCCCTCCCTTACATCGGGGCCTTTGGCTTGGTCACGATGACCGCTCCAAAACACAGACGAGTCCAGATTTGGGCCGGAAGTCTAAAGGGACAAAATGTCCCAGTAGAAAAATCACTACTACAACATCCAAGTTTGACGATTTGTACTGAACCCAGATTTGGGTTGAGTGGATTTCTTCACAGTTGGGGAAACTGGTTGAGATTCCTTCGTTGTGCAAAAATCTAAATGCCAACGATTTCTCCTTCTGGGACAAGCCGTAACCACTAAACCTATTACTCAAAATTGAGTAGGTTCAGCTATGCAAATCATTTAAAGGGGACAGGATGTCCCTTCTAATTTTTGCAAATCTCGCCAATTCTTGTAGTATGGCCTTGCCATTCTTTGGAAAAACCTCGCCAAACTTTGGAATTTCACCCCCTCTAACCCCCGAGTTTATTCAAGTTTTCCCTATCTCTATATCTTACATCCAGCAAACTTAAAGTTTTAGGGCTTCTTACGCTCCGACCAGCTCCGTAGCTTTACAGCCCAGCTCACGGACTCAGTTGTTTCACGGCTTTCCGCAGAATGAGCAGGTTTAGTCTGGGCAGTTCGACCATTCTGGAATTTTCCGTATAGACGCAACACGGAGCAGTGAAGGGAAATGAGAAAAATCAAAACCTAACGGGGTATGGTTCAGGAAAGGCCGAGGGCATCCGAACCCCCGGCCTTGTCTTTTTCTTATAGGCTCAATCCCAATCGAAGATATTATTACTTCTGGGGAGACGAGACTGGAATCGACAATTGCTCAAACTATGAGCGCGGGTTTGCGCCCAAGGGGCAGCCCCCAGTTCTGCCAGTGGAGACGAAAAGAGAGCGGCTGAATATGCTTTCCGCCTTGAGCAGGCAGGGGGGCGTTCGCTTTATGCTGTATGAGGATTCCATGAACCAGCAGCGCCTGATCCAATTTATGGACCGAATGGTTCGAACCTCCAACCGAAAAGTTTTCCTGATTTTGGACAACTTAAAGGTACACCATGGGAAGAAAGTCGCAGCCTGGCTGGACAGGCATCGGGATAAAATTGAGCTGTTCTTTCTGCCGCCCTATGCCCCCGAGAGCAATCCAGACGAATATCTCAATCATGCGCTGAAACGCTCGGTCCATTCTGACAACTTGCCTCGGACCAAATCTGATATCCGCCACAAAACAGTTTCTTTCATGCGTACCTTACAACATTCTCCTGATAGGGTCTCCGCTTTCTTTCTGCACAACCAGATTTCCTATATTCTTATTCGAGAGTAATATTGACGGTGAAGCATATTTTTGCCTTGTTCTTTTCCGTTGTGGTGAACATTCCATCCGACAGCAGCGCAGCCATAGCCAAGGCTATCCTTGCAGAATCTGGGAATGGGCGGTTGTTGTATGCTGTGATTGTGACACTTGCACGGTTGCCGTGTCCAGAAATAGGTTGATACTGATACTTGACGGACTCCAGATCCCAGCCGGCATCCCTTGCGGCAAAGATACCACGGACGATTTTTGTATAGCGTTCCCAATTCTCGGCGGATACATCGTCCTCCAGAGTGCCTATAAAGAGATCGTCTTGAAGGGTGTAGACGGCGGTGTCCAGCAGGTTTTCCATATCAGCTTGAAACCGATTGATAGGGGATGTACCAGCTCCACTGCTGATAGGCAGGGTAATGATTTTGCTTTGCATTGCTCTAACCTCCATGTAAATGATGTGGCGTGTTGCCTTACACTCCAATAACAGGGGCAAAGTGGCATCCGCTAACGTCCGGGCAAAAATATTTGAGGAAAAGGCCGGAGCAATCCGCCCCGGCCTATCTCCTCTTATGCGATTTTCTGGTAGTCGATGTGCCGAATCACCCGATTGAGTGCATCGGGAGAGAGCTGGGCAATCAGGCCGTCCATACCGTGCCCCTCATAAACCAGCCGCCGCCAGTGGGTATAAGCGTCCTGATGGTGTCCCAACCAGTAATGGGCAAGCCCACAATTCCACCTGGTATGGAATGCGTTGCCTCCTTTGTCCTCAAAAAAGAACGGAAACAGCAGATTGTTTTTCTCCTGCGTTGTGGCCTCGACTGAAAAGCGGCGCTCCTTGTTGCCCTCCATGACGATCAGAGAGACACAGGCTGTCAGACCGACATTGATACAGACAGAGAGGAAAGCTCCATCGTTGTTCTGAAGGGCATCCGGCAGCGGGCCAGAGTACGGCAGACGGATTTTGTGCTTGTCGGTGCTGTGCAGCTCAATAGCGCTGGTGTCCAGCTCGAAGTCGGCGAAGTCGTTTTTGTAGCCCTTGACCGGACTGGCCTTAATGTGCATTGTTGCCGCCCTCCTTCCAGATGTTATCAACGGCAAAGCTGATACGGATTTTGTTACCCGTGGTGGTCATGGCAATCCTGTCGCACAGCGTAGCCGCCAGAGCAAAAGCCGCTTTGGCTTCCTTGTCCAGCCCGATCAGCTGTGGCAGCACGACCATGACGGAAGCAAACTCCTCCTCTGGATTAGGCTTGTTGAGGTAATGGACTTTCAGAATGTGGTCATCCTTGTCCATTGCATCAAGCAGCGCCGTTGCAATCTGCTGATAGACGCTCCATTTCTCATCGTTGACAGTGGTGCCGTGGAAGTCATCGCCGCCCAGGTCGTCGAAATCCATGGAATCCAGTTCAGCCAGCAGCTTTTTGAACCTGTTGTTGTCCATTGTCTAAACCTCCTGATTATTTGTTGTGTTTGGTGCCTACACATTCAATACAGTCTGAAAGCCGCTTTTGCTAATATCAAACTTAGATTTTATTCAAAATATTTTCCAGCCCTCTGTAAGCCCCGCAGGAGGGCGCAGGAGCGTGTTTAAGGCGTGGTAGTAAGGAGGAACACTACCAGCAACGCAGGAGGCCACCAGCGGCCACAGGGCGGGCAAATACAAGCCTTTTGGATCGCCTATAAAGAAAAGACTGAGGACACGCAGACCGCCTATGTCACCAAAATGACGGCATTGGAGCCGATAGCAGGAACTGCAATGACCAACTACCCATAGCGGACTACGGGAACGGCTACAGAGCGGTCAAATTAGCCCTGTTTTCCGTGCGCTACGCCGTGTCTGAGCGTGTCCAGGAGTCCAGGAGGGTAGAGATACCACCCCCACATAGACCCGCTCAGAATCACCGAGGCGGGCGAAATAAGCGGCAATTTTAGCCTTGTTATTTACAGTGAAAACGGGCGCAGAATCGTTTGTAAGGTGTTAGAGGTATAGGGACACGGTAGAGGGCGCAGACGGCAAAATACACTGTAATTATCAGTGAAAATCAGCAAAGAAACGAGCGGAGGCAATCGCCCCCGCCCTTTTCATATCCCGAACAGATCGGCGTGTGTGCCAGTACGGTCAAGATAGAGTGTGTTGCCATCTGTGCGATAAATCAAAAGCCAATCAGATTGTATATGGCACTCTTGAAACCCTGCCCAGTTACCGGACAGCCCGTGATTCTTGTTTGTCGGCGGGAGTGGTTGAGGGATACGCAGCGTATCAATGACGGCATTAAGCAAGGCCAGATTATACCCTCTTTTGTTGCAAAGGCGCAAGTCGCGGCGGAACCGTGTTGACGTAGCTACTCCAAGCATAGTTAATCGTCCTCCGCTAAAATAGCCTCAAACAGATCGGCGGTAGAACCTTGCCAGCGTTCACCTGAGCCGGTGCGGATCATCTCATTCACTTCCTGCATGGCGGCGATTGTCTCAGCGTTGGGGATGTCCTCTTGATTGGTAGCAACGTTGGTAATCAACCCTTGAATATAGGCCAAGACATATCCAAGCATGGACTCAGGCATAGCATTGACTGCCTGTAATACTTGTTCACGGTTACTCATTGGGTAATTCCTCCTTTATAGGCGTGTCTGCATCGGCGGCGGTTTCTGGTACATACTTCATAAAGTCCCCAGGCTGGCAGCTAAGGCGTTTACATAGTGCCTCTATGGTGCGGGCATCAATGCCCCCCGGAAGTTGTCCTAATAGCTTTTGGCGTGTTGCGCTTCCTATTACTTTCTCAGCGTTCAACTTATACAGTGTCGTATCATTTGCCTTTAAGATATTGTTTAGGCCACTGTAATCAATAGGCATGTTAACCCCCCCTTTATAGATGAGTGCGGCTATTTTTATTAGAAAGCACTCCTTCAGTATACTCATATTGTAGCACAATGTATAGCCTAAATCAAGGCTGAATCTGCACAAAAATATAGGCAAGAGTTTGGCTATAATGTCAATAGACAATAGCCTAAAGATAGGCTATAATAGGTATTGTCAAGAGGGGAACACAAAGCCCCACAAATTAAAGGAGGTTTACACAATGAGCATCAACGAACTGGACATGAAGGTTGACCAGATCAGGGAGCTGAAGCGGATGATCGAGGAAGCCGAGGCGGAGATCACCAGCATTGAGGACAGCATCAAAGCCACGATGACCGAGCAGGACACGGACGAGCTGAGGGGAACAAAGTGCAAGGTCACTTGGAAGCAGACCAGCAGCACCCGGATCGACAGCAAGAGCTTGAAGAAGGAACTGCCCGACATCGCCGCCAAGTACAGCAGTACCACCACCTATCGCCAGTTTCTCATTGTGTAAGGAAAGGGCGCATACCTGACGGCCTGGACAGCTAAACAGGTAAGCACCCCGAACCAACCCCAAAGGGGCGGGCAGATACAGTATAGCACAAACGCCCGCCCCTTTCAATATCAAATTTGAAAAGGAGCTAACGAAAATGAACGAGTACATGAACAAAGCCCAGGAGATCATCAACGAATGGAACGACATGACCCCGGAACAGCAGCTCAAATTCTGCCAGGTCTGCGTGTGCAAGGCCATCAAGCGGGGAAGGACGCTCAAGCCCGGATGGGATCTGGAGGACGCCACACAGGAGACCTATTGCAAGATGTTGCAGCGGCTGGCGGACGTGGGAACGCTGGCGAAGAACATTGAGCGGCGGGCAAACAAGGGCTTTGAGGATAGTCTGGCAGCAATCGTCACCAGAGCCGCAAACGCCACCATGGAGGGCATCGCCTACCGACACCGCAAGGACAGCAAGACCACCAGCCAGACCACCACCACAGCGGACGGGGAAACGCTTGACATCCTGGACACCATAGCGGCCACCGATGACACCGAGAAAGTCGCCACCATCCGGGCCACGCTGACGGACTTTTACAACAGCCTGGACAGCAAAAACAAGATCATTTTCGACGGGATGATGGAGGGCAAGACCGAGCGAGAAATAGCCCCCACCGTGGAGATCAGCAACATCGCCGTACACAATCGGATGGCTAAAATTCGGGCGGCGCTGGCGGAAATGCTTTAAGCCAGACAGCCCCACAACAGAACAGCAGACAGCAAGCCCCCGGCCAGAGCGCCGGGGGTGTTCCTTTGTTCTTCCAGCCACAACACCACCAGCAAACACCACCAGCACGGGAGAACGTCGGCGGGATAGCTCAGAGCGGCACGGCCCCGGCCACGCTCAAAGGCCAGCAGGTCAGCAACCAGGGCAGAGGCAAGAGGGAGGCCACCCGCCATGATAGGGGGGGGTATCAAACATTTTTAGACTATTTGCTTATCCCAGATAAGCCCATAGTACCCTCTTGCACACGCCTCCGGCAATTTCCAAACTCTCTCCGAACCGAATATCGTTGCGGACGATATATCATCTTCAAACGAACTGCAAATTTTTAACAATTCCGAGTTTGGGAGCATTCGTGCCGTAGAGGTTGACGGCGAGGCTAACAAAGCGTTACCCAATTTTATCGGGATAAATAGCATTTCATTAAAAAATGTTCAAAAAATTTATACCCAAAAAAATTTTATCGCTTTTGAGGTGATAAAATTTGATTTTGACACCCCTCAAAGCATTGAAAACACTGGGTTTTTGAAAATCGCCCCTTAGAAGGGAAAGGGTATTCATTCGCTTCGCTCATTTGGCTGAAAAAGTTATCAAAAATCAACTTTTCAGTTTTGAGATTTTTGCGTTCTGCTGCCTCGCTGTCGCTCGGCAGTTGCTTTAGGGCTGGTGGCAGCAGAACACCGTGCTTCAGCCAAGTCGCTGAACGAGCGGGCGGTCTGTTTGAGCATGGCTGTCCCCCGCTTACTCATCAACTTTGTCGCAGTATTTGCTGAAAACCTCATACAGGCCACGCTCAATCCGCTGTTTGGCACATAAACGTGCTTCCTCATTGATAAATATGGGGTGGAAGTCACGCTCGATGATTTCCTTATCTCCGAGCTTGCCTTTCCGCTCGGTCATTGTGTATCCGATAATATCGTCCATTGGGTAATTTCTACTCAACTCAATTATCCCCCTTGTGAATGGCTATTTGATGATAGCGCCTAAAACGGTTCTTCATGTCGAGGATATGATTATATCTGATTTCTGGCAAAAGTCAACAAAAAAAACGACCGAGCGAGAGAAGTTGCCCTCTCCCGCCCTTATGCCAGTTCCACCGTCAACCGTGGCTGTCCCCGTTAAGGACGCATTAGCATACGGCTGATCTGGTTCACATTTTCTCTTGTGATTTTCCGCACCTCATCCGCTATGATCCTCCCATCCCCAGCCGGGACGCTGACATGGATATCCCCTTCGTTGATATTGATTGTACGGCTGTTGTCGGTAGACACGTTACTGGTAGAGCTGCTGCCCTCGGCAAACCCTTTCGGCCAAAGGCTGTCCGTATTGACTGGCATAGCCATAACTGACCTGTCGAAAGCATCTGCCATATCCCTAAAGCTGTCAACCTGCGCCGCAAAGCTGTCCTGCTGTTCACTCGTTAGGATCAGCTCACCATTCTCAGCCTTTACATAACGCTCATTTGGCTTCAAAGGCTCATCACCCACGAACCCGCCCGTGTGGTAGCAGTTGTAAAGCAACTTGCCAGCGTTGGACGGGTTGAGTAGGTCGTTGTCGATGTACCATGCGCCGGTCGGCTCGTCACGGTGCGCTACAACGCCATAGGAGGCAAGGGTGGCTCCCTTCTCCAATGCCTGATCCTCCAGCCGCTTCTTTGTTGCCCCGTCCGCCGCGTGCCACTGAGAACTCAGTGCCCGCATTTGACTCACAATATCGCTGACCGCCTTTCGCTTGGCCTGCTTCATGTCGTTGTCGCTATACGAAGTATCGGCGTTCACCGTGCCAACAACGTTGGGCATAGAGCCGCCAATCCCGTTCGTGCCGGCACCGGAAGTGCTGTTACTCAGGTTGGAGATTTGTGTTGTCAGAGACTGGATTTGAGCGGTGATATTGGCGATATCGCTCTCAATGCCGCCCATAATGGCCGTCACAAAATCCCCATACCGGGACGCCGCCTCCTGAGCCGCCTCCCATGCCGCCGTGATCTCGCTGTTCAGGCTGTTGCCGTACTCATAGTTCCAGTCCAGCAGCTCCTGATAGAGCGTGTTCCAGTTCTCCTTGATATACTTGATCGCCATGTCATAGAGCTTCTGCGTAGAAGAGATGCTTTCTTCCAGCTTCTCGATCTCCGCATCCTTCTCCTGCTCGTAGGCTTCATACTGTTTATCAAGGGCCTCCTCGGTCACGTCCATGGCATGATCGGCCTGGAAGTCAGCCAAGTCCTTTTGCAGCTCGGCCAGCTCCTCCTCCAACGCCATCTTCTCAGCCTGAGCCTTGCGGCTGTCATCCAGGCTGAGGGCGTCGATCTTGGACTGGAGCTTGGCGATGGCTTTCAGCTTGTCGGCCAGCTCATCCTCGTACTCGATGTTCTCCTTCTCTGCCCGCATCGCCTCTTTCAGCTGGTCAACGTAATCCTTGACCGCTTTTTTCGCGTCGTTCAGAGCGTCGATCTGCTGCTGAATACGGTCTTTGAGCATATCCATGACGTACTTGACGAGATCGTCACAGCCGTCCTTCATGTCCTCCAACTCGTCCAACAGATCTTCCAGAGCATCTTTCTGATCTTGTAGCTGCTTTTTTAGGTTGTCCATCTTCTCAGCCGCCGCCCCCGCCGTCTGACCGATACCAGCCACAGCGGTTTCAGCGAGAGACTGAATAGCCTGGATATTGTGCAAAGCCGCCTGATACTGCGAACCATTGAGTAACCCTGTCTGTTGCATTAACGCCAGCTCCGCATACACCAACCCCCAGGTGGAGTTGGTAGCCTGCGTAGTGGCGAAACACAGCTGGTCAAGACTTTCATTGGATGCCCCAGTCGCCGCCAGCCGCAAACGCTCCACATAGGAAAGCGCCTGCTCCACGGCCAGCTGACGGGTCTTGGCCTCAATGATATCGTTGATCCGATCACGGTTGATGACCAGTTCATTGTTCTCATTGATGAGCATTTGCATATACTCGGTGCCCAGAGCAATGATAGATTGGTAGGTATCGACCGAAATCCACCCGTCATTGTCTGCAAACTCCTGAGCCGCGTCGGATAGCACATCAGACACGTTCTGAATGCTGTCTACCGCATCATTTGCCGCATCCACGAGTTCGACAAAGTAGTCAACTACCTTGTCTTTGGCATCTTTGATCTTGTCTTCCAAATCCCACCAAGCATCGGAAAGCTCCACAATTTCGTCGGTGGTATCAGAGTAGCCCGCCGCCCGTAGCGCCTCAGCCTGCTTGTGATATACCTCCTGCAATGCCTTGTAGTTGGCAATCATTTCAGAGGTATACCGCTTCACACCCTCGCTGTTTTTCTGGTTGATAGCGTTGTCCAGCCAGTTCTCCGTCAGCGTGAGGACATTGTTGTGTAACTGTGCCTCAAACTCACAAACAGCGATTTTAGCCTCCAAAATGGCCCGTTGAACCTCCCACCATGTCGCAGATCCTTCTCGATTGGCTTCGTTGAGGTCGGTGATGGTGTTGATCAGTTCTTCGGTATCCTTTCGCAAGGCATTGGTGGCCTCTTTCAAGGAACCATACTGCCCCTTGCTGTCAGCGGTTAGTTCGTTGAGGTGTTCCAGGTTTTCAACCCAAAGCTCATTGGTATCAGCATTGTACTTGACCGCAAAGCCCAGGTCTTGCAAAGTCTTGACCCCAGCCGTAATCGTCCCATCCCGTAGGTTGTTCAGATTGTGCAAAGCCGCCTGTTCTTCCTGATAAGCACCGATCAACTCCTTTTCAAGAGCGATCTTCTTTTCAATGCTGCCGGCGTTGTCGATGTCAGTCGTGATTCGCTCCACTTCAGCTTGAGCCTTGCGCAGCCGCTCCACAGCTTCACGATACTCGTCGATATCGGCGATATACTCCTCGACTTCCTTTTTGGAGCTATCAGATCCAGACTCGCTTTCAAAACTCTTCAAAGGTGTATTTTTCAGAGCTTGCAATGCGGCAATCTGCCCGTCGATTTGGGCGATAGCATTCTGATAGTTGGAGATGTCCAATTCGAGGTCGGAAATAAAATCATCCAAACCAATCTCTTTGGCTTCATAGGTATAGTCAGTACCTTTGAACTCCGCACCAGATAGGTTCAGTTTGATCTCATTACCTGTTGTACCACCACCAGACCCTCCAACAAGAGCAGAGGAACCAGCTTTGATGCCGTCTGCCATACCAGCAATAGCTTCCGCTGTTTGTTGTGCTTGGGTTGCCAGAGACGCGACATCCTTCTTGGCGCTGTTCATGTTCTGATAGATGGCCTGTGCCGCTTGGTATGCAGCCTCGTTGAAATTGCCATTCACATCAGTGCAGACCTCAGCTGCAATGCGATTAAATTCCTGAGCATTGCCAGCCATAGCCGCAGCCGCCAGTTTGAACGCCTCAGCCTCATCAACGCCAGCCTCAATCAACGCAGCCACCAGCTTATTCGCAGTATCCAATCTGAATGCGGCGACTTCCTTGGTGATATTTGCCTCACCTTCACCAACCTGCTTTGCCAAATCCAACTCGGCCTTTGAGAACTCCATCTGAGCTTCCAGTACAGCCTTGTCTGCTTCCAACTCGGTAATTTTGGAGTCAATCTGTGCATCAATTTCAGCTTTTTTACCCTGGATAAAACTTCTGTTTCATTCTATTTCACCGCCCCTCTGTTGAGCATCAGAAGTCGGCCAGGGTCTGAAAACTTGACAGCCTCTTTAAGCTGCACCCCAGGGCGAAAAGTAACTCTCTGATAATCGTCGATCTTGCGCTGCTCTCCGGTGCGAATATCCCGGCTTAACCATCCTTTTGCCGTTTTGATCTCAAACGTGCCGAACCCGCGAAGGATTACTTTCTCTCGTCCGACCAATGCCTCAGCAATCACCTGAAAGACATCATCAATCGCCTCGTCTGCTGTCTGTGGATCATATCCTAACTCATCCAAAGCAGACACAATGTCACTTTTTGTCATAAAATCACTCCATTCTGTCCAGCTTCTGGTCGTAGTCTTTGATGTAATTCTGTAGCTTTTCCAGCTGTCGATGTGTCAGCAGTCGTTTACCCGCTTTGAAATTGTACAGTACCGCAACACTAATCCCAACTTCTTGGGCGAGAAAGTTGGCACGTAGTCCTCGCCGCCGCAGGAAGTCATTCAGCTGATTTACCATTTCCACTTGTTCCTGCATACACGTTCACACTCCTTATCGTTACATTTTTTTAACATTTTTGGCACAAATGAAGCGGCCCAGTTGGTCAGGCTGGGTCGCTCCTATGTCAAAGGGGCAGTGATCCGCCAAGCGGTGCGGCCTTGCCCCTCTTCTAATATTAAGTACCACAAGCGGCACAAAATCGTCGGTCTTTCATCATATTTCACAAAACATTCACACTCTATTTAGTGATTTTGCAATATGCGAGACAATGGTGCGGACTCTCCGTTCCGATAGACCGTATCGACGCTCAATGTCGCGCTTGGTATACCCTTCGGACAGATCGCGGGCGACTGCTCTTTCTATTGGATCAAAGATGTCCTCCAAATATTCTATAATTCCGACCCGCTTATCATCAAATTGGTGCATATATCCAGCTGTATATGATGCAGCCTCGGCGGTATCATAAGTGAAGCACACCCCATTATTATCCGTTAAGTCCGACAGCGATACAACATTGGATACTCGGCGCGGATCATAATACCGACGCCGCAAGCCATCCCTGCTGAAGGCATACGGTATATCCACAACTGGTGTGTCTTGGGCAGTGATGAGGTAATCGGCCACCTTGTCCGCCTCCCGCCATACGTTCTGGAAGTATCGCCACCCAGCATCACGCGCCGCCGCTGGCATCCCTGTATACGTCTGGTCAATATAATCCGCATATTGGCGCTCAGCATCTTCGTATTTTCTGCGGAAATCCGATCCAGGGGCACATAAATCCGCCACCCGCTTGTACCTGCTCACATAGGACAGTGTGGGAGGTCGCTTCTCCCAATCTGGAGCGCCACCGCAGACGGAACAGGCGATCCCTTCAGCCGTAATAGGAGACGTGCGCCACTTGCGGCAGGTATGGCAGAACCAGTATGTGTGTTCTCCAGCCAACGCAGACACATTATCTTGGGTAATCCGCTTGGGCAACGCCTCCTTATCTATAGCAATCATTTTCAGGCTCCTTGCTCCGCTTCTTTGCAGCATCTTCTCGCATTTTTGCCGCCTTTTCCTTGCGCACCTTCTTCAACTGCTTGTTCTCCTCTCTTTGCTGGAACTTCTCCACTTGTTCCAGTGTCAAGTCAAAATTCTGACCAGCAATCACCTCTCCGTTGGCAAGAGCAGTGATCCGATACCCCCGAGGAGGCGCTGGGCATCTTGTAAGCCAATGCTTTGACGTGATAGTGCGGCCCCTTTGCAAACGGAAGCCCATCTTAGGCAGTCTCTTTCGCAGGCGGTTTTCTCGGCTCACTGCATCGTCCAGTGCGTTTTTCATGACAATATCAACTCCTTTAGCCGCTGCATTTCCTTTTTGGTGCGGTCAATATACTTTTCATAGTCTTTGCACTCGCCCTTCATATGTTTCAGCGCACCGTACTTGACAATGAAGCGCTGATACCCAACCAAACACTTTTCTAAAGCGGCAATCATCTGGGTACGATCCGCATCATTGACTGGATGCAGTTTGGCATTGAGGACACCGACACAATCTGCCGCACCGTAGTTATACAGTACACACTCCCGTCCCTTGTCAGAGGCTTCACAGCGGCCATCCGGTGTAAACCGCAGATACATCATCTCGTTGGTGCTGGATGGATATGTTATTTTGGACATATTGTGGTAATCAAATTTTTCCATAAAGCTCCTTTCTGTGGAAGGATGGGGGTATTTTTCATACACGCCACCCCTTTCCTCCCCAACCTCATCCCGAACATATTTTTGTAACCGTTTTGTAACTATTTCCGAACTTTTTGGGCGGTTAGATAAGCGCTCTGCTGGGGTAAACAAATAAAATTCTGAATAATCTCGATGATTAAGCCGAATGGCTGACCGAACAGGGCTTTGGTAGTTCATCCAAGTCGTGCTTGCTGAATGAGTAGGCTTCTATTTCGATGCAAGTTGATGTACTTAACGAGGCCGTCAGTGGATTATCCTTGTCATGCACTCGCTCCGGGGCACTCCATTCCCGCAAAAATGTTTCACCATCTGTTTGTGCATAATCCGGGCCTATTTTAGCCTTAAATGCCTTGAAGATTTCTTTGTAAAGGTATTTTTCCTGCCCTCTTTGCTCATCCAGACCGATAAACGAGTATCGGCGTTCCCAATGTTGTGTTCCGTCATCAAATCCCAGTGCCACCCTATAAGAAAATCTCTTTTTGTCAAAAATCGTGAAGAAGAAGTACGGTTTAGCAATTGCAGACCTGTTACCAAAGTTCTTATTGAGACCTTCTGGAACCATCGCCACCGCCCAAGAGAAATTGTTAGCCCTGTTCTCAGTCAGATGGTCGCATACAAGCCCATTTTTTCTCAGCTCCAGATGGTTTGCAATCAGCTTTTCGGCAAACTGATACCCGCCTTGGCGCGGTTCAATATCTGCGAGGCCATTAAGATTTCGATGATATTGACATACAATTTCAGCAAAGGAAATCGCCACACTTTGCTGGAGATCGGACACCATGCAGACCAGCATAGGATTATCTTGCTTTATCTCTTTGTCTCTTGTGCCCGGATTGACCTTCCAGTTAATAGCAGAACGACATATCCCGGCATAGAGACGAGGATCATACTCCGTAAAAAATGCTTTTCCATTGAACTGAGCGCGTATAAGATCTCCTTCACTTGCAAGGTATCCGTTTTTATAAATCGGTATCCGTTTTTCGGCGGGAAACATGTTATTTTCGCGGAAGTCGTACAACTCCACACCATCATCTGAGACTATTATTGGCTTGTTCATGATCTTCTTTACCTTTCCGTGTTTCGTTCCCATTGGCTCACTATTGTATAGAGCCAAGATTAGATTTTGGGCATGAGTTGGCAACATCTCATTCATATAAAGAGTGTTTTTTCTATGTCCGCCACAGATATAGTCCCTAATCCGTTCCCAAGAATGGGCACCGTCTCCATTATTAAAAATGAAGCCAATCTCCCGGTCATTTGCAGCTACGGTTAAAACACACAGGATTGGGTTATCCGTTTCTTGATATGGGGTTTTCATAGCACCCGAAAATCCGTAAATGCAGTTGTTTGTGCCTCCATGCTTTGACGCCATAGACCACAACTCTTTGACTGCTTCACTGACCATCGTTCCTACCACCTTACTCTTAACGATTTTTTCTCAAACCCATTGCGGCGCAAGGGTTTCCAGTCTCGAATATCATGAGGTTCATGATAACGGCTGTGTGCTTCGGCGTTAGCCGGCGCAGAGTTCCTACCTCTCCGGTAAAGAGGTAGGAGCTGCCAGCGATGGGGAACGAGAAAAATACATATTCCCTTCGCCGATTGCCAGTCTGTTCTATTCTTTTTATCTCCCCGTGCTCTCTCTTAAGCAGATTGCTTTTTTTCCCGAATAATCTCGGGGGTTACGGTGGCGTTTTGGATGACCCCTCATCCAGAGAACTACCGCTTCCCATCCAGCCAGTCATTGAAAAGGCGGTACATCCGGGGTGATGGCAGAAACAAAGTGACAGGCTCTCCCTTACGGATTGCAGACCGCCACACCCACTGGATGAGTCCCGCCAAAGCGAAAGTGTCCCGACTGAGGGACGCCCCCAGTTTGCCAAAATATTTAGCGATTTCTGGATTCGGATTGAGGTTAAGCATATATGCCAGTACATGCCTGTCACTGAAATTGTTTGTGGCACGAGCGTTTGACGCGATCCAGCAACGCAAGCCATTACTATCTACGAAGTCATCCTGTTGTGCTTGGGTACGCCCACGCTTTTCCTCATCGGTCAATTCGCGGGTGAGCTTATACCCGCTGGGTGCGATACTGTTACGGCTGTCCTTTGGACAAGTCCACATGACATCATTCGGTTTGGCTTTAGCCTCAAGAAAGAACCGTCGCAAGCCACGGCGAAGCTCTGTTGCCTCTTTAGATTTTGAACGATCTTTAACGCAGTTCTTATACCAAGTGGCTGACAGATTTCCGTAGTCAGTCACTTTTTTATCTTGATACAAAGTAATGAGGTTCTTCCATTCTCTCCGCTTGTCTAAATCAACACTGTACGGAGAGAGTGCAAAGCCTGTCCCATAGCTACCAGAAACACTTGATTTGTCATAGTCCATCCCATGAAGTTGAAGATATGGATACAAAAAGCTCCCCTCCAGCTGGTACGTGAGGACAGTAACTGACTCCATGGCATTGAATACGTCTGGAGAAAATTCCCACACAAAGAGCTTTTCGTCAATCAGCAACAAGTTCCCATTTTCCGCATGGCGCTGAACCTCGCAGAATGAGTGCCGTTCTTCACCGTCGATGGGCTGTGACCCGCCTGTCCAATGTACCCGGCAATCATCATCCACCCTGATAATATTGTTGTCCAGCATCAGCTTGATGTTTTTCTTGTTTACACGATAACTGGCAGAAGTGATGAGATCATTCAGGGGAAGGAGAACATCAACAGCTTCGTCCAAAATTAGATAGTAGGAGTTATCCTGCAGAATGCTGACGGTTTCCTGAGTCGCGTTCGTGAACGTCGTGTGTGTCGTGACAATGTTCCGCCCAGCGGCCAAGAGGTCGTTGAAATCTTCCAATTTTGTCTTAGAGCCTGCAGATCCTCCGAGCAAATCGGTACGTTGGTAATATTGCGGATCATAAAATGCAGTGGTTCCATGCTTGATGCGGTCAACCTCGCTTAGGAACGGTGTAACAAAGATAAAAGCCTCTTGTGGATGGCTGTTCATGTAGGAAATTGCCCACTCGGTCTTTCCCGCTCCGCACGGGGCGTCAATTACGGTGATCTTGTTCAGGTATAACACATCCTTTTTGTGGTAGCAGCGGCCAGAGCGACCCCAGCCGCTGCTAATTTGTTATGCAGCTATTACAATATATTTACGGTTCAAGGCACGGTAGCCAGCCGTGTCTTTTTCCGCATCGTTGCCAAAGCTGTTAGAATGGGAGGGCATTGGACTGACGTCTTCCTCCAAGGACTGACACGTCCGTACGAAAGTCTGTCAGCCAGCCTCTCATTCGCAGCGTTCGATTTATGCAGGTAGAGCCGTCCCGCTGGGGCAGCATTGCTCCAGCCCGGCGCGTCCTTCTGGCACGTGGACTGTGTACGGGGCATGAGCCAGACCGCCTTCGCCGGTGTCGATCCAGGAGCTAACCAGTCTGGCACTCACGAGGCCAAGAGTGTGCGCACCTCCAAAAGCGGCTCGCCCGGGCTGCGTAAGGCCCTGTTCCTGGTGATGGACTGTCTCATCCAGACCAAGCCCCAGGATGACCCTGTGTACCAGTTCATGGACAAGAAACGCGCCGAGGGCAAGCCCTACCTGGTCTACATGACCGCCGGAGCAAACAAGTTCCTGCGTATCTACTACGGCAGGGTGAAGGAGTATCTGGCTGCCCTGGAGGAGAATCCCGCACCTGATTCTGAGCATACCTGAACATTGCTGCACACGACTTGACAGGCTGGCGCTTCGGCGGTGGCCTTGTTTTTGTGCTCTTTTTTATCACCTCATTTTTCTTCTCTTTTTTGCAAATTTACCCTTGACTTTTTATTTGCAGACTTTTTAATCTGTGACAAGAGCCGTTACTATTGTTTAGAAGGTAAAATCGGCCTGCGCTAACCTCTGTCTCAAAATTCAGCAATATGCACTATGATACCGCATTTGCTTTGTGCAGTTTGACTTGAGCTGACTCCCCACAGAGTAACTTGACCAGGTTCGGCCAGTAGATCAGCGCCTTCCGACCAGAATACGTGACGCGAAGCGTCCCGTCCCGCACCCAGCGACGCAAGGCAGTTTCGGGAATGTCCATTCCTTCCAATTTTGCGCGTTTAAGCGTTTCATTGATGGATAATACATTTCGATTTTTTAAGGTATTCATAAAAAATACTCCTTCCACTAAATTTTCTCTTGCACTTTCATGTAAGGTGTGCTATCATGAGGATGTGTAATTTAGATGCATATCTCGTTCATGATTATTGTATCACAATTCATGCTGCGACGCAACTGTGAATATCGTTTTTTTGTTCTGGGGGTATGTTTATAATGAATGTAATGAAATTACGCAGTTTTTCGAGTGGATTCAAAGAGGTATTCAAACGCGAACGGATAAAGGCCGGATTTAAGACACAAAAGGATATCGCGGAATATTTACACGTCTCTGTGGACACTGTGCGGAATTGGGAATATGGGCGGGCAGTACCGGAAATCAAGACAATCGAACTTCTTTGCAACGAATTTGGCTGTGATCCTGATTATTTGCTGGGACGGATGGATCATAGTACGCATGATAACCGATTTATTTGTGATGAGATTGGATTGAACGAAAATTCTGTCCAAGTTTTGAAAGAACTAAAAAAGAGCCATGTAGCTATGGATGTTCTGAATTTCCTGATATCTGATGGAGAGTTACTTTCTAAAATCGAGAAATATTTTTGCTCCTTCACATCTGACGAGCTGCTTCAAGAACCGTATTGCTATCTCCCTCTGGATGAACCAGTCCCAGACTATAGGTTGCGACTTGCTGAAATATCTGAATCACTTCCAGAGAACCGCAAAAGATTTGCAGAAAAATGCGATAAAGCCCAGAAACAGACCATAGTTTTTGATTATGTGAGGGATTTTCTTGATTATTTTGGGTGTGATCGAATCCTGTCCGGTAGCGCGGTCATGCTCTCGGCACTATCACAAGGGGCGGGCGGGATGCGTAATCGAAGCGTCATCAAAGCTATCCCCGATAAAGATGATTTGGAACAGATGGACGATTTTGAGCGTATAATGCTACAATCCCAGATTGCGCTTTTGCCCATACAACAAAGGGTGATTCAAGACTGCTTAGACTCTATCGGCGTAGATATTGTTAAGAAAATGGCTTCCCAGGTTTCGACTATCAGACAACTCAGGGAGGCGTTTAATTCAGAGATTGAAAGTGAGGCATCAGGCGATGGCACAGATTGAGCGGCGAGAGGGGAAAAAAGGCGTCTCTTACCTCATAACAGTGTACGGAGGAAAAAATGCTGAGGGCAAGCAAGTCCGTCATCGAAAAACATTCGCCCCGCCCCAGACATGGAGCGAGGCGAGGCAGGAGAAAGCGGCATGGAATGAGGCCAGTAAATTTGAGGAACAGATCAGGCAGGGCTTTGCGCTGGACAATCGGCAGACCTTTGCTCAGTATGCTATATATGCCCTGGAATTGAAACGCCGTGATGGAGTCCATGAGAGCACTTTGGAGAGATATGAGGATTTGTTAAAACGTATCAATCCGCAGATTGGACACTTGAAGCTGGCAGACATTCGACCAGGCCACCTTAATAAACTCTATGAGCAGTTGGGCAAGGAGGGTGGACGGAAAAAGGAAGCTCTTGCCACCGCAAGGATCGACCTATCTACGGAAATCAAACAGCGCGGCTTTACCAAAACGAAATTTGCGGAGTTGGCGGGCATATCGTCCAGAGCGATAGGGCAGGCTTGCAGGAGTCCAGTAGCAGAGGCTACGGCGGTCAAGATTGCGTCAGCTTTGGGTGGCAAGACAGAGAAATTTTTCATGATAGAGCGTAACACATCGCCGCTATCTCCCAAAACCATATTAGAACATCACAGATTGATTTCTTCAATTCTGGCGCTGGCCGAAAAGGAAATGCTGATTCCATACAATCCAGCGGCTAAAGCGACACCTCCACGCCCTGTGAAGCCGGAACCTAACTATTTTCAGCCTGAAACGGTTTATGCAATTCTGGATGCCGCAGATACTGAACCGTTGAAATATCGTATATTTGTATATCTGGCGGTTTCCACTGGTGCGCGTCGCGGGGAACTTGCCGGCCTGAAATGGGACAACGTGAATCTATCGACAGGGCAAGTCAACATCAACCATGGGCTATATTATAGCAGTCGGCGGGGCGTATACGAGGGCGAGACTAAAACCGGCGAGCATCGTTCTCTGAAAATTCCCGCAGAGGTCATAGCGTTATTGAAACAGTGGAGGAAGGAGCAGACAGAGGTTAGGCTTCTCAATGGCGACCATTGGCAAGACGGTGGATTCATCTTCACGCAGGATAACGGACACCCAATGCACCCGGACACCTGGACAGGCTGGCTGAAGAAGTTCAGCAAACGCCACGGCCTCCCACACATCAATCCTCACGCATTCCGGCACAGTGCAGCTTCTGCCCTGATTGCCAATCATATTGACGTGGTGACTGTCTCTAAAGTGCTGGGACACGCAAGCCCAAACACAACGGGGAAGTTCTATGCCCACATGATAGAGGACGCAAAGGCGGCAGCGACCGATACCATAGCGGATGTTTTGATCCGACGCAAGGCATAAAAAATAGGCGTTGCCAGACCAGCCAGCAACGCCGAAAATGCTACTTTTTCGGAGTGAGTGCCACAAAAATGCCACAAATCTAAAAGTCATCCGCCCAAACATCTACAAAAAAGTTATAAAAACAGCCGATCTCAACGAGAAATCGGCTGTTTTTCTGGTTGCGGCGGCAGGACTCGAACCTGCGACCTCCGGGTTATGAGCCCGACAAGCTACCAACTGCTCTACGCCGCGATATTTACAACAGGGACAAAATCCGATGGTGCCGGTGACCGGGCTCGAACCGGTACGGTATCGCTACCGAGGGATTTTAAGTCCCTTGTGTCTACCAATTCCACCACACCGGCAGATATCGGCATTGCTTAGGATACCACAGTATATCCCTCTTGTCAAGAATTAATTCCAGTTTTTCTATTTTTGTTTTATCCCCGCAGCATCACATTGGCGATGAACACACCGTCTCCGTAGAGAAACCGGCAGTAGCCCCCGCTCTTTTCGGCGATATGGGCCACGGACTGAAGCCCCACCCCGGCCCCTGACCGCTTGGTGGACTGGAGCACGCCCTCCTTCTCCACCAGCTGGCCGCTGTAGGGGTTCTCCACGGTGAGCAGAACCAGATTGTCCCCGCGGAGAGAGGCCTTCAGGCGGATATACCGGGGTCCCTCCGCCCGGCGGCCGGCCTCCAGGGCATTCTCCAGCAGATTCTGCAGCACCACGCACACGTCCATCTCCGGCACCGGCAGAACGGGGGGCAGCTTCAATTCACAGTGGAAGGGGATGCCCTCCTGCCGGCTCAGGGCGGAGTACCGCCCCGCCACGCCGTCCACCGCCCGGTTCTCACACAGGTTCAGCTCGTCGGCGGGGACGCCGTCCGACACCTCGGCCAGATAGCCCCTCAGCTCCTCCCAGGCTCCCCGCTCCGCCAGGGCGGACAGGACGCCGAAGTGGTGGCGCAGGTCGTGGCGGGCCCGGCGGGTCTCCTCGATGGCGGTGCGCAGGGTCTCATACTGGGCGGTCTGCATCTGGAGAAACTGGTTCTCCCGCCGAAGGCTGACATTGGCGTTCAGCTCCCGGGCCATCAGGTAGAACAGCAGGTAAAACAGGTGCAGCAGCCCCAGATTCAGCAGGGACAGCACAAGGTAAATGGACAGCAGCCGCCCACCCTGCAAGTCCTCCCCCTGTTCGGGGAGGAGCAGCAGACTGAAAAACAGAAACACCACCGGAAGAATCCAGAAGACATACCAGGTGCGGACGATTGCCTCCTCCCGCAGCAGGCGGCGCACGGCGTGGGTGGCGGGGTACCAGACCAGCGCCGCCTCGGCGCAGCACAGCGCCAGCTGAATCAACCCCGCCGCGCAGCACAGCCAGGGGGTGTTTTTGCTGTCGGGGCTGAGGGCGGCGTTGGCGGTCACGGCCAGTCCGCTCAGGCAGGACCAGACGCCGCACACCCCCAGGAAGATGCTGACAGATTTCCAGACGGGCAGCGTCACCACCCGGCAGAAGGCCGCGCCCAGGACCGCCAGGAGCGGCAGCAGCACCACTGTGACCGGCCAGTACATACGCCAGCACAGCCAGCCGCCCAGAAGGCACACCAGCGTCAGGGCCGGGACCGCGATCAGCGCCAGCGTGCGCGCCTTGAAGCGCAGATGGTCTGCGGTGGCCAGGAAGCAGAGAAAGGCGGCCGGGAAAAAGACGGTCAGCTCCAAAACCGGCTGGAGCGGGTGCGGCGCCGCGCTCGTCACAGGACCGCCCCCTTTCCCTGGTGAAACAGCCGGTCACAGAATGCGATCTTGGCCCTGCCGGTCAGGTCCCGGCTGACAGGGAGGCGGGTGCTGTCGGACAGGCGGAAGTCCCGCCCGTCGAAGTCGGCGGCGTGGTCCAGATTGACCAGCAGGCCCCGACCGCAGACAAAGAACCTGGAATCGGAGGAGAGAAGGGCGGCGAACTCCCCGAAGGTGAGCCGGGTGGACAGCATCCCGCCCCCGGCGGTGTGGAGGCGCACCTGGTGCTGGAAGTGCTCCGCCCACAGGATATCCCGCAGGCGCAGGCGGACGGTCTGCCGCCCCGCGCGCAGCTCCACATACTTCTCCCGGGCAGGGAGCAGCCGGTCCAGCTGGCCGAAGAGCCGCTCCAGATCCGACGTCTGGCAGGGCTTTACCAGATACTGCACCGCCTGGACCCGGTAGCCCTCCAGGGCGTGGTCCCGGGAGGAGGTGGAGAAGACCAGCAGGCAGTCCGGGTCGAAGGTCCGCAGACGCTCCGCCGTCTCCACGCCCCCCAGTCCCGCCATGTAGATGTCCAGAAAGGCCAGATCGAACCGCCTGATTTGGGCCTGTGCCAGAAAATTCTCCCCGCTCTCAAAGGCCGTCACCGTCCCCTCCAGCCGCCGGTCGGCCAGCAGGGTCTCCAGCTCCCCGGCCAGCCAAAGCCGGTCGGCGGCGCAGTCGTCCACAACCGCGACGCGCATGCGGTCACCCCCCTTCAAGTCTCCGGCCCTGTCATACTGTGAAAACGGAACCGGAATGGTACAAAGAGCCAATTCTTCGGCTGCCCCGCAAGAGGCGAGAAAAATGGCTCAAATCAAACTATAATAGCCGCCTTGCGGCTATTATGCCATGGAAGCGAAGCTGGAATGGTATAATGAGCCAATTTTTTCGGCTGCCCCGCAAGGGGCGAGAAAAATGGCTCGAATCAAAATATAATAGCCGCTCTGCGGCTATTATACCATATCTCTCCCGCCGCCGCCATACAATTTGGGCCGCAAAACCGCAACTCGTGCCGGTTTGCTTGAAATGGGGAAGTGGCGGGTGGTATACTTTTTTTGCTTTTTAATGACCGGATGCAGCGGTTGATGATCTTTTACGCTTGCAAAGGCTCTTCGTACAGGGGTATACCCCTGTACGGCTTCCCCCGGGGGAAGCCGATTCCCTCTGCCCCTTGGAAAACAGACATATGGGAGGACGATTTGAATGAGGAAAAGTGTGTTCAGCCTGCTGGCAATTCTGGCTCTGTGCCTGAACCTGCTGCCGGGGACCGCGTGGGCGGCGGAAGATCCGGACGGCTCCGTCCCGGATCTCCGGGCTGCGCCGGGGGATATCAATATGGCCTACCAATACTTTGTCTTCGCCCAGGGCGTCCCCATTGTAATCAGGCAGAATGGATCCATTACCAGTATCTACGACACGGAAGGAAACCTGCTCTCCGGGGATACGGATGTCAGCAGCCATGCGGTCTACGGCGGCTGGTATGACAGCGGAAACAGCCATACAGGCGGCGCCTCTATCGTCATGGAGAGCGGAACTGTCAAGGAAATCTACGGCGGCAGTTTCGGCGATGTATTAGAGGGCAACACCAATATCGTCCTTGACGGCGGCACGGTGGGCTGGGTCTTCGGCGGCGGCAACCAGTCCGAGGTCACCGGAACCGCCCATGTGACTGTCAACAGCGGGGCAAAGGTCTGGGGACAGAAAATCTCCGACCCCAGCGCCGACCTGGGCGCCGTCTATGGCGGCGGCTACGCCGGCACGGTGTCCAGTACGGAGGTCGTCTTCAACGGCGGCGACGCGGGATGGATCTACGGCGGCGGCAATGGCGGCTGCGCCTGTACCAGCACCCACGTGAAATTCATGGGCCAGGCGGACGGGTACATAGAGGTCTACGGCGGCGGCTACGGCGGCAGCGTGGGGACTGCCCTTGTGGAGTTCCACGCCGCGGGCCCCGCGCCGGGCGGCCAGGCTGCATTCGTCAGCGGCAGCGGCTGGAACGACCAGGTGGACACGGTAGAGATCATCATCGGAGAAAGCTGCGACCCCCCGGGGGACAACGGTCTGTATCAGGGATCCTTTTTTGCCAAAAATCCCCTTAACGACGCCTCCACGGTAAGCTCCGCCGTCTTTGAGGTCCACGCGGCCTGCGACAGCAGCGGCATCATCAGGCCGCGTCTGGCGGGTGTGAACGGCGAGGGGGTCGCGGGGACTACAGCCGTTCAGGTCTTTGGCGACGCCAACACGGACCAGAATTATGATTTTGGTCTGTACGGGATTGACAACCTCACCGTGGAATCCGGCTCCTTTTCACTTCGTTCTCCCATGACGTTGAACCGTCTGGAGGTAAGCGACGCCGGCACAGTGGTGATTCCGGCCGCCGGCGGAACCACCTCCCTGGGAACGCTGGCTGGCAGCGGAACGGTTCTGTTCAGAAAGGGCGTCTCCGAGCAGGCCGCCCTGCCAGTGGAAGTGACCTCCTCCGTCCAGATCCCCGGCAGCTCCAAAATCAAGGTCGGGCACACCGGCGGCGGCTGGGCGGACACATGGGGGAACACCCTTTTGTTCCAGGGCGCCGGCATCACGGCGCTGGACTCCGCCTCCTGCTTCTCCTCCAGGGATACGGGCTTCTACCTGACCAAAACGGAGGACGGAACCGGCATCCAGGTGAAGGAGGGTACGGAGCAGAAGGCCACCGACATCTACCCCACGCCGCACTTTGACAGGCCCTCCTATCAGTACGGCGAGACCATGACCATCACCATGGGCCTGCGGTCCGAGGGCCAGGACCCCGTCCCCGGTCAGACCCTGGAGGTCCGGGGCGGCGTCAGCGGACTCCAGACCTTCGCCACGGCGGTGACGGATGCCAGCGGCGAGGCCCGCTTCACCCTGCCCGTGGACGACAACCTCTGGGCCAGCCGTGAAAGCGGTCTTCAGGCCATATTCCACGGCACGGAGAACTATAAGGAGAGCTTTTACGGCATCTCCCTCAGGGACAAGCCCGACTCCATGTCCTACATCGTCACCGGGGCGCAGATCGCCCTTGACGGTGAGATCACAGCCCCGGCGCGGGGCGAGGTCCCCGTGAAAACCCTGTCCGTAAGCGGCGGCAACATCTGCACCGCCGAGGTCATCTGGACCCCGGCGGACGCAGCCTTTCGGCCCGAGGTGGCCTACAGCGCCAGCATCCGGCTGGCTCCCAAACCGGGCTTCCGCTTAGGCGACGGAAAGCTGGCCAGCGTCACCTATCAGGGACAAGAGCTGACCCTCCCCGCCGCCCCGGAGGCGGACGGCAGTATGCTGCTCGCCAACGTGGAGACCTTCGCGGCCATTCCCGCAATCCATCCCACCGGCGTGACGCTGAGCGCCTCCACGCTGACCCTGTCCCCGGGCGGCTGCAGCCACCTCACCGCCTCTGTCGCCCCCGAAAATGCGGACAACAGGGCCGTCGTCTGGACCTCCAGCAATCCCGCCGTGGCGGAAGTGGACGCCTCCGGCCAGGTTACGGCCAAGGGCGCGGGCACAGCCGTGATTACAGTCACAACGGCAGACGGGAGCTTTACCGCCTTCTGCACGGTCACCGTTACATCCGCCTCCGGCGGCTCCTCCGGCAGCGGGGGATCCGGCGGGGGAACCGGCGGCGGATCCCTCACCACCACTACCACCAAAAATCCCGACGGCACCACTACCACCACAACCACTGACCCAACTGCCGGGACGGTAACCGCGACCACCAGGGCGCCGGACGGCACCAGCGTCACTGTGGTGACGGACAGGAAGGGCAGCGTAACCTCCGCCGAGGCCAGCATCCCCGGCGGAGTGAAGTCCGCCACCCTGCCTGCGGTCATCGACAGGGACACCGGGATAAAAATCACCGTGAAGGGCGGCGGCAGCGCGGAGGTGGAGATCCCGGCGGAGAAGGTCACCCCCGGCACCGTGGCGGTAATCGTCGCACCGGACGGCACGGAGACGGTGGTGCGCAAATCCGTCCCCACGGAAAACGGCGTGGTCCTGACGGTGGAGGGCTCCGCCGTGGTGAAGCTGGCGGAGCGCGGCAGGACCTTCTCCGACCTGCCCGGGACCCACTGGGCGGCGGACGCGGCGGCCTTCGTCAGCGCCCGGGAGCTGTTCTCCGGCACCGCCCCCGATACCTTCAGCCCCTCCCTGCCCATGAGCCGCGCCATGCTGGCGGCGGTTCTCCACAATCTGGAGAATAACCCCGGCCAGAACCTTGACAGCGGCTTTGACGACGTGAGGGAGAACGCGTGGTACGCCGGCGCGGTGAACTGGGCCGCCGCCAACAGCATCATCAACGGCTACAGCAGCAGGCAGTTCGGCCCCGGCGACCCCATCACCCGGGAACAGCTGGCGGTGATGCTCTGGCGGTACGCCGGCCGCCCCGCGCCCCCCAACCTGCTCCTGCCCTTCGATGACGCGGACCAGGTCAGCCCCTGGGCCGCCGACGCCCTGCGCTGGGCGGTGGACCGGGGCATTCTGCGCGGCAAGGGGAGCGGCATACTGGCCCCCAAGGACACCGCCACCAGGGCCGAGGCCGCGCAGATGATAAAAAACTTCCTGGAGAAGTAACCGGATAGGGCGCATGCCGCCGGGTGTGCCGGCGGCAGGGGCGGTGCACCCGGAAAACGCGGGAGACCGGCGGCAGCGTCACACCGGACGGAGCGGCAGAGTGCCGGCAAGCAGCGCCTCGCCTCCTGTGGCATCCACCGCAAAAACACTTTCACCGTAAAAAAGAGCAGGTACTGACAGGACAGAATCCCGGTCAGTACCTGCTCTTATTTTCGGGGGCAAGGGGACAACCGTGCGGAGCAGGAAGAGGAGACCAGTTTCGGCCTCCTCTTCCGCATCTCCAGCATCTTCCTGCCGCCCAACGCGGCCGCGCCCTTACAGTCCCTGGGCGATCATCGCCTCGGAGATCCGCTTAAAAGCCGCGATATCGTTGCCGGCGATGAGGTCGTACCCCAGGCCGTACTCCTCGGCGGCGGCCACGGAGGCGTCGTAGATGGCGCTCATAATCCCCCGCAGCTTCTCATCCACCTCTCTTCTGGACCAGCTGTAGCGCACGGCGTTCTGGGCCATCTCCAGGGCCGACACCGCCACGCCGCCGGACCCGCTGGCCTTGGCCCCCGCCGTGAAAATCTTGGGACTGAGCCGCAGGAGCTTCAGCGCGTCCGCGGTGGCGGGCATGTTGGCCCCCTCCACGTAGTAGCGCACGTTGTTGGCGATGATGTGCACCGCGTCCTCCACGTTCAGCTCGTTCTGGGTGGCGCAGGGCAGCACCGCGTCGCCGGGGACCTCCCAGGGCTTTTTGCCGGGGTAGAACTCCACGCCGAACCGCTCCGCGTAGGCCTCCACCCGGTCCTCCCCGCTGTAGCGCATCTGCACCAGGAAGTCGTACTTCTCCTGGGTGGCCACGCCGTCGCCGTCGAAGATATAGCCGTCGGGGCCGGAGAGGGTCACCACTCTGGCCCCCAGCTCCGCCGCCTTGCGGCAGACGCCCCAGCTCATGTTGCCAAAGCCGGAGACGACCAGGCGCTTGCCCTCCAGGGTGGTACCCTGGTGCTCCAGCATCCGCCCCAGGAAGTACACCACGCCGAAGCCCGCCGCCTCCTGGCGGATGCGGCTGCCGCCGTAGGTCAGCCCCTTGCCGGTGAGGGCGGAGCTCTCCGCCCGGCCGGTGACCTTTTTATAGGCCCCGTAGAGCCAGCCCACCTCCCGGCTGCCCACGCCGATATCCCCGGCGGGCACGTCGGTGTCCGCACCGATGTAGCGGTAGAGGGCGTACATGAAGCTCTGGCAGAAGCGCATGATCTCCCGCTTGGACTTCCCACGGGGGTCGAAGTCCGCGCCGCCGGCGGCCCCGCCGATGGGGAGGCCGGTGAGAGCGTTCTTGTAGGTTTGCTCAAAGCCCAAAAACTTCACCACCGAGGGGTTCACCCCCGGGTGGAGCCGCAGGCCCCCCTTGTAGGGGCCGATGGCGCTGTTGAACTGGACCCGGTAGCCGTGGTTGGTGTGGGTGAGGCCCCGGTCGTCCACCCAGGGGATCAGGAAGGAGAACATCCGCTCCGGCTCCACCATGCGGGTGATGAGGTCCAGCTTCTCATACCGGGGATCCTCCGCCGCCGGGGCGATCATCTCCAGCCAGGAGTTCACGCACTGGAGATACTCCTCCTCGTTGGGGTAGGTCCTGGCCAGATTCTCCGATACGCGGGCGATATAGTCGTTCATCCGCTCACCCCCTTTTTATACGATTCCGTAAGCCAGCATGGACTCGCCCACCTTCAGGAAGCCGGCGATGTTGGCCCCCGCCACTAAATTGCCCGGGCTGCCGTACTGCTCGGCGGCGGCGCTGGCGCTGCGGTAGAGGTCCCGCATGATCTTCCTCAGGTGCTCGTCCACCTCCTCGAAGGTCCAGTAGAAGCGCATGGAGTTCTGGCTCATCTCCAGCGCGGAGGTGGCCACGCCGCCGGCGTTGGCCGCCTTGGCCGGGGCGAAGAGGACCCCTGCCGCCTGGAGGGCCGCGATGGCCTCCGGCGTGGAGGGCATGTTGGCCCCCTCGGCCACGGCGAAGCAGCCGTTTGCGATCAGGGCTTTGGCGGCGCTCTCGTCCAGCTCGTTCTGTGTGGCGCAGGGCAGGGCGATGTGGCAGGGGATATTCCAGATGTCCCGGCACCCGGCGTGGTACTCCGCGGCGGGGTGGGTATCCACATAGGCGGAGATCCGCTTCCGCTCCACCTCCTTGAGCTGCTTGACGCAGGCCAGGTCGATGCCGTCCCTGTCGTAGATATACCCGCCGGAGTCGCTCATGGCCACCACCCTGGCCCCCAGCTCCGCGGCCTTTTCGCAGGCGTAGATGGCCACATTGCCGCTGCCGGAGATCACCACCGTGGCCCCCTCGAAGCTCCGCCCCGCATCCCGCAGCATGCAGTCGGTGAAGTAACACAGGCCGTAGCCGGTGGCCTCCGTCCGGGCCAGGGAGCCGCCGTAGGTGATGCCCTTGCCGGTGAGGACCCCGGTAAACTCGTTGCGCAGGCGCTTGTACTGGCCGAAGAGGTAGCCGATCTCCCGGCCGCCCACGCCGATGTCCCCGGCGGGCACGTCGGTGTCCGGCCCGATATACTTGAACAGCTCCGTCATAAAGCTCTGACAGAAGCGCATAACCTCCAGATTGGTCTTCCCCTTGGGGTCGAAGTCGCTGCCCCCCTTGCCGCCGCCGATGGGGAGGCCGGTGAGGCTGTTCTTAAAGATCTGCTCGAACCCCAGGAACTTGATGATCCCCTCGTACACGCTGGGGTGGAACCGCAGCCCCCCCTTGTAGGGACCGATAGCGGAGTTGAACTGCACCCGGAAGCCCCGGTTCACGTGGATCCTCCCCTGCTCGTCCTCCCAGGGCACCCGGAACTTGATAATCCGCTCCGGCTCCACCAGGCAGTCCATGACCCCCTCGGTGATGAACTCCGGCCGGGCCTCCACCACGGGGACCAGGCTCTCCAGAACCTCCCCCACCGCCTGGTGAAACTCCGGCTCCGCCGGATTCCGCTCCACGACCCGCTCCATCAGGCCGTTTAAATACTCATTCTGTATACGCATCATCACACACCTCCAAACAAAGGCCGGCCGGAGGCCGAAACCTCGCGCCGTGCTTTGATGGGAGAAAGTGTAGCACAGGTTTTTTCCCCTCGTCAATCCTTTTTTGTCACCGCCGCCGCAATTTTGTCTGCATAGACAAAACATTTGTCTTTATACTACGCACCTTCGTGCATCTTTCCCCCGAACCGCCTGCCACCGCTCCGAGGTTTTCGCCCCAAAAAACACCCGGCCCCCGGCCTTCGCCGGAAACCGGGTATACAGAAATCTGCATTTTTATGACAGCTCCAGCGCCCGCTTCAAAACCGGCCTCCCACCGGACCGCACAAATTTTTCTCCGGACAATGCAGCTTCACAAAGAAAAAATGAATTCCAACCCGTCCGGCGCAAGCCGGACACATCCATTCCTAATTCCTAATTTCCAGTCACCCCGCCGCTCGGAAAGTCTTCCAAACAGCCCCTACAGCGTCTCCACCCGGCACCCGAAGGCCATCAGCACCTGACCGTCCACCTCCACGGACCGGTCGTTGTGGTTGAGCACCATGCGGATGCTCTGCCCGCCGCCGCTGCGGCGGACGATCTCCACCCCCTCCTCCGAGGGAACGGCCTCAATCCCCTGCTCCCGCAGCACCGCCTTCATCAGCAGCGCGGTGGTCTTCTGATCCAGAACGCAGCCCAGATAGTACACCGCCCCCGCGCCCCAGCGCTTCCTGGTGACGGCGGCATAGCTGTGGTAGAAGGGGTCGGCGTAGCGGAAGAGCACCTCCGCGTCCTCCGCGCGCAGCAGGTCCCGGATCACGCCGCCGGACCCCTTCCGCCCGGCGAAGTCCCCCTCCCCCAGCACGGAAAAGGCCTCCGCCTCCTGGAGACTCTCCGTCTCCTCCACGGTGACGCCGGCCAGACCCCGCCAGCCCACGGGGACGCTCTCGCCGAAGATGAGATTGTTGTCGGTATCTTTCACCCCTGTGCGACAGGTGAGCACCAGCGTGCCGCCCCCCTCCACAAAGGCCCGGGCCCGCTCCTGAAAGTCCGGCCTGGCGATAATCAGATAGGGCGCCGCCACCACCTTGTACCCGGCGAGGTCCGTCCAGACCGGTACCACGTCCACCGGCACATTCCGGTCAAAGAAGGGTTTGTAGAACCGCTTCATCTCCGCGTGGCAGTCCAGGAGCAGGCTCTGCCGCTGGATGCGGAAAGCGGAGAGGGCGTCGTAGTCGTAGACGATGGCCACCTGGCTGCGGATGGGGGCGGTCAGCGCCGCCTCGTACTGGCGGACCTCCCGGAAAAAGCTCTGCACCTCGTAGAATTTCCGGCCCCGGCGGTTGTCCGCGTCCACGATGCCGTAACAGAACTGCTCCGCCCCCTTGGTGGCCCCCCGGTAGCGGAAGTACAGCAGGCTCTCGCAGCCGTGGGCCATGCCCTGCCAGGACCAGAGCTTGGCCTGGAAGGGCCGGGGGAGAAAACCGGTGACGTCGTGGCCCTGGGCCCCCATGATGGCCTCGGTGATCCAGAAGTTCCGCCCCTTCAGCCCCCGGATGTAGTCCAGGCCGAAGGCGATCTCGTGGGGCGGCAGAGGGTCCTTCTGCCCGCCCCAGACGGGGTAGTTGTTGTAGGCGGCGATGTCCAGACACTTCGCCGCCTGGGCATAGTCCGCGTGCTTGTCCAGACCGCCACCGGGGAAGTCGTGGATGATGACCGCCCCGGGGATGACCTCCCGGAGGATGTCCGCCTGGAGCTTCAGGAAGCCGGCGACGCTCTCGCTGCGAAACCGCTCCCAGTCCAGGCGCAGGGCCGGGTTGTGGGCGGTGAGGGTGGGGACGGGCAGGGGAATCTCATCGAAGTCGTTGTACTCCTGGGACCAGAAGGCGGTGCCGTAGGTCTCATTCAGAGCGTGGATGTCGCCGCGGAACTTCTCCCGGAGAAATTCCTGAAACGCCCTGTGGCAGTGGGGGCACCAGCACAGGTCGCTGCCCTCGTGGCCGATCTCGTTGTCGATCTGCCAGGCCGCCACCTGCCCCTCGCCCCGGTAGTGCTCCGCCATGGCCCGGGCAATTTTTCCCGCGTACTCCCGCATGACGGGGCTGTTGTAGCAGCCGTGCCGCCGGCCGCCGAACCCCCGGCTCTGCCCGTGCTCGTCCCGGGACAGCACGTCCGGGTGGGCTTTGGCCAGCCAGGCGGGGACGGCGGCGGTGGGCGTCCCCAGGATCACCTGGAGCCCCCGCTTCTTCGCCTTTTCGATCACCCGGTCGAAGAAGGAGAAGTCGTACTCTCCCTCCCGCCTCTCCATCCGGTGCCAGGCGAACTCCGCGATGCGGATCACATTGCACCCTAAGTCCGCAATGGCGTCCAGATCGGCGTCCAGCAGCGCCTCGTCCCACTGCTCGGGGTAGTAGTCAACACCTAAAAACATCATCGTATCCTCCTTCTCTCCTGCTCCGCCTACTGCCGGTGCTCCTCGCCCCAGAGACAGAGCTGATCCAGCACCGCCATCAGGGAGGTGCCCCGCTGGCTGAGGGTATACTCCACCTTGGGGGGAATCTGGGGATAGGCCCTGCGGCAGATCAGACCGTCGGCCTCCAGCTCCTTCAGCGTCTGGCTCAAAGTTTTGTCCGAAATTCGCCCAATATACCGCTGCAGCTCATTGAAGCGCACCGGCTGATACCCCATCAGGCAGTACAGAATCACCATCTTATACTTCCCCGCGATCAGGGACAGGGTGTAGTGGAACCCCGTCTCCTCCCAGTTGGCCTCCGTAATCCGGCCCCGACCCATTGGAGCCACCCCGCTTTCCCGCAAGTAACCAGCTAACTTTTAAGTGGGTACTTGTTTTTTCTTCCGATTCTATTATAATGATGCTCAGCAAAAAGTCCAGAACTATTTTTTGAAACGGAGGACCCTGTATGAAAAAGGACTTAGGCGTCAAGGACTACGTGTTTCCCATGCCGGTGCTGATGATCGCCACCTACTGCGACGACGGCACGGTGGATGTGATGAACATGGCCTGGGGCGGCATCTGCGACAGCGACAAGGTGGCCCTGAACATCAGCGAGAGCCACAAGACCGCGGAGAACATCAAAAAGCGCATGGCCTTCACCCTGAGCATCGCCGACATCCCCCACCTGGAGGCGGCGGACTTCTTCGGCATCGCCAGCGGCAACAAGATGCCCGACAAGTTTGAGCGCAGCGGCCTCCACGCGGTGAAGAGCGAGAAGGTGGACGCCCCGGTGGTGGAGGAGTTCCCCCTGACCCTGGAGTGCCGCGTGATGGAGTACCACCACAACGACTACGGCTTTCGCGTGGTGGGCCAGATCGTCAACGTGCTGGCGGAGGAAAGCGTCCTGGACGAGAAGGGCAAGGTGGACCCCAAGCGCCTTAACGCCTTCGTCTTCGACACCTTCCAGAGCGGCTACTACGCCATCGGCGAGAAGGTGGGTCAGGCCTGGTCCTCCGGCAAGGACCTGATGAAGTAAGCGGATGTGAGAGCCCCGGCAGAGCCCCCTCTGCCGGGGCTTTAGCTTGCCGAAAAACCCAATGGGTTTTTCGGCAAGCTAAAGCAAATTTCGGCCGCAGGCCGAAATTTGTCGCCTGTGCCTGAGCCGCGCAGCGGCGAGGAAATGCCCATGGGGTGCGGGCGGGTGACTTAACGTGAAAGGAACCCTTCTTGGGTTCCTTTCACACTTTCCTCCTTACCGCCATCCTGCTCTCCCGTCTTTTTGACAGTCTGAGCCCGGAGAAAAATTCTCCTTGACAAATGGCCTACGAGCTGTTATCCTATTTTCAGCCTACAACTTGTAGTCTAAAAAATCACAGGGAGGTATGCCTGCATGGTACAGCCGGTATCCGACTCCGAGCTGGCGCTGATGCGGATCGTCTGGTCCGCCGGCGGCCGGGCCCGGTACGCCGAGATTATGGAGGCCCTGGCCCGGTCGGGCTGCACGTGGCAGAAGAACACGGTGATTACCCTTCTCTCCCGCCTGGTGGAGAAGGGGCTGCTGCGGGTGAACAAGCTGGGCCGGCGCAACGAGTACGCCGCCGTGGTGTCCCAGCTGGACTACCAGACGGCCCAGACCCAGGCGCTGATGGACAAGCTCTATGCGGGCAGCGCCAGGGGTCTGGTGGCTGCGCTGATCCAAAAGGACCTGCTCACGCCGGAGGACTATGCGGAGCTGAAGCGGTTCTGGGAGGAGGAAAAGCCGTGAACGGAGCGTTTCAAACCGTGCTCTCCCTGTCCCTCTCCGGCTCCCTGCTGATCCTGACCCTTCTGATCCTCCGGCCCCTGCTGGGCCGCCGTCTCAGCCGCCGGTGGCGGTACTACGTCTGGCTCCTTGTCATCGCCCGGCTGCTCCTGCCCCTGTCGTCGCCGGTGAGCCTGGTGGGGACCCTGTTCCGCCCGCCGGAGCCCCCGCCCGCCGCCGTCCCCGGCGTCCTTTCACCCGCTGTCACCGCCCCGGCGGGAAACGCCGGAGCAGACGCGGACAGCAGGCCGGCAGAAAACACCCCTGCCCCGCCGGAACCTGCCGCCCCCGCCCCCGGCGCCATTTGGCAGGCCCTCCGGCAGACCCCGGGGTGGATCTGGCTGTCCGGAGCCCTGCTCCTGCTGCTGTACCGGATGGCGCAGTACCGGCGCTTTGCCCGCCTTCTCCGCTCGGGGGGACAGCCGGTAGACGACCCGGCCCTCCTGGACCGCCTGGCCCTGCTGGGACAGGAGACGGGGGTCCGCCGCCCGGTGGAGCTCTGGGAGAACCCCGCCGTCTCCACGCCGATGCTGCTGGGGGTCCGCCGCCCCTGCATCGTACTGCCCAGCCTGTCGCTGTCGGAGGAGGACTTTCGCTACACGGTGTGTCACGAGCTGGTCCACTGCCGCCGGCGGGACCTGCTGGTCAAGCATCTGGCCCAGCTGGCCCTCTGCGTCCACTGGTTCAACCCCCTGATCTGGCGGATGGTCCGGGAGGTGGACCGGGCCTGCGAGCTCTCCTGTGACGAGGCGGTGATGGCCTCCCTCAGCGCCGGGGAGCGCCGGGCCTACGGGGACACCCTCCTCCGGGCCGCGGGCCGGGGGATACCCCCCGCCGCCTCCCTGACCCTCAGCGAGAGCGGAAAGCTGCTGAAAGAGAGGCTGGATGCCATTATGAACGACAGAAACACGGCTAAGATGTCCGGGGCCATGTCCCTGCTGCTGGCCCTGCTCCTGACGGCGGGGGCCGTCGCCGCCGGGGCCAGCACCGGCGCGCCCGGGTCCGCGGACCCGGAGACCCCCGCCATGAACCTGTCCCTGGGCAGCGTCCCCGACGAGATCAAGGGCGCCGCCGCCGCCCGCCGCTACACCCAGGAGGTGTACAACCAGTTCCCCTGGTTCTTCGAGCTGGGCTGGAACGTCAGCGAAAAAGCGGCGGACTACTACCCCGGCCGCTCCCTCCCCCTGCCCTCCGGAGCGGAGGTAACGGTGTACTACGACCCGGTCTGCGCCGGCATCCTGGAGGACCCGGAGGCCCTGTCCGCCCTCATTTATCAGCTGGACCGTCTCCGGAAGGAGGCGGAGAACACGGACCACCCCCTGACGCGAGCCCTGTTGGTCAGCGTGCGGCACGTCGGCGGTGACGCCAATACCGCCGGCGCCTACGCGGACCTGGCGGAGCAGGCCTACCGGGAGGGGGAGACGGGCGCCTTCGCCGCGGCCTTCGGCCTCCTGGGCGAGGAGGAGCAGCGCAGTTTCCTGAACCGCTGCTATGAGGACGGCTATGTGGGCTTCTTTGCCGCCGCCGTCTCCCGCCTGTCCCCGAACAGCCCCCTGATCGGCGAATTCGCTCAGCGGTCCTACGCCGACAGCCGTGTCTCCTTCTTCTCCGTCCTGGCCAACGGCTATATGGACGGGGAGACCCTGAAAACCTGGAGCCGGCAGGCGGAGCGGGACAGCCGCGCCAGCTTCCGCGCCGTCCTCTACGACGCCCTGGACATGGACGGAGAGAAGGAGGCCATGGAGCGGGAGCTGGACCGCCGGCTGGCGGAGGAGTACCGCGCCCACGGCGTCACCGCGGAGGGGAAGAACTACTACTACCAGGGCCAGCTGGTCCACATCTTCCTGGACCGGCAGCCCAACCAGTCCTTCTACCGCCTGGAGATGAACCCCTTGGGCAGTATCGACATCAAAATCCTCCGGGACGAGACCGGAGCCATCCAGGGCGTCGCCCCCCTAACCGAGGCGGAGCGCAAAGAGCTTTTCGGCGACGAGGAGCCGGAGGCGGCGGCCTTCCCCATCGATGTTGCCTCCATAGAGGCCGGCCAGACCCTCTGGCTGGGGGACTACATGTTAGACAAGGGGGATCAGATCCGGTACGACGTCTCTGCGGGAACCGGGAACGCTCTGCAAGTGGGCTTTGCCCGCCCCGGGGACGAGGCCCTGCAAACCGTCTGCTGCGCCGTGCTGAACCGGCGGCAGGGGGACGATCTGCTGCGGTGTGCCGCCGACTTCACCTTCGCTCCCCCGGCAGAGCCCGGCGCCTACCGGCTGTTCCTCCGGGCCGTTGACGGTGCGTTGGGAAATGTGCGGGGCAGCGTCTCCGTCACAGGAGCGGAGGAGGTCTCCGCCGCCCCGACGGCCTACGGCGAGACTGCCTTTGCCGCCGCGGTGCGCGATGCCGCCGCCCGGGACGACGCCGAATCGCTGGCGGCGATGGTCCGCTACCCCCTCGCCCTCCGGCGGGAGGGGGAGCCCCTCCGCCTGGAGGACCCCAAGGACTTCCTGGCGGCCTACGACCGCGTCATGGGGCCGGAGACCCGTGCCGACCTGCTCTCCGCCGACCCGGGAGACCTGTTTCGGCGCTGGGACGGCGTGATGATAGGCCAGGGCAGCGTCTGGTTTCAGGGATCGGCGGAAGATGGATTTGAGATTATCGCGATAAACGAGATGAAATGAGGTGTTTTAATGAAATTCACCCTTCTGCCCACACTGCTCTGTACAGCGCTGCTCCTGCTCACCGCCTGCGCCGCCCCGGGAAAATCCCAACCCCTGCCCCCCGTCACTCCTCCCCAGGAGCCCGCCGCCCAGCTCCCCTCCGAGGCCGCCGGGGAGGAGAACCCCAACGGTGACATCCCGTCCGACACACCTCCCGCCGGGGAGGGCGAGGCGGAAAGCTCCGCCTACTACGGCACATGGACCGTCACCGGCCTGGCCGCCGTCAGCCCCATCTCCGCCCTGAGCCAGGAGGCCATCGACGCCCTGACCGGCAGCACCGTGGCCTACACCCCGGAGAGCTTCGCCGCCCCCGGCGAGGCGGTATGCGAGAACCCCCAGTACACCGAGTCCGCCACCACCGCGGAGACTCTGGCAGCGGATTTTCAGGTATCCGCCGAAGCCCTGGACCTCCCGGCGGGGGAGCTACGGACGCTGACGGTAGAAAACGCCTGGGGTCTGGGCAGCTTCGCAGTCGAAAAGGACGCCGAAACCCTCCTCCTCCACCTGGACGGCGCATGGTTCACCGCCGCAAGACAAGAATAAATCAGCAAAAACAGGCCCCGCCAACTGTGTTGGCGGGGCCTGCGCTAAAAACGTGCCTCCAAAAAGCCCTCGGCAGAGTTTCGCCGCCCCCAGGCGGCGAAATAAACTAAAATCGTTTTTCCGGAAACCGCGTTTTCGGAAAAACACCCTGCAAACCGCGCTCGGTTTGAACCTTTTTCCTTGGAATCGGCTACGCCGCTTCCAAGGAAAAAGCGCATCCCCCGTCCCCTCGTTTGAAAGCCCAGCGTAGCGGGTTTCAAACGAATCCTTTCTCTACCTTCACCACCGCAAAGTAATTCCCCGGCATGGTCTGCACCAGGGCGCGGATACGGAGGGCCGCCTCCCGGTCGGTGAGGGGCAAATCAAAGGGCACCTGGGCGTCGAAGATCAGGTTGGTGTGGGTGGGGCCGTCCACCATGCGGAAGTCGTGGACGCTGATGCGCTCATCAATCGTGCGCAGCAGCGCCGCCACCTCCTCCCGCTTCTCCGCCACCGCCCCGTCGCAGCTCACCGGGTCCATGTGGATGGTGGCCAGGCAGTGCATCTGCCGGCCCAGCTCCCCCTCCACCGTGTCCACCACGTCGTGGAGGGCGATCATGTCCCCGTCGGCCCGGACCTCCGCGTGGAGGGTAATCATCAGCCGCCCCGGCCCGTAGTCGTGGACGATCAGGTCGTGTACGCCGACGATCTCCGGGTGGGAGAGCACCAGTGCCTCCACCTCTTCCACAAACTCCGGCGACGGCGGCTGCCCCAGCAGCGGGCTGACGGTGTCCCGGGCGGCGCCCCAGCCCCCCCGGAGGACGAACAGCGCCACCAGCAGGCCGAACCAGCCGTCCAGCGGGAGATGGGTGTAGTGCCCCGCTACTGTGGCAATCAGCACCGCCGTGGTGGCCGCCGCGTCGCTGAGGCTGTCGGCGGCGGTGGCGGCCATGGCGGAGGAGCGGATCTTCCGGCCGATACTGCGGTTGTAGGCGCACATATACAGCTTCACTCCGATGGAGAGGGCCAGAATGGCCAGAATCACCGGATGGAAGGTAACCTCCTCCGGGTGGATAATCTTGCCCACGCTGCTCTTGAGCAGCTCAACGCCCATCAGAATAATCAGCATAGCCACAATCAGCCCGGAGACGTACTCCATCCGGCCGTGGCCGAAGGGGTGGTCCCGGTCCGGCTCCTGGGCCGCCAGATGGAAGCCCAGAAGGGACACCACCGAGGAGCCGGCGTCGCTGAGGTTGTTCAGCGCGTCGCCGGTGATGGCGATGGAGCCGCTGAGAAGGCCGGCAAAGAGCTTCAGGCTGCACAGCAGCACGTTCAGCGCAATGCCCACCAGACCGCAGAGCATCCCGCAGCTCCGGCGTACTTTGGGGTCCTCGGTATTGGGGTAGCCCGCAATAAAGCGGCGGGCCAGTAATTCAATCACAAGCAATCCTGCCTTTCTGCGGAGGCGTCAGACGCCGCCTGCGGCGGTTCGGCGCGCCCCGCGGGGAAAAAGTATTTTTTGGTAAACAGATAGCACAGCGGCGTCAGCCAAAGCAGCGCCGCACAGGGCAGAACCCCCGGCCCCACGTCCAGCATGGCCATAGGCGCGGCGGCAGCAATGGACCAGGGCACCAGAGCCGTCAGCAGGACGCCGGCGTTCTCAATGTCGATGGCCAGCTCCCCGCTGTCCTCATACCCCGGCCGCAGCAGCTGCTCGGAGAGCATGATGGCAATGGTCTGGTTGCAGAAGACCATGGACGCCCCCAGCCCGGTGAGCACCGCCGCCGGGAAGCGGCCCAGGCGGCGGCACAGCGTCAGGGTCCGCTCCTGAAGGGGCTCCAGCACCCGGATGCCCTCCAGAAGACCGGAGTAGAGGGCGGTGAGCAGCACCACAAAGCAGGTGGAGACCATACTTTTTACCCCGCCGCCGGAGAGCACCGCCCCCAGCGCCCCCTCCGCCTGATAGCCCAGCAGGGCAGCCCGAACCACCTGGGCGGAGGACATATGCTGCACCGTCAGCGCCACGGCGGCGGCTGCGGCGATGCTGGCCAGCATGGTGACGCGGATGGGCGCCCGGAGCAGGGGCAGCACCAGCATGATCGCAGCGGGGATCAGCGCCGTCCAGGAGAGGACGAAGGCCCGCTCCACCGCCCCGGCAACGGCCGCGTCCACCGCCCGGAGGGGGTGGCGCAGGGACAGCCCGCCGTAGAAGACCAGGCACAGCGCCAGGGGCAGCAGCCCCGTGGCAAGCATCCGCTTCACGTTGTCGTAGAGCCGCGTCCCCGTCACCGACGCCACCAGGATGGCGGAGGAGGAGGCCGGGGAGCACCGGTCCCCGAAGAAGATGCCGGAGAACACCGCCCCGCCGCAGACCGCCTCGCTGACCCCGCCGAACCGGGCCAGGGCCATCAGGATCACCCCCGCCGTACTGGCCACGCCGAAGGAGGTCCCCAGCACGTAGGAGAGGACGGCGGTAATCAGAAAGGCCAGCAGCAGGAACAGCGGCGGCCTAATCAGGCGCATCCCGTGGTGGATGCAGTATGTAATGGTGCCGCTGGCCCGCCACAGCCCGGTGACCGCCCCCACCAGCAGCATCACGGTGATAACGATGCCGCTCTTTTTCGCCTTCTCCAGGGCCATGGCCCAGAGATCCCCGGCCGGACAGCCCCGGCGCAGGCCCAGGGCGAAGAACAGCGCCAGCCCCGCCAGCAGGGCCCACCCCACGAACCAACCCCGGACCACGCACAGCAGCAGCACGCCTAAAAAGATCAGAAACACCGCAAGGGCCACAGCTCTCCCCCCTATCTCTCGTCCCGCCCCGCCGGATTCTCCGGAATGGTCAGGGTATAGCGGCAGCAGAGCTGATCCAGATCCTCGTCGGTGGCCGCGCCGATGCGCAGCCTGCCGCCGCAGGCGCCGCAGATCAGATCCACCGCCCCGCCGCGGACGGCGATTCTGTACCGGCGGCTGCCGCAGGCGCAGGAGATGCCGTCCCGGGCGGCGATGTCCTTCAGCTCGGAGAGGATTTCGTACATAATCACGCTGTCGGCGAACATCTCCTCCTCCGCCTGCCCGCGGAGCTTCTCCGCGGCGGTCTGGAGCTGGCGCAGGGCGGCGGTCACCCGGCCCTCCTCGCCGATGCAGCAGCACAGCTGCTGCCGCTCCGGGCAGCTGAGGGCAATACTCCCGCCGTCGAACAGGCGCCTGGCCTCCACCCGGGCGGTGTGCTCCCCGCCGCAGACGCCGCAGGGCACCGTCAGACGCAGGTGGAAGCCGTCGGACTCCGACACCAGCTCCGACTCCCCGCACTCGCAGACCAGGCCGGCCACCCCGGCGGAGAAGGCGAAGGCGGTCCGCTCCCCGATCACGCTTTTGCCGCAGGCGGGGCAGATGTAGCCAAGGGCTATTTTTTCTCTCATGGGCGGTGTCCTCCTGGGGAAAGAGTAAGCGCCGTGCCGGCAGGCGTGGCAAATTCCAGCGGACCGGCCGGAGGGCGCGGCCGCTGCCGGCAGGGGCGCACATGCCCCCGCCCGGCGGAGCGAAATGCCGTCCGGCCAGCGGTTTGTCTGCGGTTTTACCCACAGATTTTTTCTATTATACGCTATTGTCCGCTTTTTTTCCAGTGGGTGCGGGAAAAAATTCTGGAGCGGCGGCGCTTCCTGCCCTGTGCCGCGGTCCGGCCTCCCTCTCCCTGCCGCGGCATTAAGAAGGCGCGGATACAGGAGGCGCTGATTAAATCGACGGGCGCGGAGATTTATTCAGCGCTTCCTTAAAAAAGGAATAATCTCTTTCCTCCCCGGAAAGACTACCCTCCATATGGCAGAACCTCTTGAAAGCGAGGGATCACCCATGCAGAAAAAAATCGGCCGTCAAACCATGCGGCTCAGCCGGCCGCCGGCCATCGTCGCCTCCGCCTGCATCGGCGGAAAGCAGGAGCAGGAGGGCCCTCTGGCCGGCTGGTTCGACGAACTCAGCGGCGACGGCTTTTTCGGCGAAAAGACCTGGGAAAAAGCCGAATCCGCCATGCAGAAGCGGGCCCTCTCCCGGGCGCTGGAGAAGGGGAAGCTCGCCCCCGGAGACATCGACTTCGTCTTTGCCGGGGACCTGCTCAACCAGTGCATCGGCTCCTCCTTCTCCCTGCGCCACTTCGGCATCCCCTTCTACGGGCTCTACGGGGCCTGCTCCACCATGGGGGAGGGGCTGTCCCTGGCGGCGCTGCTTCTGGACGGGGGCTTCGGCGTCACCGCCGCCGCCATGACCTCCTCCCACTTCTGCACCGCCGAGCGGCAGTACCGGATGCCCGTGCCCTACGGCAGCCAGCGGACCCCCACCGCCCAGTGGACCGCCACCGCCGCCGGCTGCACCATCCTCCAGGCCGGGGGGAAGGGCCCGGCGGTGACCCACGTCACCTGCGGCAAAATCGTGGACAAGGGCATCACCGACGCCAACAACATGGGCGCCGCCATGGCCCCCGCCGCCTACGACACCCTCTCCGCCTTCTTCCAGGACACGGGCACCGGCCCCGACGACTACGACCTCATCGCCACCGGGGATCTGGGTCAGCTGGGCCACGAGATCCTCTGCGACCTCTTTGCCGGCGACGGCGTAACCCTGGGCGACAACTGCACCGACTGCGGCCTGCTCCTCTACGACCGGCAGAACCAGGACATGCACTGCGGCGGCAGCGGCTGCGGGTGCAGCGCCTCGGTGTTCAACGGCTATTTGCTTGCCCAGATGCGGGAAAAGGGGTGGAAAAAGCTCCTCTTCGCCCCCACGGGGGCCCTCCTCTCCCCCACCTCCTCCTTTCAGGGGGAGAGCATCCCCGGCATCTGCCACGCGGTGCTGATCGAGGCGCAATCATAGAAAGGATGGAATGTGTGAATGGAGTACTTGAGGGCCTTCCTCTGCGGCGGGATTCTCTGTGCCATCGGCCAGATCTTCATCGACAAGACCAAGCTGACCCCCGCCCGGATCCTGGTGGGCTATGTGGTGGCGGGCGTGTTCTTGCAGGCCGTGGGTGTCTACGAGCGCATTGCGGCCTGGGGCGGTGCCGGGGCCACCGTGCCGCTGACCGGGTTTGGCTATAACCTGGCCAAGGGTGTGGAGAAGGCCGTGGGCGAGCAGGGCTGGACCGGCATCTTCACCGGCGGCCTCACCGCCACCGCCGGCGGCGTCGCCGCCGCCGTCCTGTTCGGCGTCATCGCGGCGGTGCTGTTCAAGCCCGGCGAAAAGCGATAAGGGAGCTGCATAAACGGCGCAAAGACGTGTATGGTGATTTATGCAGTGTTTCCCAAATACCCCCCTCTTTTTTCCGCTGTCGCCGCGGCGTATGAAAAGCCGCGCTGGCCGCTTCCGGACAATTCGGGGGAAAAACAGCAAAAAGCGCGCAGAAAGGCCGTCCGGGAGGGCGGCCTTTTGCACCGGGTCGTACAAATACCCCCCTCCCCTATTTTTTCTCTTGACAAATACCCCCACCGGGTATATACTGAACCCATCAAGCACGGGAGGACGTTGCCGATGAGCTGCTGCGAAACGGGGAAGACCAAGGACCGGAGCCAGGCGGAGGTGCGCCGGCTGATGAACCGGCTCAGCCGCGTCGAGGGCCAGATCCGGGGACTGAAGGAGATGCTCCAGAGCGACGCCTACTGCATCGACATTTTAGTGCAGGTCTCCGCCGCCACCGCCGCGCTGAACAGCTTCAGCAAGGAGCTGCTGGGCACCCACATCAAGACCTGCGTGGCGGAGAACATCCGCCAGGGCAACGACGAGGTGGTGGATGAGCTGGTCTGCGTGCTGCAAAGGCTCATGCGGTAGAGGCTACCGGGCGTATATTTTACATGAGTTTATACAGTTCATAATCAAGTCTATTCTCTTATAGCGAGGTGGTTTCGATGAAACACGAGAAGTTTGTGGTTACCGGCATGACGTGCTCCGCCTGTTCGGCCCATGTGGAGAAGGCGGTGGGGCATGTGGAGGGGGTCTGCGCGGTCAATGTGAATCTGCTCTCGGGGAGCATGACCGTGGACTTTGACGAGGGCGTCACCGGGGCGGACAGGATTGTGGCCGCGGTGGCGGAGGGGGGCTACGGCGCGGAGGTGGCCGGGGCCAACAGCCGCTCTCAGCAGCGAGAGGCCAGCGATCAGCACATCGCCTGGATGAAAAAGCGGCTGATTATTTCGATTATCTTTCTGGCGCCCCTGTTTTACTTAGCCATGGGGCACATGATGGGGCTGCCGGTGCCGGCGGTATTTCACCACAGTCAGCGGGCCTTTGTTCTGGCCCAGATTGTGCTGGTGCTGCCCATTTTGATTGTCAACTCCGCCTACTTTACAGTGGGGTTTAAGCGGCTCGTTCAGCTGGCCCCCAATATGGACTCCCTGGTGGCCCTGGGGGCGGCGGCGGGACTGGTGTACAGTCTGATGGAGACGGTGAAGATCTTCCAGGGCACCGCCGGGGATATGCCGGAGCTGTACTTTGAGAGCGCGGGGATGATTTTAGCCCTGGTGACGGTGGGCAAGTACCTGGAGGCCCGGAGCAAGGGGAAGACCGGGGAGGCCATCGCCGCCCTGATCGCCCTGGCCCCGGAGTCCGCCGTGGTGGTCCGGGACGGGCAGGAGATGACCCTGCCCATCGGCGAGGTGGAGGCGGGGGACACGGTGATTGTCCGCCAGGGGGGGCGCATCCCCGTGGACGGGACGGTGACAGGCGGTCACGCCGCCGTGGACGAGAGCGCCATCACCGGGGAGAGCATGCCTGTGGAGAAGGAGGCCGGGGATGAGGTCATCGCCGCCACCATCAACCGCTCGGGGTATCTGGAGCTCACCGCCAGGCGGGTGGGGCGGGACACCACGCTGTCCCAGATCATCACGCTGATGGAGGAGGCGGCCTCCTCCAAGGCCCCCATCGCCAAGCTGGCGGACAAGGTTAGCGGGATCTTTGTGCCCACGGTGATTGCCATTGCCACCATTTCCGCTCTGCTGTGGTACTTTGTGGGGCATCAGAGTTTGACCTTTGCGCTGTCTATTGGGATTGCGGTGCTGGTGATCTCCTGCCCCTGTGCCCTGGGGCTGGCTACGCCGGTGGCGATTATGGTGGGCACCGGGAAGGCGGCCCAGCAGGGCATCCTTATTAAGTCCGCGGAGGCGCTGGAGATTCTGCACCACGTGGACACGGTGGTGCTGGACAAGACCGGCACGGTCACCGAGGGGCGGCCGGAGGTGACGGACCTGTTCCCTGCCGATGGGATCAGGGAGGCGGATCTGCTGCGGCTGGCGGCCTCCGCCGAGGCGCTGAGCGAGCACCCCCTGGCCCAGGCGGTGGTCCGGTGCGCCCGGGATCGGGGGATCGAGCTCAGCCCTGCCGGGGACTTCTCCGCCACCCCCGGCGGCGGTGTGGAGGCCACGGTGGAGGGGAAGCGGCTGATGGCCGGGAACCGGCGGCTGTTCGGGCAGAAAAACATCGACCTGTCCGCCTTTGACGCGCTGTCTGAGGGGGCGGCCCAGGCGGGGAAGACGCCGCTGTACTTCGTCTGCGACGGGCAGCTCTTAGGGATGCTGGCGGTGGCGGACACGGTGAAGCCCACCAGCGCCGCGGCCATCGGCGCGCTGGAGAAGATGGGCATCGACGTGGTGCTCCTCACCGGGGACAACCGGCGGACCGCCGACGCCATCGGAAAGCAGCTGGGGATCGGACGGGTGATTGCCGAGGTGCTGCCCCAGGACAAGGAGAGCTGCGTGGCCTCCCTCCAGCAGGAGGGGAAGAAGGTGGCCATGATCGGCGACGGCATCAACGACGCCCCGGCTCTGGCTCGAGCGGACGTGGGCGTGGCCATCGGCGCGGGGACAGATGTTGCCATTGAGTCCAGCGACGTGGTGCTGATGAAGAGCGACCTGCGGGACGTGGCGGCAGCCATCGAGCTGAGTAAGGCCGTGATTCGGAATATCAAGCAGAACCTGTTCTGGGCGTTCTTCTACAACACCATCGGGATTCCCATTGCCGCAGGGGTGTTCTATCTGCCCTTCGCCTTTAAGCTGAATCCCATGTTCGCCGCGGCGGCCATGAGCCTGAGCTCCGTGTGCGTGGTATCCAACGCCCTGCGCCTGCGCAGCTGGACTCCCTTACTTTCTTTTGAAAAAGAAAGTAAGCAAAGAAAACTTTATGTTGCGCCCTCTCGGGATGCGGAGACGCCCTCTCGGGGGACGGAGGCACCCCCTCTGGATGCGGAGACGCTCTCTCAGGATGCAGAGACGCCCTCTCAGGGTGTGGAGCATAGAAACAATCTTACAAAACAGGAGGAACATGCGATGGAAAAGACTTTGGTGATTAAGGGCATGATGTGCGCCCACTGCTCCGGTCGGGTGGAGAAGGCCCTCAATGATTTGCCCGGCGTCAGCGCTACGGTGAATCTGGAGGCCGGCACCGCCGCGGTGACAGGCGAGACCCCCGACGACGTGCTGGTCAAAGCCGTCACCGACGCGGGCTATGAGGTCGTGGAGATCCGGTAAAAAAAAGGGCGCCTGTGGGGCGGGATGCGGATCCGTATCCCGCCCCGCAGGCCGTTCTATAGTCGAGACACTTGAGAATCGGTAAAAAGGAGACGAGAAAAAATGCTGCGTGGCAGGGCGGAGGACGCAGGCGGGCTGATGCCCGCCAAGGACGACTGCTCAGCCGTTGGCGGCTCTGCCGCCTTACGGATGAGGCGTACCCCCTGCGGGTACAACGCAGTCCACGCCGCATTTTTCCCGCCGAACTTTACCGATTCTCAAGTGTCTCGACTATGTAGCCGCCGGCGGCTGGCCGGCGGCTTTTTCTGTCGGGTGAGCTGTCCGCAGGAGGGCCGGATTGGCCGTTCGCAGTGCCTCCCTGCGGACAGAAATATGTCGGAATGACAGCAGCTTTTCCCACTTTTGGGGCGGATAGTCATTTGCGGGTTGTTTTTACCGACAATGTGTGATATAGTAAGTTCAGTCCCTTTTCCGGCCCCGATTTTTGGTTGAATTGCACAACGGCTGCCGGCCGGACAGCGGAAGGAGAGATGCGAGAAACGACAAAATCCCCGCAGGCATATCCATACTACGGAGATACCATCGGTTGACAAAGGGCAACACGGTTTTTCGGGGCTAAAACGAGAGCTGACGGCGTTATCCTCGTTGCCGGGCGACAGCCCGGCTGCCTCGTCTGCCTTGTCAGCGTTCGTTTTCGCTCCCGAAAAACTCCGAAGGACCTGTCGGCGAGCAAAAATGGGGGCTGACGAGGCCGCAGGGTGCAGGCGGGCTGTCGCCCGCCAAACCCGACTGCGCAGCCGTTGGCAGCTCCGCTGCCTTACGGATGCGGCGTACCCCTTGCGGGTAGAACGAAGTCCAGCGCCCATTTTTGCCGCCGACAGGCGTGTCGCCCTTTGTCAACCGATGGTAAGAAAGAGGAGAAACCATTATGGATTTTACGCACTACATAGCGGAGGCCATGAACCCCCTCATGGCGGACATCGCCGCGCTGTGCCGGATCAACAGCGTGCAGGGCGAGGCCCAGCCGGGCATGCCCTTTGGCGAGGGGCCCGCGGCGGCGCTGGAGGCGGCGTTGAAGCTGGGGGCGTCCATGGGCTTCCGGACGGAGAACTTTGACAACTACGTGGGCCACATCGAGTACGGCGAGGGCCAGGAGCTCCTGGGTATTGTGGGCCACCTGGACGTGGTCCCCGCCGGGGACGGGTGGGACCGCGACCCCTGGGGCGGCGAGATCGACGGCGACGTCATCTGGGGCCGGGGCACCACCGACGACAAGGGCCCGGTGGTGACCTGCCTGTACGCCCTGAAGATCCTCAAGGACGCCAGCGTCAAGCTCAGCCGCCGGGTGCGCCTGATCCTGGGCACCAACGAGGAGACCAACTGGGACTGCATGGCCTACTACCTGAAGGAGGTCAAGCCGGAGCTGCCCACTGTGGCCTTCTCCCCGGACTCCCGCTTTCCGGTGATCTACGCCGAGAAGGCCATGCTCCAGTTTGTGCTGACCCGGGATCTCAGCGAGGCCATCGAGATCGAGGGGGGCAGCGCCTTCAACTCCGTGCCCTCCTCCGCCCGGATCAAACTGCCCGCCGCCATGGAGGCGGAGGTCCGCTCCGCCATCGCCCGGAGCGGGGACGCGGCGCTGTACGCCTGCGAGGTAGACGGGGATCAGCTGATCCTCAGCGCCGCCGGCGTGGGGGCCCATGCCGCCCGGCTCTACGACGGGAGGAACGCCGTCAGCTACCTGATGAAGCTCCTGGCCGACCTGCCCATCGGGGGGGATCTGCGGGAGGTTGTGGACTTCTACAACACCCGCTTCGGCACCTGGATCTACGGCGAGGGCATGGGGATGAAGATCTCCGACGAGACGGGGCCCCTGACGCTGAATGTGGGGAAGATCTTCGTCAGGGGCGGAAAGCTGCACCTGTACTGCGACTGCCGGATGCCCATCTGCATGGAGGTTCCCCAGGCGGAGGAGAAGATCAAAAGCGCCATCGCCGGCACCGGCTACGACTACAGGGTGCAGAGCACCGAGGGCTCGCTGTACGTGCCCCAGGACTCCGCGCTGGTCCGGACGCTGATGGGGGCCTACCAGAAGGTCACCGGGGACACGGAGAGCAGGCCCATCGCCTCCGGCGGCGCCACCTACTCCCGGACCATCCCCAACTGCGTCACCTTCGGCTGCCTCCTGCCGGATCAGGAGGACCTGATGCACAAGGCCAACGAGTGCCTGGAGCGCAGGCACCTGGAGATCTGGCTGCGGATCATGGTGGAGGCCATCTATCAGCTGGCAAAATAGGGTGTGAAACTGTGTGCGATTAGAGGATTTGTATTCACCGCCTCAAATGCCAGTGAGTACAAGTTCTAAGACAGAAGGAGATTTTTATCGGTATGAAAAAATTTAAGATGCCCACCGCGCTGACTATCGTGACGATTTTTCTGGCCATTGTGGCCATCCTGACCTGGATCGTCCCCACCTCCGTGGTGGTCACCGACGACGACGGCAACAAGGTCATCCACTACAACGCGGCCTTCGACGGCGACGGCAACGTGGTGGAGGACGCGGGCACCGACCCGGTGGGCCTGTGGGACTTCTTCATCGTGCCCATTCAGGGCTTCATCTCCGCCTCGGACGTGGCGGCCACCATCTTTATCTCCGGTGGATTTTTGGCGGTGCTGAACTTCACCGGCGCTCTGGACGCGGGGATCAGCGCCCTGGTGAAAAAGTTCCGGGGCAGCGTGCTGATCGGCATCCTGATGTTCGTCTTCGCCCTGATGGGCACCGTCTACGGCGCCTGGGAGGAGCTCCCCGCCTACGCCATCGTGATTATCCCGCTCTTTGTGACGGCGGGCTATGACGTGGTCACCGGCATGATGGTGGTGCTGATCGGCGCCGCCGTGGGCAACATGGCCAGTATCGTCAACCCCTACTCCGTGGGCGCCGCCATCGCCGCCATCGGCAATGAGGATCTGTCCATGGGCGACGGCATTGTGCTACGTCTGCTCCTGTTTGTGGTGCTGCTGGCCATCAGCATCGTGATGGTCACCCGGTACGCCGCCAAGGTGAAAAAGGACCCCAAGACCTCCTGCGTGGCCCACCTGGACGACATCAATACCCGTGTGGACGGCGACGCCCCTGCCCAGGACGCGAAGATGACCGGCCGGCAGAAGGCGGCCCTGGTGGTGTTCGCCATTATGATTCTGATCTGCGTCATCGGCTACATCCCCTGGGACTCCATCCCCATGGGCGACGGCACCGCCTTTGATCTGGTCAACGGCCTCCAGTACAAAATGCAGGGGACCTTCCTGGGGAACCTCCTGGGCGCCAACACCTTCTGCGAGCTGGGCTGGTGGTACTTCAACGAGTTCTCCTGCGTGTGGCTGATCGGCGCGATTGTGGTAGCCGTGATCTGCAAAATTCCCGAGAAGAAGTTCGTCTCCGTGTTTATGGAGGGCTGCAAGGACCTGATGGGTGTGGTGCTGGTGCTGGCCGTCTCCAGAGGCATCTCCCTCTTCATGGGCTCCAAGACCTACGGCATGAGCATCACCTTCATCTACTGGATCCAGAAGCTCCTCACCGGCGTGCCCCTGTGGGCCTTCGTTATCGCCGCGATCCTGGTGTACCTGCTCATCGGCGTCTTCCTCCAGTCCACCAGCGGCGTCTCCGGCATCACCATGCCGATCTTCGGCGCCATCGCCTTCGCCCTGTTCGCCAACTCCGGCGCGGGCTCCGTGGGCGGTCAGGTGGTGCTGCTCTCCTCCTTCACCTGCGGCATCAACTTCATGTGCGGCGTCTACCCCGGCGCCACGAATATGGGCATCTGCGAGCTGGTCAACGTGCCCTACAACGTGTTCCTGAAGCAGTGGGCCAAGATTCTGGTGCCCCTGCTGCTGGTGTCGGCGGTGCTTATCTCTGTGGCGCCCTACGTCGGTCTGATCTGAGCAGCTGTCTCCGGACAGCTCTCCCGCTGCGCAATGGCCTCAGGGTGTCGGGAACCGGATGGTTCCTGACACCCTGAGGTTTCTGCGCATTTAATGGAGGGATTCGGCGGCCGGTTTCCCGCACTTTGTATGGAATCACGATTGCATCGGGTTGAAAAAGCGGCTATAATAGCTCCCATAGATTAGGGGCCCACAAAGGGCTTGTTTGAAAATTGTCAACACGCCCAAGCGGCGGTTCTTTTTCCGCCGTTCAGCGTTAAATTTTCTTGGAATACACAAAGTATTCCTGCGAAAATTTGCCTTGACCAGCGAAAAAATCCCTCGCCGCTGCGCATTTTCCCAATTTTCAAACAAGCCCAAGAGCCCCGTCCGCTTTTGGGAGAGGAGTGGCTATGATGGATCTCTGCACGGATCATCCCCACGAGGAGTGCGGCGTGTTCGGGGTGTACGACCCCCAGGGGGACTGCGCCCGCACCGCCTACTACGGGCTGTACGCCCTCCAGCACCGGGGGCAGGAGGCCTGCGGCATCGCCGCCATCAATGACCGGGAGCTGTCCTTCCACAAGGATGTGGGGCTGGTGGGGGATGTGTTCACCGAGGACATCCTGAGCGAGCTGGGGGGCACCATGGCGGTGGGGCACGTGCGCTACGCCACCGCCGGCGGGGGGCGGCGGGAGAATGCCCAGCCCCTGACGCTGAAGTATGTCAAGGGCACGCTGGCTGTGGCCCACAACGGCAATCTGGTAAACACGGCGGAGCTGCGGACCATGTTCGAGTACCGGGGGGCCATCTTCCAGACCACCACCGACTCGGAGCTCATCGCCTACGCCATCGCCCAGGAGCGGCTGCGGTGTCCCTCCGCCGAGGAGGCGGTGTGTCAGGCGATGAAGGGGCTGCGGGGGGCCTGGTCCCTCATTGTCATGTCCGCCAGGAAGCTCATCGCCGCCCGGGACCCCTGGGGCTTCCGGCCGCTGTGCATGGGCCGGCGGGGGGAGGCGGTGGTGTTCGCCTCCGAGTCCTGCGCCCTGGACGCGGTGGGGGCGCAGTTTGAGCGGGACCTGGACCCCGGGGAGATCGTGGTGGTGGAGGAGGGGGCGGTCCGCTCCATCCGGGAGAACTGCGCCGGGGCCAGCTCCCATATGTGCATCTTCGAGTACATCTACTTCGCCCGGCCCGACTCGGTGATCTGCGGTCAGTCGGTGCACCAGGCCAGGGTGGAGGCGGGGCGCATTTTGGCCCGGGAGCACCCGGTGGAGGCCGACGTGGTGGTGGGCGTCCCCGACTCGGGGCTGGACGCCGCCATGGGCTACGCCCGGGAGAGCGGCATCCCCTACGGCCAGGGGTTCGTCAAGAACCGGTACATCGGCCGCACCTTCATCACCCCCGGCCAGCGCAGCCGGGAGCAGGCGGTGCGCATCAAGCTGGGGGCCCTGCGCTCCACGGTGGAGGGGAGGCGGGTGGTGATGATCGACGACTCCATCGTCCGGGGCACCACCTCCCGCCAGATCGTGGATCTGCTGCGCCACGCCGGGGCCAGGGAGGTCCACATGCGGGTCTCCGCGCCCCCCTTCGTCGCCCCCTGCTACTTCGGCACCGACATCCCCGACCGGGATCACCTCATCGCCTGCCGGCACTCCGTGGAGGAGATCCGGGATCTGATCGGGGCGGACAGTCTGGGGTATCTCAGCCTGGAGGGGCTCCACCGGATCGCCCCGGAGGCCGCCTGCGGCTTCTGCGACGGCTGCTTCACCGGGAATTATCCCATTCCGCTGACGCAGGAGTGAGAGGGCCGCTGCCAGGAAGGCAGGGTTTGTTCACGCAAGGCAGGCGTACCGGATGTACGGCAGAAATTTCAAGGGAGCAGACGGAAAAATGGCTGAAAAGCCTTGCGTTCCGCTTTGGGTGAGCAGGTTCAAAAAATGGCAGAATGACCGGCAGCGAGAGGCTTTTTATCCCCTTTTACGTTTTTTGTTGTCGGCGAATTCTCCGCCGTTTTCACGAAATTCTCGGAAACAGCTTCACACCTATACGTATATGGCGAAACGGAAGGGATGGCTATGATTGTATATTCGGTGTTGATGTTTGCAGCAGCTGTCCTGTTTTTGGGCCTTGCGGCTGCGATATACAGGGGAAATACGGATTTAATCCATGCTCATCATCAAAGAAATGTTAAAGAAACAGATAAGAGGGACTACGGGAAATCGTTTTCAAAGGGATTGTTTGTGCTCGCTGCCTCGCTGTTTATCAGTGGAATCATAGCATTATTGGGCACAAATACTTTTGTCGTGATGATTTCCATCAGCGTTTTGTATGCTGGAATGATAATCTCCTTCGCCGTTACAGCAAAGGTTCAAAAGAAATTTAATGGTGGATTCTAAGAACCTGTAATCACAACTGAACATGGCAGATGAACACGGGATTTGCAGGGCGAAAAATCGCGGAAATCCTGACAGATTTCAAGGTTTTCTGCCGCTGCGCAGAGAAAATTTTTGGCGCGCAGACGTGCATGGCGATTTTTCAGTGCTTTCATAGGGACCTTGGCGAGGAGGACTGCTCCCCTTCCCGGCGGATCAGGTCCGCCAGGGTGAATTGGGTCAGATAGTCCGAGATCACCTGCCCCAGGCCCTGCCAGAGGGGGAGGGTCCGGCAGGCCCCCCGCCGGGGACAGGCCGGGCTCCCCGGCTCCAGACAGGCCACCGGCACCAGAGGGCCCTCCATCCGCTCCAGGATGTCCTTGACGGCGTATGCCTCCGGCGGGCGGCTCAGCCGGTAGCCGCCCCCCTTCCCCCGCCGGGCGGCGAGGAGACCCCCACGCACCAGCTCCTTCACCACGATCTCCAGGTACTTCTCCGAGATCTCCTGCCGCGCCGCCACGTCCCGCAGGGGCACGCAGCTCTCCCCCTGGTGCTCCGCCACGTCCGCCAGAAACCGCAGGGCGTACCGGCCCTTTGTGGAAATTAACATAAATCTCCCCTCCTTTTTATCCTACTATACCACAAGGTTGATAGGATTTCAAGGGGCGGCAATATTCCTATTGACAAAGTAGGTTTATTGGTTTATGATGGGACCACCTTACAGGAAAGGGGATTTCTCCCATGCGTACATATAAGTTTGAGACGCTGCAGCTCCATGTGGGCCAGGAACAGCCCGATCCGGCCACCGACGCCCGGGCGGTGCCCATCTACCAGACCACCTCCTACGTGTTCCGGGACTCCGCCCACGCCGCGGCGCGGTTTGGGCTCAGCGACGCCGGGAACATCTACGGCAGATTGACCAACTCCACCCAGGATGTTCTGGAGCGGCGGATGGCGGCGCTGGAGGGAGGCGCGGCGGCGCTGGCCACCGCCTCCGGCGCGGCGGCCATCACCTACACCATCCAGGCCCTGGCTCAGGCGGAGGGGCACATCGTGGCCCAGAAGACCATCTACGGCGGGACCTACAATCTGCTCTCCCACACCCTCCGGCAGTTCGGGGTGGAGACCACCTTTGTGGACGCCCACGATCTGGCGGAGGTGGAGGGGGCCATCCGGGACAACACCAGGGCCGTCTATCTGGAGACCCTGGGCAATCCCAACAGCGACATTCCCGACATCGACGCCATTGCGGGGATTGCCCACGCCCATGGCCTGCCCCTGGTCATCGACAACACCTTCGCCACCCCCTATCTGATCCGGCCCATCGAGCACGGGGCGGACATTGTGGTCCACTCCGCCACCAAGTTTATCGGCGGCCACGGCACCACCCTGGGCGGCATCATCGTGGACGGCGGGAGGTTCGACTGGAGGGCCTCCGGCAGGTACGCCCCCATTGCCGACCCCAACCCCAGCTACCACGGGGTGAGCTTCGCGGACGCCGCCGGGCCCGCCGCCTTCGTCACCTATGTCCGGGCCATTCTGCTGCGGGATATGGGGGCAGCCATCTCGCCCTTCAACGCCTTTTTGCTGCTCCAGGGGGTGGAGACGCTGTCCCTGCGGCTGGACCGCCACGCGGAGAATACGAAAAAGGTGGTGGAATTCCTTGCCGCCCACCCCCAGGTGGAGAAGGTCAACCACCCCTCCCTGCCGGACCACCCGGATCACGCGCTGTATGCGCGCTATTTCCCCCGCGGCGGCGGGTCCATCTTCACCTTTGAGATCAGGGGCGGGCAGGCGGAGGCCCACCGGTTCATCGACAATCTGGAGATCTTCTCCCTGCTGGCCAACGTGGCGGATGTGAAATCCCTGGTGATCCATCCGGCCACCACCACCCACTCCCAGCTCTCCCCCGAGGAGCTGCTGGACCAGGGGATCAAGCCAAACACCATCCGGCTCTCCATCGGCACGGAGCACATCGACGACATCCTTGCCGATCTGGAACAGGGCTTCGCCGCCGCGGCGCGGCAGTAAAGGAGGGATTTTCTGTGGCGAACATCTACACATCCGCCGACCAGCTGATCGGCGGGACGCCCCTGCTGGAGCTGACCCGTATCGCAGGGGATCTGGGGCTGGGGGCGCGGATTCTGGCCAAGCTGGAGTATCTGAACCCCGCCGGGTCGGTGAAGGACCGGATTGCCAGGGCCATGATCGACGAGGCCGAGGCCGGCGGCAGGCTGAAGCCCGGCTCCACCATTATTGAGCCCACCTCCGGCAACACGGGGATCGGTCTGGCCGCCGTGGCGGCGGCCCGGGGCTACCGCTGCGTCATCGTCATGCCGGAGAGCATGAGCGTGGAGCGGCGGCAGCTGATGCGGGCCTACGGCGCGGAAGTGGTGCTCACCCCGGGGGCCCAGGGCATGAAGGGGGCCATCGCCAGGGCGGAGGCACTATCGGCGGAGATCCCCGGCAGCTTTATCCCCGGCCAGTTTGTAAACCCCGCCAATCCCGCCGCCCACCGCGCCTCCACCGGCCCGGAGATCTGGGCGGACACCGGCGGGGCGGTGGACATATTTGTGGCCGGCGTGGGCACCGGGGGGACTGTCACCGGCGTGGGGCAGTATCTGAAGGAGCGGAACCCGGCGATCACCGTGGCGGCGGTGGAGCCCCAGGACTCCCCCGTCCTCAGCGGCGGGTCCGCCGGGGCCCACAAGCTCCAGGGCATCGGCGCGGGGTTTGTGCCCCAGGTGCTGGACACGGCGGTCTACGACGAGATCATCCCGGTATCCAGCGAGGACGCCTTCGCCGCCGGGCGGCTGATGGGCCGCCGGGAGGGCGTTTTAGTGGGCATCTCCTCCGGCGCGGCCCTCCACGCGGCCATCGAATTGGCCCGGCGGCCCGAGAACGCGGGAAAGACGATTGTGGTCCTGCTCCCCGACACCGGCGACCGCTACCTCTCCACGCCGCTCTTTGCAGACTGAGCAGGAAAGGCAAGTATAATTAGGAATTAGGAATGAGGAGTTAGGAATTGAGGTGTCCAGCGGAGCTGGACGATTGCAATTCATCCCGCCAAAGGCGGGATACAATCATTCCTAATTCCTAACTCCTAATTCCTAATTGAAGGAAGGTTTCTTTAGGGGACGAGAAAAACCGCCCTGTGCCATTTTGGCACAGGGCGGTTTTTCGGAGTAACCCCTGTGGGGAGAGGCCCGATTTTTTGGGGGGCTTGTCAGGTGTTCTCCAGGAAGTTTTTCAGCATCTGCGCCGCTTCGGCTCGGGTCGCCGTTCCCCTGGGGTTGAGCTGGCCGTTGCCGTAGCCGTTCAGAATGCCGTTGTCCGCGGCCCAGCGCAGCGCCTCTTCGGCGTAGCCGCTGGCCTTGTCCGCGTCGGTGAAGTCCAGACTCTGGCTGTCGGCTGCGGGGCTGCCCGCGTACTTCCAGAGCATTACGGCAAACTGCTCCCGGGTGATGCTGTCGCCGGGGCCGAACTCGCCGTTGCCGTAGCCGTTCACGATGCCGCTCTCCGCGGCCCAGGCGACGCTGTCCGCATACCAGGCGTCGCCGCTGACATCGCTGAAGCCGGCGGTCAGATCCTCCACGGTCAGATCCCGATCCGGCTGGCCCTCCAGGTTGTACAGCACGGTCGTCAGCATACCGCGGCTCATCTCCTGGTTCGGGCTGAATGTCGTATCGCCGGTGCCGTTGAACAGCTCCCGGGCGCTGGTGAAGGCCACGGCGTCGGCCGCCCAGTTGGTGGCCGGTACGTCGGCAAACTCCCTGCCGTTGTCCACGATCTCCACGGTGGCGGATCCCTCCAGGGGGACCGTCACCTTTCCGTCCTCCGCAACGCTCTTTCGGATGGTCTCACGGGCGCCGTCCTCATGGACCAGCACCGCCACGGTGCCGGGTCCGGCGTCCTCCGCCGGGATGGAGAGGGTCACGCCGCCGGGGACGCTGTCCACCCTCTCGCCGCCGGCGGTCAGGGTCAACACGACCGCCTGGTCCGTCTGCTCGGTGGCGACGCTGATAGCGCCGCTGCCGCGGCTCAGGGTGTCCATGGCCGTCTGGGGGATGGTCACGTCGGCGATGGGGGCGGAGACGGTGAGCGCCGCGTCGGTCTCCCTCCTGATCTGGCCCACTGTGGAGGTCGGGATGGAGACCTCCGCCCTGGTCACATCGCCGGTGATCTCCGGCTTGATGATAATGCTCGGGCTCTGGCTCTCAGCCGCCTCCCGGACCAGTCTGCTGCCGGCCGCGGGGCTCACGACGGTGCTGGCCGTGCCGTTCTGAACGGTGGCCCGCAGCGGGGCGCCGGCTGTCGCCGGTGTGCTGGCGGCGCCGGAGGTGCTTGTGCCGCCGCCGGGCGTGGAGCTGCTGTCCGAGACGGTTACTCTGATCTGGAACTCCACCTTCTCGTAGTTGTCTGTGTCGCTGGGGGTGAAGACCACGTCCTGCTGGGTTGTTCCCACGGCAGGTTTAATCGTGCCGTCCTTCCAGGCGAATCTGCCGTCTACGCTTGCCGCGCCGCCTACAGAAAATCCGATCTCGCTCAGGGACTGTCCCTTCGTGCCGTTAGACGCCTCGGGCTCTGAGCTGATGACCGGCTTCGCCTTCGCGATCTCCACTTTGACGGAGGCGGCGGCGATACCCGTGTGGTTCACGCTGTCCGCTACTTTGTACCAGACGGTGTACTCGCCGGCTCTGTCGGCCTGCGGTATGGTCTCCGAATAGTCGCCGTCCTGGCGCAGGCTGTACACAATTGTGCCGATCCCATTGCTGGTGGTCCCGCCGGTGACAAGGTCCTGGGGATCTCCGCTGTAGGTCAGGTTGGGCCTGGCTGCGGGTTTTGTCTCCAGCTTCGCGTCCACCTTGTGAATCGACGCCGCCGCGCTCTCCGGCCAGGTGATGACGTAATTCCCGAACGCCCCCTCGGGGCTCTTCGACGTGATTTTCACCTGCTTGCCTGTGCCGGCGTCAGCCGTCACAAATTCACCGGCCACTGTGAGCGCAATAGTATCCGTGCCAACCAGGTCACCGCTCCTCCAGGCCGCTTTCACCGTCGCGTTCTTATTCCCGTCGTAGGGTTTGTCCTCGGCTGTCACCACCGGCGTGACGGGCTTCGGGCCGGCGAAAAACGGCGCTCTGTCCGTGTTGGACCGGCTGTAGCCGCCCTCGGCCTCCCGGTACGCCTCCACCGTGAATCCGCCGGTGCCGGTTACCTTCACCACGCCGTTGTCGTCGATCTCCGCAACGCCGGTGCTCTCCGCGATGCTCCACTTGATGGCACCGCCTCCGGAGCCGCCGATGGCGCTCAGACGGAAGGTATCCCCGTAGCAGATATTGGCGGGTTTGTCGGTGATGGACAGGGGGTTCTGGCTGGCCGCCACGATCTCAAAGGCGCCGGTCACGGAGGCGGCGAACTCGTAGTTGCCGCTCCCCGGGTTGTCTGTGACGGTGACGGTGTAGGTTCCTACCGCGATCCGGGGCGAGGGAAGCGCCACGGTATACTCGCTCTCCGGAATGACGCGGCCCGCGCTGTCCCTGACAACAACTGTCGGGGTCTTCTCCGTGCCGTCACACTGGAATGTGCCCACGCACAGCACCGTCGGCGTATCGATGTTCGCGCTGACGGGCACAGGTCCTATCTGCGCCGGTGCGCTGTCCCTGTGGTTCTCGTCGCCGGCCACCGCCTTGTACCAGACGGTGTAGTCGCCTCTGTCCGTGCCTGTGGGGACTTTGAGGCTGTAGTTGACGCCGTCCAGAGAGTACGCCAGGGTTCCGCCGTCCACCGTGCCGCCGCTGACCAGGGCCAGGGGGCTGCCGGTGTATGTCAGGCCGGATACCGCCTTGGGGGGATCCGTCACCGCGGCGGCCTTCGGGGTTATGGACGCGGTGACGGTGTCGGGGGGGCTGATGGCGTATTTCGCGCTGACTGCGGGCGGAACCGTCAGGCTGTCAATGACGACAATCTTGTCTGTCCCGACGTTTGCATCCGCGAAATGTCCCTGGGCTTTCACGCCGCCATCGGTATTGGTGGGAATGCTGTCGCCGCCAACCAGGCCGCTGCTGATGGCGACGGTCAGGACGGCGGTGTTATTGCCGTCGTAGGACTTGCTTGCCGCCGTCACAACCGCGGTGACAGGCTTCGGACTGGCGTAGAACGTCCAGGTGTCGCTGGCGGCCTCGTAGCCAGGGCTGGCGGCCTTGGTGGCCGTGATGGTGACGCTGCCGCTGCTGGTGATCCGGAACTGGCCGGCGCTGAGCGTGTCAACCGGCCCGGCCGCGGTCCACGTCACAGCGCCGCTGCCGGATCCGCCGGTGACGCCCAGGCTCAGCGTGTCGCCGTAGTACACCGCATCCGGTTTGCCGGTGATGCTCAGCAGGGGCTGGTCCGCGCCGACGATGGTGATCGTGCGCTGGATGGGCTCGAAGCTGTAGTTCTTCTCCCTGCTGGTAATGGTGAGCGTATACTGGCCGGGATTTACCGTGTCGCCGGTATACGTCACCTTGTACTCGCCGGTCGGGATGACATTGTCGTCGTCGTCGCTTAGGGTGACGGTGGGCTTCTGCGAGGCGCCGGTGTAGTTGAAGCTGACGGCAGACAGCTCAACGGTCGGGTTTTGCACCTCGTTGATGCCGATCTCCACAAGATACCGCAGAACATCGCTGTCCTCATACGCCGCGTTGCCCTGCACCTTGGCCAAAACCATGTAGCTGCCCTTTTCCGTCGCGGTGGGAATCGCGCTGGAATAGGGGCCGGCGTCCAGGGAGTAGAGCACGATTCCGTCGTCGGGGTGCTCCGGGAACCCCTTTTTCACAAGCGCCTGGGGGTCTCCGGTATAGACCAGATTCTGAATGGCTTCCGGCTCCTTGAAGAACGTCGCCTTGCCCTTGGTGATTTCAAAGGTCGCCACGGCGAAGAATTTGTAATTGCCGCCGGTGCTCTGGACGGTGACTGTGGCGGTGCCCACATTGGTATTGTTGCTGTAGCCGGTCGTATAGCTGCCGGTAAGCTGCTGGCCGTTCACAACCACGGTTACGGCGGGTTTGATCGCGCTGCCCGTACACGGCGTGGAGTAGGCAGCCTGATTCTCCAGCAGGATGGTGGGGGTAACCTGCATGGGCTGGATCGTCACAAACATCTGGCACGGGGTGGTGTCGGCGGCTCCGTTTTCGCCCTCTACCTTGTACCAGACCTGGTAGGTGTCCGCGTCGTCCCCTCTGGGGATCGCCGTGGAGTAAGGGCCGCTCTCCGTCCCGGCGTACACCACACGGCCGTTCACCGCCGTGCCGGGCGTCACCAGCTGCTGCGCAAAGCCGTTGTAGGTCAGGCTGTTTGGCTGCGGGGCGTCCTTCAGGGAGGCGGTGGCCGCCTTAATGGTGAAGTTCTTGCTGCCGGTGACAACGTAGTTGCCGCCGGTGACGGGGCTGATGGTAACGGTGGCGGTGCCCGGCGCCGTGTTGTCGCTGTAGCTCACCGTGTACTGGTCGGTCGGGATGACGGTGGCGCCGTCTTTGACCACCACGTCGGGCCGCTTCGCATCGCCGTCGTAGTCGAAGGTGTCCCTGGACAGCTCGATTACGGGACTGCTCACCGTCTTCGGGTCGATGGTCACTGTCACCCTGGCCGGCGCGCTGTCTCTGTAGTTTTCGCCGGCCTGGACCTTGTACCAGACGTTGTAGGTGTCCGCGGCCGTCCCCCTGGGGACGTTCATGTCGTAGCTGACGCCGTCCAGCGAGTACAGCAGGGATCCGCCGGTGGCGGTACCCTCTGTGACAAGCGCAAGGGCCCTGCCGGTATACGTCAGGCCCGTCCTGCCTGTCACGCCCGCCGCCGTCGCGGGCGCCGGGGTGATGGAGGCTGTGGCGGTGAGGGGGATCGTGATGGCGTACTTGTCGCTGTCGGGCGCTGTGCCGGTAATCCGCACGGTCTTGCCGGTGCCCGCATCGGCGCTGTCGAACCTGCCGGTCAGGAGGCCGTCAAGATGGATGGCGTCGCCGTTCAGCAGGTCGCCGGGTCTCCAGGTGATGTCCAGATCGGCCCTGTCGGTGGTATCATACGTCCTGTCTCTGGCGGTTACCACGGGCGTCACAGGTTTCTTCTCCGCGCTGAAGGTCCAGCTGGCCGTGGCCGCGGCGTGGTTGCCGTCGGCCGCCTTTGTGGCCACAATCTCCACCGGGCCGCCGGACTTCAGGATCTCCACCGTGCCGCCATCGCTGATTCTGGCCACGTCCGGGTTTTTGCTGACCCAGGTCACGCTGCCCGTCCCGGATCCGCCCGAGGCGGTGAGGGTGAAGGTGTCGCCGTACTGAACCCTGCCGGGCTGGTTCCCAATGGTCAGCGGATTCTGGCCCATCGGGGTGATGGTGAAGTCCTCGCTCTTCCCGGTGATGTCGTAGTTGCCGCCCGCCGGGTCTTTGTCGGCGATGGTGACCGTGTGCTTCCCGGCCTGCGTCCAGTCCGTGGCGCCGTAATCGACGGTATACTCGTCCTCCGAGATCACGCGGCCGCCGCCGTCCATGACGGTGACCGCCGGCCTGTGCTCCTGCGCGTCATAGGAGGCGCTGCCAGGCGTGAAGACAATAATGGGATCCGTCACCGTCTGCCGGGCAATCGTCACCTGGACATCCAGCTTTTTGCCCGGCAGGTCGCTGTGGTTGCCGTCGCCCCTCACCCGGTACCAGACGTCGTAATCGCCCGCGTCGGTCTCAGTGGGCAGGGCGGCGGAATAGGTGATGTTGTCCCGGGAGTACTCCACAGTGCCCTCCGAGGAGGCTCCCGCCTCCACCAGAGGCAGGGGATCGCCGGTGTAGATCAGGCCGCCGGCCGGCTTTGGCGCGGTGACATCCGTCACCTCCGCCCGGAGAATGGAGGCGGTGACAGAGGCGGGGTAGCTGATGGCGTAGTTCTCCGAATTTTTGCCGGTGACCTCTGCGTTGGCTCGATCCAGCGTGACCTTCTTGTCCGTTCCCACATTGGGGTCCTCAAAGCTGCCCCCCAGCGTGATGGTCACGGTGTCGCCCTCTACCAGGTCGCTGTCCTGAAGCGAGGCGGTTACGACAGCGTCGGTGCCGCCGTCATAGGGTCTCGCCGCCGCCGTCACAACGGCCGTAACCGGCCTCTTCTCCGCATAGGGCCGCCAGACGGCGGTCTGGTCATCGTAGCCGGCGGCGCTGCTGGTGGCGGTGACGGTGACGGTTCCAACGCCCTTGATGGTCAGCAGCCCGTCGGGGGTGATCTCCGCCATGGCGGCGTTGTCAACGCTCCAGGTCACCGTCCCGTTGCCGCCCTCCGTATCCAGCGGGATTCTGTCGCCGTAGCGGACCTGATCCCGCTTGCCGGTGATGGTCAGGGGCGTCTGGCCCGCCGGGGAAATGGTAAATACGGCGGTATTCTTCCCGTCGGCGGTGTTAAAGGTGTAGTTCCCGCCGGTTTTCCCGGTGATGGTCAGGGTGTATGTGCCCACATCCACAGGCGCGTCAACGGCGCTGCCGCCGGCATCCGTGTAGGACACCGTGTACTCGCTGCCGTCAATCAGCAGCTGCCTGTCGTCCCGGACGGTCACCGCGGGCCTCTGCTTCTCCCCGCTGAATGTGGCCGAATCCGGCGTCACCTGGATGGAGGGCTCGGTTACGGCGTTTACGACAATGGAGGCCGTCACCGACTGGGGCTCGCTGTCTTTATAGTTGTCATCGCCCAGGACCTTGTACCAGACGGTATACGGGTCCTGCACCTCCCGCCCGGTGGGAATGGCCGGGGTGTATTCGCCCGTCTCGCTCAGCGCGTACACCATCGTCCCGACGGAGGCGCTGCCCGGCTTGATTAGCGCCTGCCCGGCGCCGCTGTAGGGCAGATTCTTGAGGCCCTCCGGGGCTGTGGGCGCCGGCAGGTCCGCCCTGTCGATCTCAAAGGCCGCCGTGGCGTTCAGGATGTAGTTGCTGTCGGGGGTGCTGGTGACAACGACTGTCGCCGTGCCGGCGTCGATGTTGTTCCGGTAGGAGACGGCGTACTCGCCGGCGGGGAGGAGGGTATCCACGTCCTCCACCGTGACGGCGGGCTCATGCGCGCTGCCGGTATAGGTGTAGGGTCCGGGGGCCACCGTGATCTTCGGCGTGTCCAGCCTCTTCTGCCGGATGGTCACCGCCACCGAGCCGGAGGTGGTGCTGTCCGCGGCGTCCGCGCTGTGGTTGTCGTCGCCCACCACCCGGTAGGTCACCGTGTAGGTGCCCGCCTCCTTCGCCCTGGGGATGTTCCGACCCCAGTCGACGCCGTCCAGCGCGTACTCCACGTGGCCGCCCTCGGCGGTACCTACGGTCACCAGCTCCTGCTCCGACCCGGTGTAGGTCAGCTCCTTCGCCCGGGGAGAGCCGGTCAGCTGTGCGCTGCCCCTGCGGATGGCAAAGTCCACGCTGCCGCTGACACGGTAGTTGCCGTCCCCGCTGTCCGTGATGGTCACGGCGGCGCTGCCCACGTCCCGGTTGCCGCTGTAGCTGAGGGTGTACTCGCCGGAGGGGACCACGGCCGCGCCGTCTGTGATGACAACGCCGGGCTGCTTCTCCGCGCCGTCGTACAGATAGTAGTACGTGCCGTCGGTATCGTCCCTCTCCAGGCCGTTGCCGGTGAGGGTGGTATTCGCGGCGCTGGCCGTCAGCGGCCGGCGGCGGATGGTCACCTGGAGGGACTGCGGCTGGGAGCTGTTGTGGTTGGCGTCCCCCTCCGCTCTGTACCAGACCGTGTAGGTCCCCGCGCCGGTCCCGGTGGGAACCGCCGCGATATACACGCCGTCCCTGGCGTCGGAGTAGCGGGTGTCCGCGTCTCCGCCGGTCACAAGAGCCCGGGCCACGCCGTCGTACTCCCGATCATTCCCCGTCAGGACCGGCGCTGCGGCGTCCGCCTTGAGAATGGAGGCGGTTGTGGTGGCGTTGTAGGTGATGACGTACTTGTCGCTGGTGAGCGGCCCGCCGGTGATGGTCACCGTCTTGTCTGTCCCGGCGCTGTCGTCGGCAAACTCTCCCCTCAGGGCCGAGGTGTCGATGGTATCCGTCCCCACCAGACCGTTCCAGGTGAAATGGATCGCAGCGGTCCTATCGCCGCTGGCATAGGTTCTGTCCTCCGCGGTTACAACCGCCGTCACCGGCTTTTGCAGCGCGTTGAGGGGGTAGGCGGCCCGCACCGTGTCATAGTTGGCGCCGCCCGCCTTTTCCGCGGTGATCGTGGCGGGGCCCGTGCCCCGGATGGTGACAAGGCCGCCTTCGTCCACATGGGCAACGGTGTCGTCGCTGCTGCTCCATGTAACCGCGGCGCTGACGGATCCGCCGGTTGCGCTCAGCGTAAAGGTGTCGCCGTAGTAGACGAGGCCGGGTTTGTTGACGATCTCCAGCGGGTTCTGCGGCGTGGTGCTGATGGTGAATGTCTCTGTGGCCGTGCCAATATCGTAGTTGCCGCCGGGGATATCCTCGATCCGGACGGTGTAGCCGCCCTTGTCCGTCCAGTTCTCGCCGGAGTCAGAGACGTATGTGGGCTTATACTCGCTCTCCGGGATCACGTTGTTGGCGGCGTCCCTGACCGTAATTTTGGGCCGCTTCACACTGCCGTCATACTGCGCGGTGGGCGGGGTCAGCTCGATCCGCGGCGTCACCGGCTGCCTGCCGATGGTCACGTCTACGGTTCTCTCCTCACTGTCCGTATGGTTGCCGTCGCCCTGGGCCTTAAAATAGACCGTGTATTTGCCGGCGTTCCTGGCCCTGGGGATGACCTGCGTATAGTTCGTTCCGTCCAGGGAGTAGACCATCAGGCCCCCTGTCGCCGTCCCCGCCGTGACCAGCGCCTGGTCCCGGCCGGCGTCGTAAATCAGGGGGGACACAGGGGCCGGGTCGGTATCCACCGCGGCGGACACCGCCAGAATGGAGGCGGTGGTGTAGGCCGGGCAGGCGATCTCGTACTTCTCCCAGTTTGTGCCGGTGACGGCGGGGCTCGAGCTGTCCACCCTCAAGCGCTTGTTCGTCCCCACGTTGGCGTCGTCAAATGTGCCGGTGAGATCGCCGATGGCGATGGAGTCGCCGGGGACCAGCTGGCTGCCGGGTACGGCGGCGTGGACCACAGTCGTATCGCCGCCGTCGGCGTAGTCCCGGTTCTCTGCGGTCAGGACCGCCGTCACCGGCTTCTTTTCCGCGGTGAACTCCCACGCGGCGGACACGTCGGTGTAGTTGCCGCCGGCGGAGCACGTCACCGTCACACGGATGGGTCCGCCCACGTCCTTCACCGTGAGCAGTCCCGTGGGGCTGATCGTGCTGCCCCCTGTGACCGTCCAGGTGATCGTCCCGCTGCCGGAACCGCCTGTGGTCCCCAGCTGGATGGCGTCGCCGTAGCGGACCCGGGCCTGGGTCCCCGTGATGGAGATGGTCTCCTGGTTCGCCGCTGTGATGGTAAAGGTCCGGGTGTTGTCGACGGTGCCGTCGTTGGCGATGACGTAGTTGGAGGCGGACGGCGTGGTAATCGTGACGGTGTAGGTGTCCACGTCCACCATGCCGACGTTTCCGTTTGTACCGGCGATGCTCACCACATACTCATGCCCCGGAATCAGCCGGCTGCCGTCGTCGTAGACGGTGATGACCGGCTGCTGCTGGCTGCCGTTGTACCTGAACGTGTCCGAGGACAGCCAGATGGTGGGGTTCTTCACGGTGTTCTTCTCGATCTTCACCACGCCAAGATCCGCGGGGGCCGTGTCGCTGTGGTTGGCGTCGCCCAGCACCTTGTATGTAACGGCGTAGTCGCCCACCGCGGCGGAGGCGGGGATGGCGGCGGAGTAGTTCCCGCCGTTCACCGCGTAGACCACAGTACCGTCGCCGGTGACGCCCGCCTTAATCAGCTCCCGGACCTCGCCGGTGTAGTACAGGCCGGTCTTTGCCTCCGGAGGCGCGGTGAGCACGGCGGCCGCCTGCGCAATCCGGAACGTCACGGCGCCGTTGACAGCATAGTTGCTGCCGGAGACGGCGCTGACGGTGACTGTCGCGATGCCGGCGTTGATGTTGTTCTGGTAGGATACGGCGTATTCGCCGTCGGGAATGGTGATGGCATCGCCGTCCTTTACCGTAACCTTCGGCTCCTTCGGCTGGCCGTCATAGGTGTAGGCGTCCGGGCTCAGCGTGATCGCCGAGGCGTCAATCGCCTTGGGGCGGATGGTCACGGACACATAGCCGGGCTCCGTGCCGTCATGGTTTTCGTCGCCCTTCACCTTATAGTACACTGTGTACGTGCCCGCGTCTGTCTCCTGGGGAATCTTCTCGGAATAGCTTCCCGTCTCCGTCCGGGCGTACACCACCTTGCCGCCCTCCGCCGTGCCTACGCTCACCAGATCCTGCGCCTGCCCGTTGTAGGTCAGGTCCTTGGCCTGGGGGGTCGAGGTCAGCTCCGCGGCGGTGCTCTTGATGGTGAAGTTTGCCGTCGCATCAGCAAACGTGTAGTTGCCGCCGGCTTTGGCCGTGACGGTGACGGTGGCCCTACCGGCGCTCCGGTTGCCGGCATAGCTTACGCCGTAGTCGCTCTCCGCCAGCGGGGCGCTGTAGCCGCCCGCGTCCGACCCCACAGCCGCCGCGGCGGGGGTCTTCTCCGTGCCGTCGTACATGCAGTAGTACGTGCCGTCGGCGTCATCGATCCGCAGGTCGCTGCCGGAGAGCGTCACGGACACGGTGACGGGCCGGGGCGTAATATCCGCCCTGGCGGCGGCGGGAAAGCTGACGGCGTATTTGGCGGCGTCAGCCGTGGTGGTCACAAGGGAGTCGTTTAGGGTGACCGTCTTGCCCGTGCCGGCGTTGACGTCGTCATAGGTCCCGGTCAGGCCGCTGATCGTGAAGGCGTCGCCGGCGGGGTCCACCAGATCGCCGGCCTTTACGCCGGCCGTGACAGCGGCGACGCTGTTGAGGCCGTCGTAGACCTTCGGCGCAACCGTCACCTCCGCCGTAACCGGCTTCGGCTCCACGGCAAAGGTCCAGTCGTCGGTTACCGTCCCGTAGTTGGGGACGGTCCGCTTCGCTGTGACGGTGATGGATCCGATGTCCCTGACGGTGAGTCTGCCTGTGCTCCGGTCGATTTCAGAGTTCGCGCCGCCGGCGGTAATGCTCCACTCCACCGCCCCGTTGCCGACGCCGCCCTGGGTATCCAGCGTGGTCACCGTGTCGCCGTAACAGACGTGGGCGGGCTTGCCGGTGATCTTCAGCGCGCCCTGGACACCCTCGACAATCGTAACCACGGCGGTGACGTCATCGAAGGTGTAGTTCTTCCCGGCGACTTTGGAGACGGTGAGCGTATGCTTGCCGGCGGAGGTCAGGTCGCTGTCCCAGGCGGTCTGGTACTGGTCCTCCTCCAGTACGGTCTTGTCATCCCTGACTGTGATCTTCGGCTCCTTTTTGCTGCCGTCGTACACATAGGACGACTCCGACAGCGCGATGGTGGGCGTGATGGTTTTGGGTTGGATGGTAAAGGGCTCCGTAACGGGGGCAAACGCGTAGTTGCCGCCGTCCTTCGCCGTGACGGTGACGGTGGCCGTGCCCGCGTTGACATTGTCGCTGTACGCCACCGTGTACGCGCCGGCCGGGATGGGGCCGTCGGCCTCTGCCAGCGTGACGGCCGGCTCCCGGGGAGTACCGTCGTAGACCGGCGAGGCCGGGGCCAGCGCGACAGTGGGCGTCACCGGCTTGGGGGCAATCGCCGCCTCCACGCTCCGGGGAGGCCGGCCGGTGTAATTGCCGGTCTCCTGGACGCGGTACCAGACGGTGTAAGCGCCTGCGTCGGCAGCCCGGGGGAAGTTTGTCAGATAGGGGCCCTCCTCGCTCAGGGCGTACTCCACCTGTACGCCGGCGACGCCGACCTCCGCCGGGGCGGCAATCAGCTCCTGCGCAGTCCCGCTGTAGACCAGGTCCGCGGCGTCCGGCGGGGCTGTAATCTCCACTACCGCCTTGCTGATGGTCGCTCTGACGTCGTCAACGGGGCAGGAAATTTCGTAGTGCTCCCAGTTCGTGCCGCCGAATACCGCGGCGCCGGTCACGGTCACCGCTTTGTCCGCTCCGGCGTTCTCGTCGCTGAACAGGCCGGCGAGACCGGTGATCGTAATCTTGTCCCCGGGCAGAACGCCCTGCTCCACCACGGCGCGGACAACGGCGTCCCGACTGCCGTCATAGGGCCTATCCTCCGCCGTCACCGTCGCGGTGACGGGCCGCTTATCCGCGGTGAACGGCCAGGAGTCGGTGGCGTCCTCGTAGTTGTTCCCGCCGGATTTCGTGGCTCTGACTGTGGCCGCGCCGTGGCCCACAACGGTGATCTGGCCGCTCTTTGGGTCCACCTGCGCAACGTCCCGGCCCTCCGTGATCTCCCAGGTGACCTCGCCGCTGTCGGATCCGCCGGAGGTGCCCAGGGTGAACTTATCCCCGTAGGTGACGGTGTTGGGCTTGCCGGTGATGGACAGCGTCTCCTGGGTCCGGGAGGTGATCTGGAAGGGGACCTCGACCTCCTCCAAAGCATAGTCGCCGCCGGGCTGGTCTGTCACAACCACTTTCGCCGTGCCCACGTTGCGGTTGTCCTGATAGGCCACCTGGTACTCGGTGTCCGGCAGGACGGTCACATGGTCCTCGTCCCTGACGGTCACTTTTGGCTGCTTGTATCCGCCGTCATACAGGTAGGTGTACTCCGACAGCACAACATCCGGCGTGATCGGCTTGCGCAGGATCTCCACGCCGGGCACCTCCGTCGCCGTTCTGCCGGTGTAGTTCTCCGTGTCCGCGATCCGGTACCAGACCGCATAGCCGCCCGCGTGGACACCGGTGGGAATATCCGCGGAGTAGGGGCCCGCCTGGGCCAGGGCGTACTCGATCACCGCGCCCCTCCGCACCGCGCCCGCCGTGACCAGCTCGTGGGAGTTCCCGTCATAGGTGGGCCGGGTGGGCACAGGCGCGTCGATCAGCGCGTCAATTTTGTTGATGGTAAGCGCCAGGCACGGATCCGTCTCCGCCGCCTTATAGTTGTTGCTCTCCGGGAGGTACGCCTTGAGCTGGTACTCGCCGGCGTTCACCGGCAGGCCCTCCGTAAACTCCGTATCCCCGTCCTTTTTGTAGGCGTACCTGAGGTACGGGTGCAGATCCTCGTCGTTGGGGGCCTTTATGGTGATGGTAATGTGGGGCAGGACGGCGCTGTCCACCGGGCGGCCCTCGCTGTCATAGTCCACCGCAAAGGCGGAGGCGTCCCAGCGGATCCCGGGCTGGTCCTGCTCGATCCGGTAGGTCCGGGTGAAGGTTCCGGTGAAGGTGACGCCGGTAACCGTCACCTTGATTTCACCGGCGTCCTTACGGGGCTCGTACTCCACCTTGTAGTCGGTGTCCTTCCTCAGATCGGCTGAGCCGTCGGCCAGGGCAACCGTGATTTTGACATCCTCCGCCTGGATCGTGCCGTCGTAGACCAGGCCCGTTAAATCGCTCTCGTCAACGACGATTGTGAGCACGCTGCCGCAGGCGCAGACACCCCTCCCCTCCGTATCGAAGGTAAAGTCGCACTGCTCCGATTGCTCCGTGCCGCAGAACAGGCATCTCCAGGTGTGGGATGTGGCGCCGGTCACGTGTGCATCATAGTCCTTTGAATGGCCCGCGCACTGGCCGACGACGACGGTTCTGACCGCCGCTAGGTCCGACAGCAGAATCGGGCTGCCGCTCTCGTCAAAAAAGGCGCAGTTCGGGGACAGCAGGGAGGCAAAATCGCCGGCCGTCCGAATCGCGGCCTTTTTGCCGAAGTACTTGCCGGTGGAGAGGCGTACATCCGCGCCGGAGACCACGTCCAGCGCGTAGGAGGACCCCTCTATGTACGTGGTCCCTGTGATGCGCAGGGAGCCGCCGGACTCGACCTGCACGCCGATGCCCTTTGTGGCGACGACTGTGCCCTGGAGCTCCAGCTCGCCCCCTGCGGCGACCTGTACGGCGCTTGCTCCCAGTCCGGTCAGGGTATACTCCCTGGTGTCGATGATGTAGGGTGTATCCACCACCTGCGCGGTGCCAATGGTCTCATCGCTACCCAGTATGTACTTCTGAACAGGGTCGGTGCTCAGTACCTCGGCAGCCATGCCGTCTATCTGCTCCAGCAGGGCGGCGCAGGGGGACAGGTCCAATTGCTGCTGCTCGTCTGGGGTCAGCTCGTCATACAGGGCGAAAATTTCATCCAGGCACGCCTGGACCTGCCCGCTGCTGGAGGGCGAGACGCTGGGGGGCAGTTCGCCGATCAACTCCTCAATGGGGCAGATCCGGCAGACGTATGTGCACGGTGCGCCGGGCTCCCCCGGGACATAGCCGCAGGTATCGTCATGGCTGTGCCGGCAGGACAGCGTCCGCGTGACGCAGCCGCTCTCCTCCGTGCACACGTGGGCACAGAGAGCCGGTTCGGCCCCCTCGGGATCGCTCTCCGAAGCCGGATAGCACTCGGCCGTGTGCTCGTGCACACAGTTCGTCTCCGTCGTATAGCAGTCATCGCCGTGGCTGTGGGTACAGGCCTGCTCCGGCACCGGCGGGACATACCCGCAGGTATCCGTGTGCGTCAGGTGATGCGGGCACGGCCCGCCGCCGGCCTCCCCGCCGGCCGCCAGACCCCACACGGGGCACAGGTTCAGGCAAAGAGCCAGGGCGATAATGAAACTTAGCGCTCTGCGTTTCATGCTATAAACCTCCCAAACTCAGAGGGACGCCGCGTCCAGCGCGCAACACCCCAATTTAGCATTCTTATTTTACCATCGGAACTGCGAATTGTCCACTGCCGGAACAACAATTTTCTCCGGCGGAGCGGTTTATTTTTTGAGAGGAGCGGCGGCGGGCGGGTATTCGGCAGTCTCCGCCAGAACCGGCCGCAGCCGGTCCCCTTCGGAACCGGCTGCGGTTTTTTTACCTTTATGTTTTTACTGGGAAGATGAGAGGGGGCGGCGGCTTTCCGCCGCGGTTTTCTCACCACCTCTTGAACGCGATATCCATATCCACCCGGCCGTCTATCCCCTCTATACTCCCGTGGTCGCTGTACTGCCAGATCTGGTAGTTGTAGTACATGGTGGGGTACATGGAGTCCTCGTTGGGGTAGTAGGCGAACCAGAAGTCGTAGTCCGTCAGCCGGTCCAGCTCATAGCGCAGGTAGCCGGTGGGCAGGTTGAAGTACACCATGGGGATGTACCCCTCCTCCGCCACCCGCTCACAGAAGGCGATGGCCGCGTCGGTGAGCACCTCCGGCTCCAGGCCGTAGTTGCGGTAGGACTTGCTGTTGGCCTCCCAGTCGTAGACCACCGGGTAGTCGATGGGCAGGCCCCGGATGGTCTCCAGCAGGTACTCCGCCTCCTCCACGGCCTCGGCGGCGTTAGTGGCGGTGGAGAAGAAGTAGCACCCCACCCGCAGCCCCGCGGCGGCGGCGTTGATGGCGTTATCCACAAAGCAGGTGTCCAGGTTCAGCGTCCCCTGGGTGTAGCCCCGGAAGCCCACCCGCAGCATGACAAACTCCACGCCGGACCGCCTCACCTTCCGCCAGTCCACATCCCCCTGGTAGCTGGAGACGTCGATGCCGATGTAGGAGTCCACGTCCCGGTCGTCGTAGCGCATGAAGCTGCCCTCCAGGCGAAAGAGATCCCGCTCATAGGGGCACTTCTCCACGTCGTAGAGCAGGGGGATCTTTTTGTCCCGGTACTCGATGTAGCCCAGCTCCTCCGGGGTCAGGGGCTCCGGCTCCGGGTCCGGCTGGGGCCGGGTGGTACCGGGGACGTACTGGAGCATCCGCCACACCAGGGCGCAGAGCTCCGAGCGGATGATCCCCGTCCGGGGCAGGTAGACCAGTCTGTTCTGCCCGTCGTAGCTCCCCGTCACAAGGCCCGCCTCGTAGAGGGCGCGGACATAGGGGGTGTCGCAGTCGGTGAAGGGGGAGGCGTTCTTCGCCTCGGGGATGTGCAGGGCCTGGGCCGCCAGCTGGGCGATGAGCTCCCGGCGGATGGGGGCGTCCAGGTCGGTGAGCTCCTCCGGCGGCAGGTAGCCCTGCTCCTGGGCCAGGCGGGAGTAGCCGCTGGCCCAGTGCTCGGTAGTGGGCGCCTGCTCCTCGTAGCCGGCGGTGAGGAGGATCAGCTTCAGCGCCTCGCCGGCGGTGATGATCTTCCCCGGCTGGAAGGTGCCGTCGGGGTAGCCGTCCACCTTCCCGGCCTGGGTGAGGTTCTTGATGTAGGAGTAGTACCACTCCCCCTCCTTCAGATCGGAGTAGGGGTTGTCCCACCGGGTGGACTGGACGCCGGTGTCCGCCGCCGGGCTGCTGCCCCAGTCCGCGGAGACGGTGAGGGGGGTCTGGGCGATGTCGTCCCCGGTGAGCCGGACGCCGCTGTCGGTGTACCAGCCCCGGAAGTAGCGGCCTGGGTGGGTGGGGGTGGGCAGCTCCCCGTAGCAGGTGTTCACCGGGTAGAACACGGTGCTGTGGTCGATCTCCTCGGCGGTGACGTCGAAGTGGACGTAGGTGTAGGCCTCGTCGCCGTCGTTGTCGTAGTCGCCGTAGAGGAAGAGAAACGCCTCCTTCAGCCGGCGGACCGCCAGGCCGTGGACGGGGGTGCGGCCGGTGTGGCACCAGGAGGCGATGGCGTTGACCACCTCCTCCTCGCTGTAGCCCCCGATGCCGTTCATCAGGTACTGGCACAGGCGGTAGGCGGGGTTGATCCAGCTGGTGCCCAGGTTGTAGGTCAGGCTCATCAGCGCGTCGTACTGGTGCTGCTCCAGACGGATATCGTACTTTTTGAGGAAGCTGTTGAGCTTAGCCTCCATGTCCACCATGTGCGCCCGCATCAGCGCCTCCGCCTCGTCGGGGGTGATGCCGTCGGGGAACTCGTCCCGGCCGCAGAGGGTGCCGTAGCCGATGTACCACTTGCCCCCGTCCTCGTAGGCGAAGCGGCGGTAGCTCTCAAAGTCCTGGATCAGCGCCACGCCCTCGTCGCTGATGGTCATGGTCTCCGCGTCGGCCAGGGCGGCGGGGGGCAGAAGGCCGACAGTCAGCAGCAGGGCCAGCAGCAGCGGGCAAAGTCGTTTCATCATAGGGCGCACACTCCACACGTTCGATTTCTTGCGTCAGCTTTTTGCCTGTTTTTGCTTATAGGAAACAGTGAATACATCGACGCGCACGCCTTGCCGCACACGTTGATTGAATCAGTGCTTCCTATACAGTTGATTCACATGAGAGGCGGCAAAAAGGAGGCGGGGAAAATTGCCGGTTTTCATGTTTGGACGCTGTCCGGGTGGGAAAGGTTCCCCGATTCAGCAAAATTCGACACAGATACCTCTGCATTATAGCACACGGCAGCCCCCTTGAAAAGAGGATGTTATGTTAATTCACAATTTTGTAAAAAAGTACCGCCGCCTCCGCAGAGGCGGCGGTACTTCACAGTTCGGCGGCGGGGGAGCGGGCTGGCGCGAGGGGGCGGCAGGGCGGCGGGGGGGCGCCGGGCCGTTTCAGCGGTTTGCCAGGATGACTGCCAGCAGAGCGCAGGACAGGCACGCCGTGATGCCGCTGCCCGCAGCGGAGAAGTATTCTGCCCCGAAGAGCACGGGCGGCAGCAGGGAGAACACCGCCGCCGGCACGCCGCCGAGGAAGAGGAGGCTGCCCGTGCGCCGGCTGTCCCGGCGGAGACGGATCAGGCTCAGAAGCAGCAGCGCCGCCGTCAAAATTCCGGTGAGGAGGGGGAAAAAGTCGCCGTAGCCCACCGGCAGCAGACTGAAGTAGGAGTAGGTCTTTCGCACGAAGCCGATGCTGCCGTCCTCCGCCTGATACCCGAAGCGCATCACTGCGCCGCAGGGGGTCAGCTCCAGCCCAAGGGCCGCCGCGAAAAATACCGCCGTCAGAACCCGCGCCGTGGAGCGGCGGACCAGCCGCTCCGACAGAGCCCGCCGCCAGGCCGCCAGGAAACCGGGCCGGCGGCCCCTGGCGAGGAGCACTGCCAGGGCCAGCAGTGCCGCGCCGGTCAGGCGGAGGACCAGGCGCCGGCCCGCGGTGAACAGGGGCAGGAGCAGCAGAAACACGCCGGCCAGAGCCGTCAGCAAAACGGCGGTCTTCCGCCCCATGCTGCCGGTGTAGCGCAGGGCCTCTAAGAGCACGCTGTCGCTCCGCGCTCCCCGCTCCTCCGCCGTCAGGGGCTCCCCGGCCAGGAGCTCCGTGACGGAGGTGCCCAGGGCCGCCGCCAGGGGGCTGAGCAGGGACACGTCCGGCAGGCCCCGGCCCCGCTCCCAGCGGCTCACCGCCTTGTCCGTGACGCCGACGGCCTCCGCCAGCTCCCGCTGGGTCAGGCCCCGCTGCTTGCGCAGGATGCAGATAAACTGCCCGGTCTTCTGTGGGTCCATGGGTCCGCCTCCCCTCCTGTGGTGGCTCCAGTATAGCCTATGGAGCGGAGTTTGTCACCCGACGGAGCGTAGAGTGGGGAAAAAAGGGGGCTTTCCCCGCGGACAGTCTTGCAAATTCGGGGGAAATCGCGTAGTATGTAGGGGACAGTCAAGGGAAGCACTGTTTAAATGCGCCTGCGGCATCTTGCCGATTTATTCAGTCCTTCCCAAGACGTCTGTGATGTGAGGAGGAGAGAGAACGTGCGCCTGGCCCTTCCCCTCCCCGCCCTGCTGCGGCGGGTGCTGACGGCGGCCCTGGGGGTGGCCGTATTTGCCATAGGAAACTTTTTTACCGTGAAGGCCAACGTGGGCCAAGCCCCTTGGAACGTGCTGTGCATGGGGCTGAGCCTCCACCTGCCCCTGAGCTACGGGGCGGCCACGGTGACCATCAGCCTTCTGATTGTGCTGACAGACCTGCTGCTGGGGGAGCCCATCGGGGTCACCATGCTGCTGGACACGCTGATGGTGGGGCCCCTCTACGACCTGCTGGACAGCTTCGGCCTGATGCCCCCGCTGCAAAATCTCTGGGGCGGGCTGGCGCTGATGACCCTGGGCATGGCGGTGATGGCGGCGGGGCAGCTCGTCTACATGCCCGCCTGTCTGGGCTGCGGCCCCCGGGCGGCGCTGACGGTGGGGACGGGGAAGCGGCTGAAGCGCCTCCCTATCGGCGCGGCGGAGATCCTCATCCAGTCCTCCGCCTGCCTGGCCGGCTGGCTCCTGGGGGGCGGCGTGGGCATCGGAACGCTGTGGTTCGCCCTGGGGAACGGTCTGGTGATGCAGGCCGTGTTCCACATCGCCCATTTTGAACCCCGGGGGCTGGTGCACCTGGGAATCCATCAGCTGATCGCCCGGCCCGCCGCCGAATCCCATGAATCGTAGAAGGAGAACCGCCATGCGTCTGACCATTCCCCCCGCCGCCCTGCTGCGGCGGTCCCTGCTGGCCTCCGCCGGGCTGGCGGTGTTCGCCCTGGGAAACTTTCTCACCGTGAAGGCCAACATCGGTCAGGCCCCCTGGAACGTGTTCAACCTGGGGCTGGCCAACCACCTGCCCCTGACATATGGACAGGTATCTATTATCGTCAGCTTCCTGGTGGTGGCCGCCGACCTGCTCCTCCGGGAGCCCATCGGCCTGGGAACGCTGCTGGACGCGGTGCTGGTGGGGGCCTTCTTCGACCTCTACGACGCGCTGGGGCTTTTGCCGGATATCACCGTGTGGTGGGCGGGGGCGCTGGCGATGCTGGCGGGTATGGCGCTGATGGCCTGGTCCCAGTACCTGTACATGTCCGCGTGCCTGGGCTGCGGTCCCCGGGACGCCCTGCTGGTGGGGCTGGGCAAGCGCCTCCGGCGGGTGCCCATCGGCGGCGTGTCCATCCTGATCTCCGCCGCGGTGTGCTTTTTGGGCTGGCTCCTGGGCGGACAGGTGGGCGCGGGCACGGTGCTGTTCCTGGTGGGCAACGGGCTGGTGATGCAGGCGGTGTTCCACCTGATCCGGTTTGAGCCCCGGGATCTGACCCACGTGGGGCTGCACCAGCTGATTTCGACGGAAAGCCGCCGGTGAGGTTCCCGGGCGGCGAGGGGCAATTGTAAAGAGACGCGCCGCAGTGGGCCTTATGGCCTGCGGCGCGTCTCTCTTCTCATTTTCCGGCCTACTCCGGGATCACCGGCGTCCAGTAGTGCTGGCCGTACAGATCGGTAAAGCGGTAGGTAGCCCGGGTGGTCCCCGTCAGAGGGACGTCGCTGATAATCAGCGCCTCCTCCGTCACCGTCAGCGGCTCCCCCAGGAGGTAGCTGTCCTGATAGTCCCCGTCGTAGCTGTAGTAGTCGCACAAAAACTCGATGGTGTCCCCGGTTTGCAGCTCCGTCTGGCTCTTGGCCACGGTGTCCGTCTCGCCGGCCGGATAGACCGGCTGTACCCCCGCCACGCAGCCGTAGGGCGTCTCGCTGTCGAACACCAGGATCAGCTCCGCGCGGCTGCCGTTGTGCAGCACCGGGACACGGCCGGTGATGGCATAGTTCTCCCCGTCGTCCACGGTGGCGGTGTGGTAGTAGGCCACCGGCTGGCCGTCGATGGCCAGCCACGTGCCGTCGTTCTCCCCGATGAGGCCGCCGTCGCTGTCGAAGTCGAAGACGGTGTCCAATCCCAGGTCGATGTACCCCTCCCCGTCGTCGTAGAACAGGTTCAGCTCCAGGGCCTGGACCATCCCCCACTGCGCCTCACTGAGGACCAGCGCCGGCCTGCCGTCCGCCCCGGTCTGCCACATGAGCGCCTCGGCGGGGAAGCGGTGCTCCTGTAGGTACTGCGCCATGTCCTCGTCGCTCAGGGCCCGGTCGCTGAGGAAGTCGGAATTGTCCTCCGTCAGGCCGGCCACCCGGCCGAAGCTCCCGCTGAGAAACTCCCCCAGGAGCGCTGTGACCATGTCCGAGCCAATGCTCCCGCCGGAGGCGCCCAGCAGGGCCGGCAGGGGCGAGGACGCGCCGCCGGAGGCGGCCTGTCCGCTGGCGGCCATGCTGGCGTACTGCCGGATGCAGCGGGTGTAGTCCTCGTCCAGGCCGATCTGCCGGTAGGTGGTGGCCGCCCGGTCCACCATGGACATCTTCTGACCGGGGAAGTAGATGGAGAGGCCGTAGGCGTTGGTCATGTCGGAGGAGGTGCGGTTGTACTTCACCGCGCTGAGCAGGACCTCCGTCAGGGCCTCGCTCTCGCTGGTGCCGAGGTTCCTGGCCAGATGGACCAGGTCCACCTGGTCGATCTTGCTGGACCGGGCGAACTCCCGTGTCCCGCTGCGGGCGGCGGCCACCGTCTCAAACTGCTTGCTCTGGAGGAGCTTCACCGTGGACCGGGAGAAGTCCGCCAGCGCCTGGGGCAGCGTCGCCTCCAGCTCCGACAGGTCCACCACGGACAGCGTGGTGGACTGCCCCCGGCACTTCTGGGCGCAGGTCTCCACGAAGCTGTCCACGATCCGCTTCCCGATCTGGATGGTGGGCATGGAGGGGTCCTCCCCGAAGGCGGTGAGCCAGTCGGTGTAGTACCAGCCCACCCCCGGCTCCGTCTCCTCCGAGGCGATGAGGTAGTCGGCGTAGGGGGCCATGGTCAGGGCGGTCTCCGCCGTGGCCATGAGGCAGGCATCGAAGCCGATGAAGTCGAACCGCACCCCGCCGCTCTTCAGGGCGGCGTCCAGCCCCGCCAGGTTCATGGAGCCGCTGGAGGCGAACTTCTCGTCGTAGCCGTACCCGCTGACCGAGCCGCCGCCGTGGTCCCAGAGGATCAGCTCGTACCGGCTGGCCGGGTAGTTTTGGGCGCACCAGCGGATGTAGCCGGAGAGGGTCCCCGGGTCGGTCATGGAGACGCTGCCCAGGTTGTCCCGCAGGCAGATCAGCTTGTCGCCCTTGATCTGCCAGATCTGGTTGGCGGTGCTGCTCACCGCGTTGTTCTTCCAGCCCTTGCAGCCGCCGGTGTAGATGAGGAGGTTGATCTCATCGCCGAATTTGGCGTTCAGCATCTCCTGGAGGTCGTAGGTGCCCATGCTGCTGCGGGACTCCAGGTCTGTGCCGCACATGTAGACCATGATGGTGGCGGTGTCCCGGCCATTGCCCAGGAGCTCGGTGTACTTCTCCCGGGCCCCGGGGGCCACAGAGGTGTCCAGCCGGCCGGTGTTGGCCTGCCCCTGCCAGCCGGAGGAGACGGCGCCGCTGTTCAGGCCGCCGCCCGCGCCCAGCACCTGGGCCCAGTTGACGCCGCCCCCCTGGATCTGCTGCTGTCCCGCAGAGGGCGTCTGCGCGGGGGAGGCGGGCTGCTGCCCGCCCAGCAGGGCGGTGAGACTGCCGCCGCCGCCCAGCAGCACCGCCAGCAGCAGAATAATCAGCTTCAGCCCGCCGCCGCCCCTGGTCCCGGCGCTCCGCCGGCCGGCGCTCTGTCCCTGCTGCTTTCGGTCCGCATAAGCGCCGGCATCCCCTACCGGCCCGGTTCCCAGACCCGCTCCGCGCTTCTCCACCGTCTTGCCCGGACCGGTCACATGCTTCTCCCGACCCCTGGGGCGATGATTCTCCATAGCCGTATGCTCCTTCTCGATCAAATCCTTCGCACGTAGGCAGTCTCCCGAGCCGCACTTGTGCCTTTGCCGCCTGTAAAGCAGCCCTATTTTACCAGACCTCAGGCCATATGGCAACCGTATTTTCTGTTTTCCCGCTGTCGATCCGCTCCGCGCCGCAGCCGGGGATTTTCGGTTTCGCCGCCGCCAGGCTCTCGGCTGATGGTGGTAATTCGATTGTTTATGCCGCATTCTCTTTTCTCTCTAGGGCTTAGGGCTTGTTTGAAAATTGGCAATATGCCCAACGGCAAGGGATTTTTTCGCCGGACAAGGCAAATTTTTGCAGAAACACTTTGTGTATTTCCAGAATTTTTAACGCAGTATGGCGGAAAAAGAACCGCCGTTTGGGCGTGTTGACAATTTTCAAACAAGCCCTAAAAGCAAGAATTTGAAAGCGTCCTCAGTAATTGACGGATTTTCGGGAAATCGTGTGAAGCAGTATTTCATTTTTTGAGGGACTGTGGTATGATTTATATATCACAGCGGAAGGCTTTTATCATTTACATATACTGTGCGGTCAATTTTCCGCCGCTTTAAGGCAATAATTTCAGATTATATCGAGTAAAAATTCTCTTTTTACAGTATCTTCTTGGTCTGGCTGGTCCGGAGTAAGAGATGGCTCATTTAAATCCAGAGTAAAACAAGCAGGATCCCCGTTAAATGTTCGGACAGGTTGCAGAGATTCAAAATGAGAGGCTCAAGGTGGCAATATTATGGGTAAAAACAGGATTGTAAAGGTGCAGGATCCGGTCGTCCGGCTGGAAAATGTGCATTCCATGGGCGTGATTGGTGATCCCGGATGCGAGGGGCTGGGAACGTACAACATGAAGGTGTACGCGGGCGCCCTGGAGGAGAGCGGCCGCGACGACATCACGCTGATCGTGGGCGATCTGGTTCCGGCGGGAACCGGGCGCCACTACCGGATGATGCGGGATCTGACGGAGGCGCTGGCGGGAAACGACGTCTACGCCCTGCGGGGAAATCACGACACCGGCGCGTACTCCGAATACTTCGGCGCAAAAAATTATGCGCTGCTTGCAGATGATTTCACGGTGATCGCTTTGGACAACGCAGCCCGCTCTTTTGAGGAGGAGGGGCTTGCGCTTCTGAAACAGGTTCTGGCCAGGCCGGAGGTGCGGCGGGCGGTCATTGCCTTTCACATCCCCGTTCCAAACCACTTTATCCAAAACTGCGTGTCCGAGGAGGAGTTTGCCCGCCTGCGGGCCGCCTACGGACCCTGGCGGGAGAAGGTAAAGTATCTGCTCTGCGGCCACGTGCACTCCCGGTTTACAGATCAGGCGGACGGCATCCCGCTGATCTGCACCGGCGGGGGCGGCGCGATGATCGAGGATGTGTCGAAGGATATCCGCGCCTGTGATGTGGAGCACCATATTGTCCATTTCCATATGGAGGAGGGGACGCTGAAGTACCGAATCACAGACCTCCCTGAGGACTGCTACGGCAGGGAGCGGGCGGACGGCCTTCTGCGGCAGAAGCTGGAGGAGACCGTACAGGGGGAGCTGCTGGCGCATTTCCGCTATCTGATGTTCGCGGACCGGGCGGAGCGCAGAGGGCTGGATCGGATCGCGGCGCTCTTCCGGGCCCTTGCCGCCTCGGAATACTATCATGCCCGGAGCTTTTATTCGGTTCTGGACCGTCCCGCGCCCTTTGCGGAGTCGGTTCAAACGTATATACCCGGGGAAGCCTTTGAATACCAGTACCTGTACCGGATGATCGCGGAGTACGCGGGGGAGCACGGCAGCCCCCTGGCGGAGCAGGCCTACACCGGCGCGGCTATGGCGGAAAAGGTGCATATGGCGCTCCTGCGTCAGGCGGCCGATATGGAAAATTTTGCGGAGGATCGGATCTATGTCTGTCCGGTCTGCGGTTATGTCATGGCGGGAGACAGCGTTCCGGATCGCTGTCCGGTCTGCGGCGGGCCGAAGAAGCAGTACGAGGTGTTTGGCGGGGCGTAGGGCATATGCGGGGGAAGGCGGAGCCGGATTTTTCAGAATGACGGCGCAGGCCGGTCCCGGCTGGTGAATTTTTTTAACCTGTCCTAACCGCTGCCTCCGGCAGCGCCGGTTTCCCATGAAAGGAGCGAGTATACCGTGAGACCACAACGTCTGAACGTGTTCCTGCTGATCCTGATCCTGCTGATCTCCCTGCCCGGGACCGCCTGGGGCGCGGAGTCTGCGCCCCAGTATATCGAGATCGGCTCCTATGAGGACCTTCTGGCCATTCGGGACAACCCCTCCGGCGCATACCGGCTTACCGGGAATATCGACATGGCGGGAAAGGCGTGGGAGCCGCTGGATTTCTCCGGCGAGCTGGACGGCGGCGGGTATGCTCTGCTGAACCTGACAATCACCACCGTCGGAGCAGCTACGGCCACCACCTACGACGGCAATTACAAGACCTACGACACCTCGTTCTCCGGCCTGTTCGGGACGCTCACCGGGGCCAGTGTCCACGATCTGGCTCTCTGGAACGTGAGGGTGCGGGTGGAGGCCGACGTCCCCTGCTTCATCGGCGCTATCGCCGGCTATACCGAGGACAGCGCCATCGCCAACTGTACGGCGCAGGGCGTTTTGGATCTGTCCGCCCACGACCGGATGTTTGGCGTGGGGGGCTTTGTGGGGTACGGAAACGGCTCCCTGGAGAGCTGCCGCGGGGATTTCACGCTTATCTGTACCGATACGGACGCCCAGACCCGGGACGAGCAGTTCATGGGCGGGGCCTACGCCGCCGGACACCTGAATGTGAAGGACTGCACGGTGACTATCGACGGCTATGACTCCGACCACGGCTATGTCCACAACGGCGGCCTAGTGGGGATGTACATCTTCTACCCTGCCGGTCTGGATTTTCAGGGGGAAATCACGGGCAACACGGTCGCCGGTCAGATCACCTTCTTTGAGGACAACACGAACCGCCGGGCCTACTGCAACGGCTTTATCGGCGAGATCATGAACTGGAACTTCATCAACGGGGGCAACACCGACACCTTCACCCGCAACGAGGTCTTTGACTACACGGTGGACCTGCGGCCCCACAACTGCCAGAATCCCGGCTATACCGAGACCGTCACGCCGGCGGGCTGCGATACCTTCGGCTACACCACCCGGACCTGTGACGCCTGCGGATACCAGGAGACCGACAATTACACCCTCTTTCAGCACCACTGGGGCGGCTGGACGGAGACCCTGGCCCCCACCGCTGAGCAGCCCGGGCGGCAGGAAGCGGTCTGCACCCTCTGCGGCGCTGTCCAGAGCCGGGAGACGCCTCCGCTTCCCGCTCAGGATCTCTTTGACTCCACCTTGCAGCCCCAAGAGGAGGAGGAGGTAAAGCGCAGTTCTGCTCCCCTCTTTGCGGCGGTTGCTCTGGCTGTCGCCGCTGCCGCGCTCCTGATTGTCCGCGTCAGACAGATGCGCCGGTGATCCGGATCCGCCGCGCGGACAAGCTCCTGATGGTTCCGGCCTGCGGCGGCGGATGAGGTGCGTGCCTCTGTTCGAAGTTCCTGTCTTCAGACCGGCAGTGGAGACGATAGCGGTCCTCCCGCAAAAGGGGGAGATTTGCAAAAGTCACGGAAATTCGTAGAATTTCCGTGACTTTTTCTGATCTGGCCCCCCGGAGGGAACAAAAGGTGAGAGCGCCGCTTCGGTCTGTCGGGCACAGTCCCGGGATTACAGGTCCGCTATTCCGCGCACGCTCCGCCCTGCTTGTCCTCGTGCCAGCTTCCCCGGCGGTAGAAGAGCACCGACAGGATTGTCCCGATGCTCCAGCCCACCGGCCAGGCGCACCAGATGCCGGTGGATCCCAGGTGCAGGAGGGCTGAGAAGACGTATGCCAGCGTTACGCGGAGGATCAGGTCGCTGAAGGTAGCCGCCATGAAGCGCCGCATGGCCCCCGCGCCCCGGAGGACGCCGTCGGCGATGAGCTTGGTGGAGACGACAAGGTAGAAGGGCGTCACGATCCGCAGGAAGGTTACGCCGGTACGGAGGGCGTCCGCCGAGGGGGCCTCAATAAACAGACGGATCAGCTGCCGGCCGCCCAGGAGGTACAGCGCCAGAATGGGCAGGCACAGCAGGTACACCATCTCCAGGCCCGCCCTGAACCCCTGACGCACCCGCCCGTTTTTCCCCGCGCCGATGTTCTGGGCCACAAAGTTGGACATGCCGTTGCCCAGGGTGGTGAAGGCGGTGATTACCATATTGTTGAGCTTCACCGCGGCGGAGTAGCCCGCCATGACGCCGGGGCCGTAGCTGTTGATGATCCCCTGAAGGACGATGTTGCCCACGGAGATGAAGCTCTGCTGCAAAATGCTGGGGACGGCCACAGCGGCGATCTCCCGGAAGAGAGACGGGGAGAACCGGGGGACCTTCCCGGTGTGGGGCACGGTCTTTAAGCGCCGGAGCACCGCCGTCAGGGCCAGAGCGCAGCTGACCCCCTGGCAGAGGAAGGTGGCCCAGGCCACGCCGTCCACCGCCATGCCCAGGCCCTTGACAAAGAGCACATCCACGGCAATATTGGCTGTGGAGCTGGCCGCCAGGAAGAGGAAGGGGGTCTTGGAGTCCCCCATGGCGGAGAAGATGCCGGTGGCAATGTTGTAGAAGAACAAAAAGGGCAGGCCGGCAATGTAGATGCGCAGGTAGAGCACACAGTCATCAAAGACCTCGGCGGGGGTCCGGATCAAATGGAGCAGCGCCGGGCAGAGGAGGAACCCCAGCCCCATCAGGAGAAGGCACAGCGCACCGCTGGCGATAAAGGTGGTACTCACCGCCCCCTTCATCCCCCGCCAGTCCTTCCCCCCGAACCGCCGGGACACCACTACCGAGCAGCCGATGTTGCACCCGAAGGCGAAGGCGATGAAGATCAGCGTCACCTCATAGGCGTTCCCCACAGCGGCGAAGGCGTTCTCCCCCACGAACTTCCCCACCACCAGGCTGTCGGCGATGTTGTAGAGCTGCTGGAAGAGGATACTGCCGAAGAGGGGCAGGGAGAACCGCCAGAGGGCGGCGCGGGGAGATCCGATGGTCAGGTCTTTGTTCATGTGCATTACCCCAAACCTGTTCTAATTAGGAATTAGGAATGAGGAATTAGGAATTGTCCCCCATGGACAACCGGCTCCCCTGACGGGAAAATTCCTAATTCCTAATTGAATTACTGCTTCAGTATACCCCTTGCTTCTCATGATGTAAAGTGATAATATTCTATAGCAGACATATTTATTTTTCATGTTTTGGGGTGGGTGGTATGATTAGCTTTGACTACTATCGGGTGTTTTGCTGTGCGGCGCGGCTGGGGAGCTTTACCAGGGCGGCGGAGGATCTGATGACCAGTCAGTCCTCGGTGAGTCACACCATGGCCGCGCTGGAGCGGCAGCTGGGGTGCCGGCTGTTCTTGCGCACCGGGCGGGGGATCGCCCTGACGGCGGAGGGGCGGCGGCTCTATGAGGTGGCGGAGGCGGGGTGCGAGCAGCTGCGGCGGGCGGAGGCGGAGATCACCGACACGGTGAATCTGGACAGCGGCGTGGTGTACCTGGGGGCCACGGAGACCGCTATGCGGTGCTTTTTGATCGGCGCCCTGGGGCGGTTCCATCAGCAGTATCCGGGGATCAAGTTCCGCATCACCAACGGCAACAGCTCCGGTGAGGCGGTGGAGGCCCTCCGGGCCGGCACGGTGGATCTGGCCATCGCCCCCACGCCGCTGGATTTGCGTCACCCCCTGTCCCAGCGGCCCCTCCAGCGGTTCCAGGACGTTCTGGTGGCCGGGCCCCAGTTTGCCGCGCTGAACCGGCGGCCCCTGCATCTGTCGGAGCTCCAGGACTTCCCTCTGATCTGTCTGGCCCGGGGCACCACCACGCGGGACTTTTTAGAGGCGCTCTACCGCCGCTATGGGCTGACGCTGTCGGCGGACATCGAGCCGGCCACCTCCGATCTGGTGCTGCCCCTGGTGCGGGAGAATCTGGGGCTGGGCTTTGTGCCGGACATCTTGGCCCGGGAGGCGTTGGAGGGCGGGGAGGTCTTTGCCATCGCGCTCCATGAGGCTGTACCGCCGCGGCAGGTGTGCCTGGTGGTCAATGAGAACCGTCCCCTGAGTTTGGCGGCGGAGGCGTTTCTCAGGTTCCTCTCTGCCGGAAGCCCGGGTGGGGAGGCCGGCGGGGGATGAGTCCTCCCCACCCTGTGCGGGACGGGGGAGGACAGAGGCGGCGGCGTATCAAAAAAGTTTGGAAAAATCCCTTGACATTGACACAGTGTGAGGGTTTATGCTGTTTCACGGAACCGGTTCCAGATGAGACATCACAGAGACGAAAGGAGGCGCGCCATGCTGAGTATCGGCGAGTTTTCCCGCCTGAGCCGGGTCTCTCCCCGGATGCTGCGCCACTATGACGCCATAGGGCTCCTGCGGCCGGAGGCGGTGGGGGAAAACGGCTACCGCTATTACCGCCAGGAGCAGCTGAAAGATCTGATCGCCATCCGGCGGTGGAGGGAGTACGGCTTTTCCCTTGTGGAGATCGGGACGCTTCTGCGGCTGAGCGAGACGGATCAGGCCGCTCTGCTCCGGCGGCGCTGTCAGGCGCTGCGGGAGGAGCTGCTCGCAGGCGGCGGGCTTCTGCGCCGAATGGAGGCGGACGCCCTCCGCATGGAAGGAGTAAAAGCAGTGGAGAATCAGTACAGAGTCATCGTTATGGAGGACCCGGCCCAGAAGGTCTTCTCCCTCCGGCGCACCATCGGCGTGGCGGAGTACCATACGCTCTTTGAGGACCTGCGCCGGGAGGCCGCAAAGCGGGGGCTCCGTCAGGCGGGGCCCATTCAGATGCTCTATTTTGACCAGGTGTTCGACTACGAGAGCGCCGATGTGGAGGCCCAGATGGTGGTGGCGGGAGACGGTCCGGATGTCACGGAGAAGCCGGCGTTTACCTGCGCGGCGGTGGAGCACCGGGGGAGCTATGAGTACCTGCATCTCGCCTATGACGCGGTGTGCGCCTGGCTGG
>CANDEH010000002.1 GCA_947383645.1 uncultured Clostridia bacterium | reverse complement strand
GGGAGCAACACCCTCACCATTACGAGTTCGGATATTGAGTGTTTAACTCCACCATAAAACAAGACAGACCGCCGAGGGGCTGGTCTGTCTTGTTTTATAATAATTTTTCGGTTGGATACACGCAAACGTACAACTTTACAGCAATTTCTCTTTACAGGCAGAAAGATATTCTGCGCTTACTATTTGTAGTAGAAATCAGACGGGCCGCATTGGGTCAGGTGGGATACATCACGCAGAGGGAGGTTCTCACTGCCAGGAATGCTTGATGCTGGACGGATGTTTATTTCTGGAAAGTAAAACTCCCCCATAGCCCCATCATCCAAATTGTCATTGTACCTTGGAGCCTGTCGATTTTGCTATTGTACCGCTAACCGCTTCTGCGGACAGTGCTTACAGCAAATTTGACCCATACTTATTTGATCCAAAAAATTATTATAAGCATGGAAAGAATCGAGTATTTGAAAGCTGGATAAATATGGGCAGCACAGATGTGTCGGCTGGTTAATTTTCCACAATACGGGGAGAAGGATGATATCGCCACGATCAGCATCAAAGAAGAAGATCTGAAAAAAATCCCTGGCATGGATGCCAGGGTTAATGAAGAGATCAAGGAGCGATTTGACCGCTTGGAACAGAAAACAGCCCCGATTTCTGATGAGGACAATGTATGCTATTTGGTTTGATCTGCCACAAAATGCGAGTATCGAAAGTGGGCGCATGTGCCAACGAGAAAATCACCTCAGTGAAAACTGAGGTGATTTTTTAACCACAGAAATACCACGGACGGGTTTGGAAAATTTTGGGGCGGTAGGCTGTTGCTTTGGCCTTCCGCCCTCTTTATTGGATACTGAGACGCAACTTTTGCGGTGTACGGAATTATTGGAACACAAAGCTGCCGGTTGTTTTTCCTTCCATGGCAAAAGAGAAAAAGGTACTTTGGCTGATTGCCGCAATGTAACTGCGTTCACTCCAACCGAAGCCGGCCTTCTCTTCCAGCGGCTTTAGCGTCTCTTGCAATTGGAGCATGGCGGCGAAGGCGTGCTTGCAGGGATAGCCGCAGTAGCAGCTGCAGGTGAGATTTTTGACTTCGCCGCCGCTGTAATCAAATTCTATCTCGTAAGGGGAAGTTCCTTCCACGATTCCCCGTCCGTGGCCACGGTCAATGCAGAGATAGACCACCCGGGTCTCCGCATAGTAGTCTTGGCCACGCTCTGCAATGGCGCTGGTGGCTTTCATTCCGCTGAGATTATCCAATCGAAACCCGTGGTTATCTCTGCCGGACACATAGACGGCATCCTCTCTGTCGGGGGCTTTGAACCAGGTGATGATTTTTTTGTATGGGATGGTTCGGGGATCAAAGGCCACCAGATGGGATCCGGCCATGTGAAGTTTGCCGGAGATGTGGGTATCTGCCACGGCGATGACCCGCTTGTAATCGGAGAGCTTGATCTTAAAGCTGTAATTCACAGCGGTCACATGCCCCCGCAGGCCCTCCAGCTTGCCGTCCACATAGACAATATCTCCTACATGGAGGTCGAACTGGTCGTTGTAGTAGGCCAGATTCATGCCACGCTTGGGAAAATAGATCTGTACCAGAGATTTTTTAGGTCCAGTAATAGGATTTTTAGACATGGACCGGGTACTATTGGCGGTATTTTTCTGGCCATCAGCCCAAAAGCCGATTCTTCTTTTCATTTGGATATCCCCCTTTTTTATCTGGCCTTTTTAATCTGTACCTATATATTACAGCAGGATGTGTCCCATAAAACTCCCTTTAAATTTCTGTTTCCCGGATAGACGCAGCGACAGTAAGAGTACGGTTTACAGGACAATTCTTCTGATATACTTCTGATAAAAGGCAGAGGGGAGGATCGCTATGTATGTTCTGATGGACCTGGAGTGGTACTGCGGCAGAGGAAGAAAGATTTCTCCCACACAGCTGGCGGCGCTCCGCGTCGATGAGGGATGGCAGACGCTGGATCGCCTTTTTTTCCGAATTCGGCCAGATTCCGCGAAAGCCGTCAACTGGTCCCATATGGCCTTTTCGGGCGGAACCCAGGAGGATTTTTTATCCGGGCCCACCCTGTCCAAAGTGCTGCGGGACTTTCGGGCGTGGCTTCATAAAGATGACGTGATGTGCTGGTGGGCGGAGAAGGCCCCTGAAGTTTTTAAACAGCTTCATACTCCGCTTTTACAGACGCCGCCCTCTGTACCCCAGCGGGTTCTGCTGGATCATGTGAGTCCCGTTCTGGCCTCGAAGGGTATCATACAGGAGAATCCTTACAAAATCGCCGCGTCGTTAGGACTGGCTGTGCCCACATTTGCCCACTGCTCTGAACACGATGTGCTGACCATTCGGTCTGTCCTCCGGGCGCTGGATTTTTCCCAGGAAAATTTACAGAAACAGGCGAAACGGCGGACAAGCCCGGATAGCTCCAGACAGGACCCATTCCGTGCGGATATGCCCTATCAGTTGGATGGCAATACCGGACTTTTCCACAGAAAAGACTGTGACGATATTCCGGACTGCGCGGTTCTATCCGGGTACACCACATTCAAGCCCTGCTTTCAGGGGAAGGCCCGTCCATGCCGCTGTCTGAAGGAGGAGTATCGCCTGGCCAAGCGGGAGCGAAACCGGAGCATTATCGACCGCTCTCAATACAATTTTGTCTACGCGAAAACGTCCCCGGTGTTTCACCGGAGAGACTGCCCGCATATTCTGTCCGCCAATGATATTATGGGCTCCATCTTTTATGACGCCTGCGCACAGACAGGGCGCAGACCCTGCAAGTTTTGCAGGCCGGCTCCGCTGGATCTGGTAAAAAATCCTGAAAAAAATTACCCATCCGTCAAGCCGGTTAACGGGCCATCCCAGAAAAATCTGCCGAACCCGGAGCAACGGGCCATCCGGCGTTTGGAGCAGTCCCAGGAGGAGCGCAGGAACGCCCAACTGGATACTATGACCGACCAGGAGCGGGCGGACCTGCTCACCCTCACTCAGCCGGGCTATGCCTTTTGGGCTGCGGCCGGATACAAGAACTTTCACCGGCGGGACTGCCGCAAGCTGAAAGAGCTGTCCAACCTGAGAGGGTTTTCCCGCTTCAGTGACGCAGTCCATACAGGACACACACCATGTAAGCTGTGCAAACCCACAAAAAAGCAGGATATGGTGTACTCCTTCCCTATCTCCAGCCGGAAACGGCAAAATGAATCCGTTCAGGATTTAGCTGCCCTATGTGAAGAAAGCCAGTTTGCATACAGCAGAGAAGCAGATTATTTCATTATCCGTACTCCTCTCGGGCGGTGGCGGATTCATTTGAGCTGCAATCCCATCTCTGTGGACCACATCAACCTGACCCGGACGCCGGACAATCCGCTGCTCTACCACCGGCAGCCCCGGCTTTTCCTCTCGCTGGCCGACACCTTTTCCTATATTGAGCGCCATGACAGGAAGCTGGCAGACCTGAAACGGCAGCCATTAGAGGCGACCTGACAGCGGTTCAATGCCCGTTGGGTCTTCCCTGCTGAGGACTGCTTTGCGGTGGACAGAGGTGCGGCACAAAGCGACGCAGGAACAGGGGGCCGGAAGCTGGCCTCCTGTTCCTGCGTCTGACGGGGGATAGTCTCTTTCCGGATATAACTTAATGGCATGGGGGAACTCATTGGCCATTAGTGCATTTGACATCTTCCGGGGCAGGCAACCGCCGGTTGACAAAAGGAAAGCGGCAGATGGTTGTCAAAACCTCTCCTTTCGGGTATGCTGAGAACACAACAGATCAGGAGGTGTCCACTATGACATTGGGTCAGCACATTCAGGAGCTCAGAAAGGGCCTGCATCTCTCCCAGGAGGAGCTGGGTGAAAAGATGGGGATATCCCGCCAGGCCATCAGCAAATGGGAGGCAGATCAGACCATCCCGGACCTGGACAAGCTCATCGCCCTCAGCAAGCTCTTCGGTCTCACCGTGGGCCAGCTGTTGGGGATTGAAGAGCCGGCTCCCGCCGTTCCCCGGACCTCCCGGCGGCTGAAACTCCTGCTGGCGGGAATGGGGACGCTGGTGCTGGCGTTGGCGGTAGCCGTAGCGGTGCTGGGCGTCCAGGTGTGGAACATGAGGCGTCAGTCCAGCATGGACGACCTTCTCTACATCTATTGCAGCGGTCAAAATCTGTTCCAGAGGGCGGAATGTACCTACAGCGATATTGCCATGGGCTTCCTCCCCACCAAAGGGACGGAGGATCTGACCCTGGACTTCACCCTGAAGCCGGTGAAGCAGCTCAGAGGCTGGACGGTGACCGGCCTCACCGCCCAGATCACCGGGGAAAATCCGCCCTGGTGGCTGGAGCCGGAGGGGCAACCCACAGACAGCAAGACATGGCAGCGCACCGAGGATCTGCCGGTCTCCCGGGGCCGCGCCAGTCTGACGCTACCCAACTATGGCGGGGAGTCGGTATCGGTCTATGTCACCCTCCAAAAAGAGGAGAACGGCTGGACCATCAAACCTGACGACCCGGTTTTTACCCTGCTTCCCGAGACCGACGCCTCCGGCGCTGTGGTGGGGCTGCTGATGACGGAAAATGCCGCGCCGGCCGCGCCGGTTCCCTGGTCCGTCCTTCCCTTCCTGTCGGACCTCCAGTTTGAGCCCTGATATGCCGAAACAGCGGACTGCTATGCAGTCCGCTGTTTGTGGTGTCTATATTCCTCTACCAGACCAGCCCCACCGCTATGCCCAGCAGGGCGCCGGCCAGAACCTGGAGGGGGGTGTGGCCCATGATAATCTTCAAGTCCTCCGCCAGCTCCTCCGCCGTCAGAAGCTCCACGCGGCTGAGGAGCTGGTTCACCAGGCGGGCCGTGTCGCCGGCGCTGCGGCGGACGTTGCAGGCGTCGTACATCACCACGATGGAGAACACCACGCATACGCCAAAAAGCGGGCTCCCCAGGCCGCTCATCCGCCCCACCACGGTGGTGCAGCCCATGACGCAGGCGGAGTGACTGCTGGGCATCCCGCCGCTGGCCAGCAGGTGGGCAGGATGAAACCGCCGCTCCACAAGCAGCTCCAGGAGTACCTTGGCCACCTGGGCAATCAGCCAGGCCGCCAGAGCACAGTCAATCACGCGATTGCCGGTGATTCTCATAGGCTCACTTCATCCTCTCCGCCATGCGGTCGGCCAGCTCCAGCAGGAAGCCGCTGCCCGGGTAGGGCGCGATGGCGGCCCGGGCCCGCTGTGTGCACGCCGTCACCGCGGCCTCGCAGCCCTCCAGACCCAGCACGTCCACGAAGGTCACCTTCCCCTCTGCCCTGTCCGAGCCCACGGGCTTGCCGAACTCCTCCTGATCGGCGATGACGTCCAGCACGTCGTCCCGGATCTGGAAGCCCAGGCCCAGAGCGTCGGCGTAGATCCCCGCCGCGGTGAAGTCCGCCGCAGAGGCCCCGGCGGCCACGCAGCCCAGCTCCGCCGCGCCCCGGATCATGGCCCCGGTCTTCAGCCGGCACATCTGCCGGAGCTGAACCTCGTCGGCGGGGATGCCGGTGGTGTCCAGCACCTGCCCGGCCACCATGCCGTCGGCCCCGGCGGCCCGGGCCAGAACCGTCACCGCGTCGATGCGCTGCTCCGCCGTCAGGTTCGGGGCGCAGGCGATCAGGGTGAAGGCCTCCGGCTGGAGGGCGTCCCCGGCCAGGACGGCCAGGGTCTCCCCGTAGACCTTGTGGCAGGTGGGCTTCCCACGGCGGAAGTCGTCGTTGTCCATACAGGGGAGATCGTCGTGGATCAGGGAGTAGGTGTGGACCAGCTCCAGGGCGCAGCCCAGGGGCACCGCCCGCCGCCAGTCGCCGCCGAAGAGCTCCGCGAAGGCGCAGGAGAGCACCGGACGCAGGCGCTTGCCCCCGGCCAGGAGGCTGTAGCGCATGGCCTCCTGCAATTTTCCGTAGGGCGCCTCGGTGAGAAACAGGCCCTGTAAAAAGCCCTCGATCTCCGTCAGATAGGTCTGGTAGGTTTCCTCGTACATATCCTCTCCCCTTTCCCGCCTGCCGATTCCCGGCAGATTCTGTCTCTACTCCTCCTGGGCCGTCCCCATCGCCGGCGGGCCCTCCACCAGCGACCGCAGGACCGCGTCGAACTCCGGCAGAACCCGGCGCAGGCGCAGCAGCTTCCCATCCGTCCCCATAAAGCAGTGGCGGGATGTGCCGGTGAGCACCGTCCTGCCGTCGGAGAGCCGGCGCATGTGGTAGGACACCACCAGATGCACGCCCCGGTACTCCAGCACCGAGGCGGTGATCTCCACCCGGTCGGGGAAGGTAGTGGGGCTCTTATACTCGCAGTTTATCCCTATCACCGGGGAGCCCACGCCCAGGGCCTCCAGTCTGTCGTAGCCCCAGCCGATCTCCTCCAGCATGGCCACCCGGGCCTCCTCCATCCATCGTATATAGTTGGAGTGGTGGGTGACGCCCATTTTGTCCGTCTCATAGTACTGCACGGTATGGATATAGGGGGTCATCGATGTCACTCCTCGGCAAAGGGCAATTCAATGGGCGCTCCCTCCGGACCCTTTTGCAGCTTTACCACCTGCTGCTCCGCCTCACTGAGCATGGCGCTGCAGACACCCACGAGTCCCGTCCCCTCCTGGAACAGGGAGAGTGAGTCGCTCAAGGGGGCGTCCCCCTTCTCCAGCAGCGCTACAATTTCCTCCAGACGGGTGATGTTCTCCTCAAAGGACCTCTTATTCTCGCTCTTTTTCATGTCTTTCTTACCTCCTCAACCCGACAGTCAATGGCCCCGTCGCCCATGGTGACGGTGAGCCTGTCCCCCGCCGACACGTCGGCGGCGGAGCGGAGGACGCTGCCATCCTCCCTGGCGGCCATGGCGTAGCCCCGGCCCAGCACCGCCAGGGGGCTCATGGCGTCCAGGGCGGCGGAGAGAGCGCCCAGGCGCTGCCTGGGTCCGCTGAGCATCGCCCCGCCCCGGTCGGCTAAAGCCCGCTGGGCGTAGTCTAAAATCATCCGCTTCTCCTGTAGAAAGGCCATGGGATCCCGCAGGGCCCGCTTCTCCGACAGGGCGGTGAGCCGGGTGCGGAGAAGGGTCAGCCGCTTCTCCTCCCCCCGGACCATGCGCTGGCGGGCGGAGAGCAGGCGCTGGCGGAGCTCCTCCTGGTCCGGCACGGCGATCTCCGCCGCGTGGGAGGGAGTGGCGGCCCGGACGTCCGCCACGAAGTCGGCGATGGTCACATCCGGCTCGTGGCCCACGGCGGAGATGATGGGAATTTCGGACTCGTAGATGGCCCGGGCCACCCGCTCGTCATTGAAGGCCCACAAATCCTCGATGGACCCGCCGCCCCGGCCGGTGATAATCACATCCCCCACCTGATAGCGGTTGGCGTAGCGGATGGCCCCCACGATCTCCGGGGGCGCCTCCGGTCCCTGGACCCGCACCGGCAGCAGGAGCACCTTGGCCAGGGGATAGCGCCGGCGGAGGATGCGGATCATGTCGTGGACGGCGGCCCCGGCGGCGCTGGTGATGATGGCGATGCGCCGGGGGTACCTGGGAAGGGACTTCTTGTGGGCGCTGTCGAAGAGCCCCTCCCGGTATAGCTTCTCCTTGAGCTGCTCAAAGGCGATATGCAGATCCCCCACCCCGTCGGCGGTGAGGTCGCTGCAGTAGAGCTGGTAGACCCCGTCCCGGGGGAAGACGGTGATCCGGCCGAAGGCGATGACCTTCATGCCGTTTTCCGGGCGGAAGCGCAGACGCAGGGCCTGTCCCTTGAACATGACGCAGCGGATGGCCCCCTCGGCGTCCTTCAGCGTGAAGTAGTGGTGTCCCGAGGGGTAGAGCTTATAGTTGGAGATCTCCCCCCGGAGGAAGATCTCCCCCAGCCAGGGCTCGCTGTCCAGCATGGACTTAATCAGCTGGTTGACCTCCGACACGGAGTAAATGCGCTGTTCCATGGATCTCCCCCCTGATATCTTGAGGAAGGACTGATTCTATCGACAAGAGCAGGCGTATGGAATCAGCGCTTCCCTAATAAAAAAGAGCGCACAATGTACGCTCCGCAGACTGTTGGAAAAGCCCTCGGCAGAGTTTGCGCCTCTGGCGTAAGTGAAATAGAATCGTATTGCTCTTACGCGGTACTACCCCGACAGCGCAGCCGCCGGATCCTGTGCCAGTAATGTGCCGCCGGCACATTTTCTTAACGCTGCGCCGGGCCGCGCGCGGTCCGGACCTCTTCCGTCAGAAATGGCGCCGCCCTCTCTAACCGGGTTTGATTTCGGGTGTAATTTCCTCTTTCACGAATGTGCCCAGCAGTCCGTTGACGAACTTGACCACCTCGTCGCTCTCGTACTTCCTGCACAGCTCCACCGCCTCGTTGATGGCCACGCTGTTGGGGATGTCCTCCATGTAGAGAATCTCGTACATGGCTACCCGCATGATGGCCGTGGCCACCAGAGGCATTCGGGCGAAGCGCCAGCCTCTGGCATATTTTTCGATGTAGCTGTCCAGCTCGAAGGCGTGCTGGTCCACGCCGGTGACCAGACGGGTGATGTACGCGCGCTGTTTGCCCTTGGGCGCCTCCTGATACACCTCGTCCTCCCCGGCCAGGGAGGCGAAGTTTTCCGCGGACAGGTGGCGCTCCAGTACCTCCTCCACCGGCTCGCCGGCAAAGCTGAGCTCGTAGGACAGATGGACGGCGATCTCTCTGGCAGTACTTCTGACCATACCTATTACCTATTGCTCCCTCTATCTTTCGTCGTCTCTCCGGAAAATGGTCACTTGGCGAAGCTGACGCCGCCCACGTGGACGTTGACCTCCTGCACGCCGAAGCCCGCCATGGCCTCCATGGAGGAGACCACCGCATTCTGCACCTTCTCGGCCACCTCGGGGATGGGCTGGCCGTAGTTGACCATCAGGTAGATATCCACCATGGTCTTCTCCTCGCCGATGGTAATCTTTACCCCCCGGCTGGCCCCCTTCTTGCCGGCGTTCATCAGCCCGGCCACCCCGTCGATCTCCGCGGCGGCGGAGGCGGCGATGGCGCTGAGCACCTCCTCGGAGATGTGGATGGCGCCCATCTCCTCCGGGTGGATCACATAGTCCCTGCTGCTCTCATTCATAGCGGCGACGCTCCTTTTTCATCAGATCAGTGTCCCCCGGCCTGCCGGAGGCGGTTTTCCATAGATTTTTTTGGTAGTATACCATACCCGCCGGAAAATAGCAAGGGAAGGACGGAAGAAATCAAAAAACTGATTCTTTCCGTCCTCCATTTGCGGTCCCGGCCGCAAACAAAGCCCCGGGCAGAGTTTCGCGTCTGCGGATGCGAAAAATCTGAAATTATTTTTTCCCAAAACCGCATTTCGGAAAAAATTCCTCTTGCGGGGCCAGCGTCGCGGGGCTTTGCCGCGCAGGAACAAAGCCCGGGGCGCAGAGCGCGGCACAAGCCCCTCTCCTGAAATCCGAAGATTTCACTTGAACGCCCTACTCCGCCTCCAAAATCGCGATCTGGCTGGCGGTATAGTCCGTCTCGTTCAGCACGATATCCGTAATCCGGGCCACGTCGGCGGCCTCCAGGCCGGTCTCCGCCCCGGTGGAGACCACCACGCTGATGCTGCCGTCCCCCATAAAGGCCACACACTGGGGATAGCCCTTGGCGGTGACCAGATTCTCAATCTGCGCCTCGGCCACGGCGTAGCCGGCCAGAACCTGGATGGCGGCGGCGGCCTCGTTGGCCACCTCCTTGTCGGCGCTCTCGCTCTCCGCCGCCTCGCGGAGCAGGGCGATGGCGTTGTCCCGGGCCTGCTGGCGGGTGAGGCGGGCGGTGGCGAAGTAGTCGCCGGAGGCGCTGACCGGTTCGCTGCCGGCGGCGGGGTCCGCCCCGTCCTCCCCGCTCTCCGTACCGCCGTTGTCGCCGCTGACCAGGGTGGACTGGCCCAGCACCTTCCCGGACTGATCCGCCACCGGGTCGGCCACGCTGCCGGCATACTTCCAGTTGAGGTACACCGCCCCGCAGACAAACAGCAGCACGGTGGCCGCTACGATGTTCCGCTTCCAAATCTGTTTCATTGCTGCTTCCTCCCTATGATTGCCATTTCACTACGGAAATTTTATCGGAACCGAGGCCCGTCAGCGCGGACACCGCCTCGATCACCGCCAACCGGACCGCCGGGTCCCCCCCGCCCTGGCACACCACCAGGGCACCGCGAAACTGGGGGTAGGTCTCGTGGAGGACCACCACGCTCTCGCCGGAGCCGCTCTTGGATACCACCACGGTGGAGGCGCTGCGGCTGTAGTCCTCCGGCGCGGCGGGGGCGCCGCTGTAGTTGAGGCTGGCGTCCTGGGCCAGAGCCTTGGAGCTCCCCTGGTCCAGCGTCAGCATCAGCCGCAGCTCCCCCACCCCTTGCATCTTCCCCAGGATCTCTTCCATCTCCCTCTGGAGCTGGACGATCTCCTGCCGCTCCGACGAGGAGACCGCGGCGATGGGGACCTCCTCCTGGGAGCTTCCCCGGTCCCCGGAGGGCCAGGCCAGGCACACGACCCCGGCCAGCAGGACAAGGATCACGTACTTGTACTTTGCCAGAAGCGCCATCCCCCCCGCCGCCCGCTTGCCCTCTACTTCTCTTGCCATACCTGGTCCTCCTCCCCGATCTTCAGCTCCCGCTCCATCCACTGGCTCAGCCCGGCATGGTAGGGAATGGTCATTACGGCGGTCCTGGGCAGGGGCACCCCGTCCTCCACCGCAACCTCCACAGTGACGCCGCAGGGAACGCCCAGTTCCTCCGCCTTGTCCGATATATATGCGGCTACCTCCCCGGCTATGAGCGCGGAGAGGGTTTCCTCCCGGCTCCGGGCGAAATTTTCCTCCAGAGCCGCCGCTTCCTCCGCGTACCGGGAGAAGGAGAAGGCCGGCGTCTCCCCCATGAGGCCCAGCAGGGGCCGGACCATTACCAGAATCAGCAGCACCCCGCCGCTGAGGCGCAGTACACGCCGCACCCCATCCTGGGACACCAGAGTCTCCGCCAGGGAGAGGAAAAAGGAGGTCAGCGTCACACCCAAAAGCCACATGCGCACCGCGTCCATCATGGAATCACCACCATCAGCGAGGAGATCAGGGAGATCAGCAGCAGCAGCGCGCAGCTGCCCACCGCCCCCAGCAGCAGCCCAAAGGCCCCGCCCAGACCGTCAATCAGCTTCACCACCTGGGGTGAGGCCACTGTCCCGGCGGCCAGAGCCGCCGCCTTATAGAGGAGGTACTGCACGGCGATCTGGAGGAAGGGAAGTATGCAGGTGGCCAGCACCACCAGCACCCCGAAGACGCCGATGGTGTTTTTCAGCACCCCCGCCCCGGCCATCACCGTGTCCGCCGTGCCGGAGACGATGTTTCCCACCACCGGCACAGCCGCGGCGATGGCCTTTTTTACCACCTTGGCCGCCGCGCCGTCCGCCGCGCCGCTCACCGCCCCGGCCACGGAGAGGTAGAGGGTAAAGAGCATCACAATGCCGCTGAGGGTCCAGGTCACCACCCTCTTGACAGCCTCGGCCACCGCGTCCAGCCGTCCGTCCCGGAGCATGCTGCCGGCCGCCAGGGCCGCTATGTACAGCTGGATCAGCGGCAGAACCAGGCGGTCGATGGCGGTGAGGAGGATGTCGCAGAAGAACACCGTGGCCATCTGCCGCACGGCGGCGCTGCCCACCAGACCCATGGAGGCAGTGGCTGCGGCGATGGTGGGCAGGAGCACCTTGGAGAACTGGTCCAGCTCCAGGACGGTTCTCTGCCCCAGTCCCATCAGGTGGGAGAAGTCCCCCGCCGCCACCATGGCCACCGCCGCCGCAGCAGCCAGATCCAGGCAGGAGAAGCCCTCCCGGCCCCGCACGCCCGTCAGCAGGGTCTCCGCCAGGCCGCAGAGCACCACCACCAGCAGCAGCGATACCACGCCCCCCACCCCTCCGCGCAGGAACTGAAAGAACCGGTCCCGAATCAGGATAATCAGATTCCGGCTCCCCTGCTCCCAGCCCTCCGCCGCGCCGATGTCCGCCGCCGAGGGGGGCACGCTGTCCAAAAGCTCCCCCGGCAGGTCCGCGGCCCGGGCCTGTCCCATACAGAGCCACGCCAGAAGGAGCAGACAAACTATTCGCCTCATCCCCATCCCCCCAGCTCGGTCAGAATCCCAAGGGCCTGGGAGAAGAGGGGCTCCGCGGTCAGAAGGGCGCAGAACACGCCGGCCATGTCCACCAGGGAGGCCAGAGCCCCCTGGCCGCTGTCTTTGCACACGTCGGCCCCCAGACGGGTCACCAGGGAGATGGCAATGATCTTCAGAATGGGCGTAAACAGCGCCCCGTCCAGCCCGGACTGCCGCCAGATGGCGGCAAAGACATCCCGCACCTCCTCATAGAAGGAGAGGGCAAAGAGCATCACCACCGTCACTGCCCCCAGCGTCAAAAGCAGCGCCAGCTCCGGCGTGTCCCGCTGCAGCAGCAGCGCCGTCAGCGACACCACAATACAGATCACCGCAGTCTTTGCTATCAGTTCCATCATTGTACCCGCTCTTCCCGTAAAATTTTATCCTTTCCCGTCAGCCGCCAGAGCCTCCCGCAAACAAGCCCTCCACAGGAGTGCCCCCGCAAGGAGTTTGCGCCTTCGGCGCAAATAAATTGAAATCGTTTTTTCCGCGGCGTGTAAGTGGAAAAAACACCCTGCAAACCGCGCTCGGTTTGGACCTTTTTCCCAAGAGACGGCGCGCCGTCTCTTGGGAAAAAGCCTCGATTGAAAGCCCAGCGAAGCGGGTTTCAATCGAATTTTCTTTAATCAAAACTCAAACAGAGTTTTGATTAAAGAAAATAAATCGCTGATCTCCTGCACTAAAATCATCAGCACTACCACCAGCCCAGCCAGGGTGGTCATCAGCGCCTGCTCCTCCCGTCCCGAGCGGATCAGCAGCTGGTTGAGCACCGCCACAATGATGCCGATGGCCGCAATCTTAAAAATCAGATCAATGTCCATATCACAGCAGTACCACAATCGCCAGCAGCGCGCCGGAGAGGCACAGGGCCGTCACCAGCCGTCCCCGCTCTCCCCGCTGCCGCCGCCCCTCCTGGACGGCGCGGTACACTTCCTCCCTTGTCAAAAGTAGCAGATCCTCCCGCTCCCCTGCCGTCAGCGCCGCCCCGGCCGGGGCCAGCAGAGTGCCGTAGGGCTCCGGCAGCAGCCGCAGGGCCTCCGCCCACACAGCTCCAAAGGGCCGGCGGGCCTGGAGCCCCGCCGCCACCGCTCCCCAAAAGGGGGCGGTCAGCGCCGCCTCCTCCCGGCACAGCGCCAGCAGCTCCGGCAGGGGGCTTCGCAGCCGGTAGATCCCCTGGTGCAGCCGGTCCAGCGCCCGGCACAGCTCCTCCCCCGCCGCAATCACCTCCCCCTGCCGCCGCAGCAGCCCCCGCCGCAGCGTCAGGGCGGCGCAGAGCAGGAGCAGCGCGCCGATGAGTTTCATTGTACCACCCCTTTTTTTCAATTAGGAATGAGGAATTAGGAATTACTTTGAATGTTGCATTTCCTTTAATTCCTAACTCCTAATTCCTCATTCCTAATTCTCCTCAACCTGATACCTTCTCCCGCCGCTTGCCGCCCTGCGGATGGTGACGGTGCGCTGGAAGATGCCCAGCTCCATCATGGACGAGAGGAGGGGGCGGCGGCGGAGGTCCTCCGGGGTGCGGGCGTGGACCGTGGCCAGGAGGGCCGTGCCGGCATGGGCCGCCCGCTCCATGGCCTCCACGTCCGTGGGGAGGGCTACCTCGTCCACGGCGATAACCTGGGGATTCATGGCCCGCAGCAGCGCCGGGATGGCCAGTGCTTTGGGGCAGGCGTCCATCACGTCGGTGTGCCGGCCCACCTGGAGCTGAGGCGCCCCCCGGTACATGGCGGCGATCTCCCCCCGCTCGTCGGCCAGGGCCACCCGCAGCCCCAGCTCGTCGGAGAGCAGGCGGATCAGATCCCGCAGGAGGGTGGTCTTGCCCTCCCCCGGCGGACCCAGGATCAGGGTGCCGCAGGGCCTGCCCTGCTCTGTCAGCTGCTCCAGCAGGGGGCGGGCGATCCCCGGCTGCTCCCGGGGAATGCGGATGGCCAGGGAGGAGAAGTCGGTGAGCGTTCGCACCTCCCCCCGCTCCACCACCGCGCTGCCGCAGAGCCCTACCCGGAAGCCCCCTTTGGCGGTGAGGTAGCCCTGACGCATGGTCTCGGCGGCGGTGTACCGGGAGTAGCCGGTGACCGCGTCCAGCACCTGCTCCAGATCCGCGGGGACCACAGGCCGCCGCCCCAACCGCCGCTCCCCCGCCGGTGTGGCGCAGGTGAGGGGGGAGCCTGTCCGCAGCCGCAGCTCCTCCACTGTCCCCTGCGCCTCCTCCGGCAGCGCCAGGGCGCAGGCGCGCAGCTCCTCCGGCAGCATTGAGCACGCCTCCTGGTAGCGGCTGACGGCGTAATTCATGGTCATGCCCCCTTGTCCAACTTTCTGCTCCTACTCTATGAGGGGTTGTCCCCCGGTATGACCACAAAAATGCTGCGCATATTCTGCACAGTGTTCTTACGGCCTCCGCTTTCCCCTGATCGTCCGCTTCCTCTCCGGAACGGCGGCAGAAATTTGACAGGGAGGTCAAGGTGTGCTATGATGTCGTCCCAGTGGGAACTTGTACGGCAAACGAAGGAGAGAATACTATGAAAATCGAGCTTTTACACCGCCACGGAAAGGATATTGCGGTTATTTCCAGTGACGAAAAGATTATAACAGATCCACAATCCGCCCTGGAACTGGCGATGACCGTCCGGTACGAGACAGGAGCGACGCGGATCGTCCTGGACAAGGCGCTGTTCTTCCAGGACTTTTTTATCCTCAGCACCGGTCTGGCCGGGGAGGTTCTCCAAAAATGGACCAACTACTGCGTCAAGGCCGCCATCTACGGCGACTTCTCCCGCTATACCAGCAAACCACTGCAGGATTTCATCTATGAGTCCAACCGCGGAACAGACTTCTTTTTTCTGTCCTCCCGGGAGGAGGCTGTGGAGAAACTGGCCCAAATTCCATGACCGCCCGTCAGGGGTTTCAGACGGCCCGCCGCCGCGGGGGCAACATAAAAAAGCTGTGCGCATCGCGCACAGCTTTTTTTGAGGCTCGTCTTACCGGCCGCAGCCGCAGCCGGGTCTGGTATCGCAGCAGCCGCAGTCCACCGTGTTGGGGGGGAAGAACTCACCCACTGGGAAAGCAATGGTGCTGAAGAGCTCGCAGGGGTCCTCGTAGGTGCAGCCGTTGGTGTTGCCGCCGCTGCCGGTGCACTCCTTGTCGGGCAGGCAGTAGTCCAGTACGGGGATCAGCAGCTGGCTGTCCCGCTCCAGACGGACGATGGAGAACTGGCCCAGGGTGATGAAGACCCGGCGGCAGTCGTCGCCCATGGTGAGATCGCAGTTGAAGCACTGGCACACGCAGGGCGGGATCTCGCACAGGTCGCAGTCGCAGCAGCGGTGGTCGCAGCACTCCAGGAGCTTGGCGTCCAGGATCATGGGGTCCACCGCCTCCACCACGGCGATGGGCATATTGCTCTGCTCCAGGAGCTGGCGGTCCAGGCCGTCCACGCGGACCTTGGAGGAGAAGATCTTGGCGCTGCCCTCGCTGCCGAAGAGGATCACCCGCTTGTCAAAGACGCACAGGCCCTCCACCTCCACCGGTCGGGGGCACCCCACGTAGGCGCACAGGGTTACCCGGTAGAAGTAGCGCATATCCACGGTGAAGAAGCCCCGGTTGAAGGCCACAGGCTCCACGTCAATATAGGTGTAAAGGAGTTCCGCCTTATCCCCCTTGACGTTCATGGCGCGGTTGAGCACCTCCTGCCCCGCCGCCGTGGGGTAGAAGCGCAGGTCCTCGATGCAGTCCTTGTCGCGGCAGGAGTCATAGATCTTCTTGGTATGGATGCAAACAGCCTCCTTATAGTCAGCGCATTTGCTGATGGGGCCGGGTAAAATCTTATCGGCCATGGGAAAACCTCCTATTAAGTACTTGTTGAAAGATGTGCTCTTTCATTCCAGTGTATGCCTTTTGCCGCCAAGGGTGCGCGGAGAGAAAAACTCGCTCTGTACAAACATCCGCAGAGGAGGTATACTATTCCTGTCCAACTTCTATCCAACAACCCCTATTCCACGACCAAAAAGGAGGGATCTTCATGCCGCAGTTTGGCGGTTTTATCAGCGGCAGGCTGGAAATCAAATTCCTGATTCTCTACATTGCCGCCCGCCTCTCCGACAGCGTCCCCTTTGAGGCGCTGCAGGAGCTGGCCATGTGCGACGAGGGCGTGGACTACTTTGACTTCTCCCAGTGCATGGCCGATCTGGTGCGCACGGAACATCTGCACCTTGCCGGCGGGCGGTATACCATCACCGATAAGGGGCGCGCCAACAGCGCCGCTACCGAGGACAGCCTTCCCTACTCTGTGCGGATGCAGGCGGAGAAGAACATCGCCGTTTACAACCAGCGCCTGCGCCGGAACGCTCTCATCGGGGCCGAGATCAGCCGGCGCCCCTCCGGCAGCTACACGGTGGCGCTCTCTCTCAGCGACGAGCAGGAGAGCGTGATGAAGCTGGAGCTGCTGGTGACAAAGGAGGCCATGGCCAAAGAGCTGCAAAAGCGGTTTCGAAAAGACGCCGAAACGCTGTATTCCAGAATCATCAGCGCCCTGTATGAGGAGTGAGCGGCCCGGTTCAGCGGGGACAGCCGGGCGGAATGGGAGCGTTTCTGCCCTTGAGCCGAAAACGGATGTTCCCTCTGCCGGAGCGGTACGGCAGGAAAGGCTACCATAAGATTATACAGCGGGACAGTCCGCTCAGGACTGTCCCGCTGATACTTCTCATCCCATCTACTTGATTACCACGTTTTCCTCCCCGTACACCTCCCTCAGCTCCCTTATCAGGGAGGCGCGGAGGGTACAGGAGGCTCCCAGCAGCCGGCCGGTATCTTTCAAACGGATTTTCACCGGGGTCTGGCCGGGGAACATCTGTAGAAGCAGCTGCAAATAGCGGAAGTCCCTCCCCTCCGCACTCTCCAGCCGCAGGTAAACCGTCTCGCCGGCCACGTTCTCCCCCTCCCCCGGCAGCGCCAGTGCGTCAGGGTTCTCAGTGAGGGGGGCGACGCTGTCGCAGAGGATCTGCACCGCCTTTTCATCCCGGGCGGAGAGCTTCCCCCGGATCACCACGCTCTGGTTGACCCGGAGATAGGCCCCGCAGGTCTGAATTGTCCGGCTGAAGCACAGCAGCTCGATAGAGGAGGTGTCGTCCTCCACAGTGACATAGGCCATGAGGGAGTTGTTCCGTGTGGTCTTGGTTCTGTTGGCCGTGATTACGCCGGCGATGGTCACCCGCTGGCCGTCCTGGAAGCGCTGAGGGCCGTCCTCTCTGTCAAAATCCTCATGGATACGGGCGATGGGTACCGCCCCCACCTTTTTTGCCGCCCCGCGGTAGGCGTCCATGGGATGGCCGGAGAGGTAGAGGCCGGTGGTCTCCTTCTCCATGGTCATTCTCTCCCCCGCCGTGTACTCCGGGATATCCGGCAGGGGAATCTCCGTGTGACGGGGCTCCCCGGAGAGGCCGAAGAAATCCATCTGCCCCTCCAGATTCTGCCGCCGGCTGTCACTGATACTGTCCAGCACCCGCTCATGGACGGCGATGAGCTGGGACCGGCGGGCGCCCAGACTGTCGAAGGCCCCGGCGCGGATCAGATTCTCCACCGCCCGCTTGTTCATGTCCGCCCCGCTGAGGCGCTGGCAGAAATCCTGAAAGCTGAGGAAGGGCCCGTTTGCCTCCCGCTCTCCCATCACCGACTGGATAAAGGAGCGGCCGATATTCTTGATGGCCACCAGACCGAAGCGAATGCCCCCCTCCTCCACGGTGAAGCTGTCGCAGGAGCGGTTCACATCCGGGGGCAGCAGGGCAATTCCCCAATCCTTACACTCAGCGATATACTCGGACACCTTATCGGAGTTGCCCAGTACGCTGGTCAGCAGCGCCGCCATGTACTCCCGGGGGTGGTGGAGCTTGAACCAGGCGGTCTGGTAGGCCACGATGGCGTAGCTCACCGCGTGGGCCTTGTTGAAGGCGTACTCGGCGAAAGCGTCGATCTCCTCATAGATGGCCTTAGCCGTGTCCTCCGGAATGCCGTTTGCCACGCATCCGGCTATCTTTCGTTCCGGATCTCCGTAGATGAAGGACTGCCGCTCCCGCTCGATCTCCTTGCGTTTCTTCTTGCTCATGGCCCGACGGACCATGTCCGCCTGTCCCAGGGAGTACCCCGCTAACTGCTGGAAAACCTTCAGTACCTGCTCCTGGTAGACGATGCAGCCGTAGGTGATGGACAAAATCGGCTCCAGGGACGGGTGCTTATAGGTCACCAGCTTGGGGTCGTGCTTGCAGGCGATGAACCGAGGGATGGAGTCCATGGGTCCCGGGCGGTACAGCGCTACGATGGCGGTCAGGTCCTCGATAGACTGGGGCTTGAGGCCCACGCAGACCCCGGTCATCCCCGCCGACTCCATCTGGAATACGCCGCTGGTCTTCCCTGCCGTCAGCATGTCGAACACCGCCTGGTCGTCCTCGGGGATGTTTTTCAGGTCAAAGTCCGGCTCCCGCCGGCGGAGCATCTGCACCGCGTCTTCCAGCACCGTCAGGTTCCGCAGGGCCAGGAAGTCCATCTTGAGAAGGCCCAGCTCCTCCAAGGTCACCATGGTGTACTGGCAGACCACGGTATCGTCGTTGGTGGCCAGGGGCACGTAGTTTACTACCGGCTCCTTCGTAATCACCACGCCGGCGGCATGGGTGGAGGCGTGACGGGGCATCCCCTCTAAGGACTGGGCGGTGTCGATGAGCTTTTTGATCTGGGGGTCGCCGTCGTACAGGTCCTTCAGGGGCTTGGAGAGGCGCAGGGCCTCCGAGAGGGAGATGTGCAGGTTGTTGGGCCCGCTGGGCACCTGCTTGGCCACCGCGTCCACGTCGGCGTAGGGCATGTTCAGCACCCGGCCCACGTCCCGGATGGCCCCCCGGGCGGCCATGGTGCCGAAGGTGACGATGTGGGCCACGTGGTCCGCGCCGTACTTGCGCTGGACGTAGTCGAAGACCTCGTCCCGGCGGGTGTCGCCGAAGTCCATGTCGATATCCGGCATACTCACCCGCTCGGGATTCAGAAACCGCTCGAAATACAGACCGTACTGCATGGGGTCCACGTCGGTGATGGCCAGGCAGTAGGAGACAATGCTCCCCGCGGCGCTGCCCCGGCCGGGACCCACAGGGATATTCACGCTGCGGGCGTAGTTCACAAAGTCTGAGACAATCAGGAAGTAGTCGGTAAACCCCATCCGCTGGATCATGTTCAGCTCGTAGGCCAGCTGCTCCCGGTACTCCGGGTGGCTGTCCCCATAGCGCCGGACAAACCCGGCCTCGCAGAGCTTCTGGAGGTAGGCAAAGGCGTCCTCCTCCCCCTCCGGCAGGGGGAACTGGGGCAGGTGGTACTTGCCAAAGGTGAAGGAGAGATCGCACAGGTCCGCAATCCGCTGGGTGTTGGCCACCGCCTCCGGGTAGCCGTCAAAGAGGCTCTCCATCTCCTCGGTGGACCGGACGTAGAAGTTCCGGGGCTCGTAGCGCATCCGATTCTCGTCGTCCACGGTCTTCCCCGTCTGGATGCACAGCAGCACGTCGTGGGTCTCCGCGTCCTCCTTGCTCAGGTAGTGGCAGTCGTTGGTGCACACCAGGGGGATACCCGTCTCCTCGTGGAGGCGCAGCAGGGCCCGGTTCACCTCCCGCTGATCCCGAATGCCGTGGTTTTGCAGCTCCAGGTAGAAATTTCCCTCCCCAAAGAGGGCCTGCATCTCCAGAGCGTACTCTTTGGCGCTGTCGTAGCCCTGGTTCAAAATTCTTTTGGGGATCTCCCCGGCCAGGCAGGCCGACAGGGCGATGAGTCCCCCGCAGTGCTGCAGGAGAAGCTCCATGTCGATCCGGGGCTTGATGTAGAACCCCTCGGTATACCCCACGCTCACCAGGTAGCTCAGGTTCCGGTAGCCCTCCTCATTTTTGCAAAGCAGCACCAGGTGACGGCTGGAGGCGTCGAACTCGTGGACCTTGTCCAGGTGGGACCGCCCGGGAGGCGTCATGTATACCTCGCAGCCGATGATGGGCTTGATCCCCTCGGCCACGCAGGCGCGGTAGAAGTCGATAACCCCGTACATACAGCCGTGGTCGGTGATGGCCACCGCGCTCTGACCCAGCTCCTTCACTCGCTTCACCAGCCCCTTGATCCGGCAGGCGCCGTCCAGAAGGCTGTACTCGGTATGGACGTGGAGATGGACAAATGACATGGGGAATCCCCCTTTCAGACAGAAGATATTTTACAGCACTGTGTGTTTGGCGATGGATGGTATCGTACCTGTTTTAGACTTTAACATACTATTTCCATCTTGTCAAAAGAAGCAGAAAAATGTGTTGTCATTCATTTCGCCTTCGATGACAGGTGTGGATTGAAATTCGTATATGGACTTGTAAAGAGAAAGACCCTCTTGGTCGCCCCCCAGACGGGAGGCGTGGATTGAAATGCCGGTAGGCTCCCCCAGCGCCCACACAAAGCCGAGTCGTCTCCCACCCGGGAGACGTGAATGAAATTACGAGAAAGGCCATTTGGCACAGTATGGGGCGGCAGAGTATTCTGCCGCCCCAGCTATATCTATTCAGATAAATAGTCCTTTCCCGCTGTTAGACGTCAGTGACAGCCCGGTATTGTTATCATACAGCGCCAAATTATTCAAAACTGCGGTCCCATCCTCCAGTATCTCCAAGTCGCCCGCCATGTCCAGAGCCTGAAAATGATGCGGATATATGGAGACGCTGTACTGTCCCAGTTCCCGGAAGAGCTTTCGGCTGCGCTCCCCCGCCCGGAGCTGCCGCACCAGTTCCTCTCCCCTGTCCAAAGGGATATAGACAGTTTTTGTTTCGTTGTCGATCAGATGGAATTCTCCGGAAACTTTTCGGAAAGGCATGGGTTCCCGCTCCATCATGGCAAGGATATGCTTGCTGTCCAGGGCCTCGGGGCCTTTCAAACTCAGTAGCTCCTGGAAATAATAGCGGATAGCCTCCGGACTGTCCAGCTGGTCACAGCGCTTCAGTACCGCACGCCCCGCGCCTATGGGAATTTCCAGCAGGGACGGCGGAGCAGCCTCACTCTGAAATATGGTAACGATACTCTCCTCAGCGGGACGTCTCCCCTCCCGGTTGCATCGCCCCGCCGCCTGCAAGATGGAGTCCAAGCCCGCTTCCTCCCGAAAAACCGCCGGAAAGTCCACATCCACTCCGGCCTCAATCAGGGAGGTGGACACCACGCGGCAGGGCAGGCCCTCCCTCAGCCGCGCCCGTATTTTTTCCAGCATTGCCTTGCGGTGGACAGGGCACATCAGGGTAGACAGATGAAACGCTCCCTCCGCGTCCAGAAGGGCAAAGACTGCCTGCGCGCTTTTCCTGCTGTTTACAATACACAGGACCTGTCTTTGGGCATGGAGCTGTTTTGCCAACGCTTCCCAAGACAGTCTCTCTTCCCGCCGAAATTCAACCCGCCGGAATATCTCCCTGTGAAATACCTCCGGCGGACAGATCTCCGCCGCGGACCGGCCGGGCAGGAATTCCCTGAAGATTCCGTCCAAAGCGGGCTGTGTGGCGGTGCAAAGCACGGCGGAAGTCCCGTAATGCTCCACCAGCTGTGCGACGGCAAAGACGCAGGGGCGCAGATAGGGGATGGGCAGCATTTGGGCCTCGTCAAAAATAATGACGCTTTTTGCAAGGTTGTGCAGCTTACGACACTGGGAAGATCGGTTTGCAAAAAGAGATTCAAAAAACTGCACCGCCGTGGTCACCACTACCGGCATGTCCCAGTTCTCGGTCGCCCTGGCCAGCCTGGCATTTTCCGGTCTGGCCTCATTTTCTATGTCATACAGAACGCCGGAGTGGTGCTCCAGCACATTTTCATCCCCCAGAATATCCCGAAAGACCTGGGCATTCTGCTCAATGATGGAGGTATATGGGATTACGTAAATAATCCGGCGCAGACCATGAATACGGGCGTGGCGCAGGGCAAAAGCCAGTGATGCCACCGTCTTGCCGCCGCCGGTAGGGATGGTTAAGGTAAACAGTCCCGGTGTCTGGGCCTCTCCCTGTTCCATACAGCGCTTCAGCACGGCGCATCGTTCCCGATTCAACTCCGTTCTGGGGGGAAACCAGCCGGAGATATGGTTCCGGAGCCTGTCCTCCAGAACCTCAATTTGATCTCCGCCGCCCCGCTCCTGTTCTGCTCCCGCCATAAAGGTTTCTGTGTCCAGAAAATCCGCGTCCACCAGGCAGGAGTAGAGCATTCTGGTAAAAAACATCTCATCCAGCGGACCAGAAAAAGCCGGTCTGGAAATAAAAGGAAGCTGGATTTCTTTCTGCCAGGCCTCATAGACCCCCGGCTTCACCATGGCGGCTTTTTTCATACGGCCGTGAAAGGTGGGTTCATCCGGTCCGTCCCCCAGCCCTCCGCCGTCCGGCAGGCCGCCGTGGTGCCCTGCCACGGCGAACGCAGAGCAGATCTGTCCCAGTTTGCAGCATTCTGCCGCACCGGCTGTGGCATGATCCACACGCTCTGTGCTCCCCTGCAATCTTCGCTGAAAAGCGTCAGAGTATTTTCCCAGGTCGTGCGATAACCCGGCAAGTCTCCCCTGTTCTTCCGCTCCAAAGGCAGCAGCAAATCTGGCGCAGAGCTCCGCTGTTCCATTCAGGTGTTCCAATACGGTTTGCCTGCGATGATCCTGCGCAATATGGGCAAGATATACCATTTTATGGTCTTCCCCCTCTCGACCTATAGATTATACATAAAATATCACCCGCAGGTACAAATGTAAAGGATCTGAATGTATGGGTGCCGACAGTTTCCCTATCCATAACCGATTTCCTGGTCGATGGTCTCGATTCGAGCTTATGTTGCTCTTCTCTCTGTACAGAGGACAACGGATCTGGTGGCCGTTGCCGCCAGCACATCGGAATTTCAATTCACGCCCCCCAGAGGAGAGGCGACCCGGCCGTCCACGACCATCATCCGGCCCTTGGTATTTCAATCCACGCCTCCCGGGTGGGAGGCGACACCGTGGGCATCAAGTGGGACATCGACGACGTGACATTTCAATCCACGCCTCCCGGGTGGGAGGCGACGGTCCGCCAGTTTCATGTCCTTGGTCTTGGCTTGATTTCAATCCACGCCTCCCGGGTGGGAGGCGACGACAAGGCAAGCCAAAGCGACCGGGAAAAACAGAATTTCAATCCACGCCTCCCGGGTGGGAGGCGACTACGACACCCTTTTCGAGGTTCTGTCCGCACCAGTATTTCAATCCACGCCTCCCGGGTGGGAGGCGACTCGGCGACCCCTTCCAGGACTACTGCTTCTCCCTATTTCAATCCACGCCTCCCGGGTGGGAGGCGACATCCATCTCGCCCTCCTCGCACAGGCGGGCAATATTTCAATCCACGCCTCCCGGGTGGGAGGCGACCGCAGGACCATATTAATCATGAGACGTCGAATGAATTTCAATCCACGCCTCCCGGGTGGGAGGCGACCCCTACGCCGGGGGTAGTAAAGCTCTATGTGCTGATATTTCAATCCACGCCTCCCGGGTGGGAGGCGACCTGGACAAGCTGGAAAAGCATCTGAACCAAGCGGCCCATATTTCAATCCACGCCTCCCGGGTGGGAGGCGACGCGCGGCGGTGGACATCAAGCAGGTGTTCTTCAATATTTCAATCCACGCCTCCCGGGTGGGAGGCGACGCCAGGGGGTCTTGTCGGTAGTATGCTCCTTCTCCTTATTTCAATCCACGCCTCCCGGGTGGGAGGCGACCTCCCGCAGGGGGACAACCCGCTTGCCACGCTTATTTCAATCCACGCCTCCCGGGTGGGAGGCGACTGGGAATCTTCAAGGGCTCCTGCTGGGGATTCTTATTTCAATCCACGCCTCCCGGGTGGGAGGCGACAGGGCACGGCACAGTTAGACCTCCGTGCCAGGAGATTTCAATCCACGCCTCCCGGGTGGGAGGCGACTTAGTATACGGCTCATGGTTCGCTCCCTTTATAATTTCAATCCACGCCTCCCGGGTGGGAGGCGACTGTTGCTGTGGCAAAGGAGGTGGTGGGGGCTGTGAATTTCAATCCACGCCTCCCGGGTGGGAGGCGACGAGAGCAAACGCTTATTTCTCAACGGATACGAAATTTCAATCCACGCCTCCCGGGTGGGAGGCGACCCACGCCCAGATACGGGGCCTCCATACTGTCGTCATTTCAATCCACGCCTCCCGGGTGGGAGGCGACATGTTCATCAGCTGCTTATCCCGGTGGGCGTCGGCATTTCAATCCACGCCTCCCGGGTGGGAGGCGACTGGCTGTCGCTATCTTCCCACCACAACCAACTCCAAATTTCAATCCACGCCTCCCGGGTGGGAGGCGACCCATCCTGCGGGACGACACCGCCACCCATATGTGATTTCAATCCACGCCTCCCGGGTGGGAGGCGACGAGATTCTACAGAACCCAACGTGAACCAATACACAGATTTCAATCCACGCCTCCCGGGTGGGAGGCGACATTATAGCACAGCCTCCTCAGTATATGCAAGAGATTTCAATCCACGCCTCCCGGGTGGGAGGCGACAAGATCGATAGCAGTAACGCTGGTGCTGAGCAATATTTCAATCCACGCCTCCCGGGTGGGAGGCGACCCCGCTGGCCAGCTCAACCTGGTCCAGCAGATAGCATTTCAATCCACGCCTCCCGGGTGGGAGGCGACAACACCACAAGCTGTCAGTAAATGGGAGTGCGAGATTTCAATCCACGCCTCCCGGGTGGGAGGCGACTGTGGGGCCTGGACGACATCTCCATGCTGCGGGGATTTCAATCCACGCCTCCCGGGTGGGAGGCGACGGGGAGCCGCTTCCAAGGTCCCCGCTGGATGGGGAATTTCAATCCACGCCTCCCGGGTGGGAGGCGACACCGGGGACTGCATTGTCAAGCCATACACCGACGGATTTCAATCCACGCCTCCCGGGTGGGAGGCGACTTTCAAACCGCTCATAGATGGTGTTGTATTCGTCCTTATTTCAATCCACGCCTCCCGGGTGGGAGGCGACTGACAACAACGACAATCTTATTGAGGAGGTTGTCATTTCAATCCACGCCTCCCGGGTGGGAGGCGACTGACAAACATACATAATTATTGTATAATAAATATAATTTCAATCCACGCCTCCCGGGTGGGAGGCGACTGGGAGTTCATAACAACACAAATTTGCATTTTGCATTTCAATCCACGCCTCCCGGGTGGGAGGCGACGCTTTTCTTCCTGCTTCATGCTCACATCATCGTCCATTTCAATCCACGCCTCCCGGGTGGGAGGCGACACAAGGGGTATAATTTAAAAAACAAAGTTTCATTAATTTCAATCCACGCCTCCCGGGTGGGAGGCGACGCAACAGAATCAGCAAAATTGAGAACACGAGAGATTTCAATCCACGCCTCCCGGGTGGGAGGCGACCCGCCTCCGGCGGGGCGGCTTGTGCCGAAGATACATTTCAATCCACGCCTCCCGGGTGGGAGGCGACGCCAAATCTCAAAACATCTGCTATACGACTTTCGATTTCAATCCACGCCTCCCGGGTGGGAGGCGACAACACAAATTTGCATTTTGCGAACATACTTAAAAATTTCAATCCACGCCTCCCGGGTGGGAGGCGACGGAGGCTCTAGCAAAAAAGAGGGGATGACCTGAATATTTCAATCCACGCCTCCCGGGTGGGAGGCGACGCTTTGCGTCGCATGATGCACTTGTAAAGGAGGTATTTCAATCCACGCCTCCCGGGTGGGAGGCGACCTGGTTTCCGTGGCTGCGAGGTGGCTAAGGTCTCGGTATTTCAATCCACGCCTCCCGGGTGGGAGGCGACTTATCACCATCATCAAGACGATTCCACATGATGCTGATTTCAATCCACGCCTCCCGGGTGGGAGGCGACAATACCAGCCGGTAAAAAGAGACCAAATGGAGGTATTTCAATCCACGCCTCCCGGGTGGGAGGCGACCTCCAACAGTATCAAGGGCAGACGCAACCTCCTGAATTTCAATCCACGCCTCCCGGGTGGGAGGCGACTACTGTATCTCCTTAGTAGTACCAGCAAGATTTTGAATTTCAATCCACGCCTCCCGGGTGGGAGGCGACTACTCAAAAATACCATGCTCAATAATATCCAAGCATTTCAATCCACGCCTCCCGGGTGGGAGGCGACTTCCTCCGCAGATCAAGCGTTGCGTGAGGATTATATTTCAATCCACGCCTCCCGGGTGGGAGGCGACCACGCTGCGGACAAATCAAGCATTGCAACAACGTATTTCAATCCACGCCTCCCGGGTGGGAGGCGACTCCTTGGTTTCCTCAAACGGCTCCGCATTCTCGAAATTTCAATCCACGCCTCCCGGGTGGGAGGCGACTGGGCCATAGACCACTTGCAGGCGTCCTCCGGGGTATTTCAATCCACGCCTCCCGGGTGGGAGGCGACCTCAATGTAAGCAATCCCATTTTCTCGGAGAATAGATTTCAATCCACGCCTCCCGGGTGGGAGGCGACGGCAGAAATGGTCAAATTATTTGACCATTTCTGCGTAAAAGTAGACAATAGTTACAAATATGCTCACGTATCCTCTTCCGTCTGGAAATGCCCTGTACCCGTTTATATCAACATACTTAATTTTTTCGGTGCGAAGCTGCCTTGCTTTTCTGTGCACTTTCGCTTCGCACCTAAAGGATCAGGACGTCTTCCGGGGAATAGGATAGCTTGGCCCCAAAATGTTCGATTCTATTTTTGTAGTTGTTTCCAAGATAGTAAAAACGCAGGCTGTCTTTTCCAGGGTCCATAATACTGCACAGCTTTGCTTGCAGACTGCGGCATTGGGCTGCGTCCAGCAGGCATTCAAAGACGGAATTCTGTACACGCTGACCGTAGTTTACGCACTGCTTTGCAATTTGGCGCAGGCGCTTGCGTCCGCCGGCGTCCTCTGTATTCACGTCATATGTAATCAGCACCAACATTATATCACTTCCATAAAAACGGAGGATAGGCATCTATGTCGCCGCGCAGATACCGCGCCAGCAGAAGAGCCTGTATATAGGGGATCATTCCCCAAGGCAGTTTTTCTCCCAGATAGGGATGGGTCAGGTTTTCCTTCTTCTTTTCCTGCCAGCACTTCAGAAATGACCTTCTGCCGTCGTCTGTCAGCAAAACCGCTCCACTTTCCATATTCAGAAAGTCAGACGCCTTCATTTGACGGGTATTGATGAGTGTCAGCACAAATCGGTCCGCCATACAGGGGCGCAGTTCCTCCATCAGATCCAAAGCCAAGGAGGTTCGACCGGGCCGATCCCGGTGGAGAAAGCCTACGTAAGCGTCCAGACCAACGCTCTCCAAAGCGGAGGCGCAGTCATGGGCCAAAAGGCTGTACGCAAAAGAGAGCATGGCGTTGACGGCATCCAGAGGAGGCCGGCGGCTGCGGCCACAGAAGGAGAACGTCTCCTTGTCGCCCAGAATCATTTCGTTGAAGACGCTGAAATAGGCGGAGGCTCCGACTCCCTCCAGGCCGCGCAGCTCCTCCGGCACAGTCACGTTTTCGACCTGTGACAGCAGCTCATAAATTTGCCGGGAGACTGCGGCCAGCTTTTCACTGTCCACTCTCAAACCGTGATCCCGACGGGTGCGCTCAATACTCCAGCGAGAATTGAACAACTTGCCAAAAATCATGGTGCGGCTGATCCGGCAGCACGGAACGGGGTCATCTGCAACGCGGTATTGGGTCCGCCGAAGGAGCACATTTCCGCGGCTCTCTCCACATACCCTCGCCAAAAATTTCCCTTTGGGTGTGCAGAAGGCCAGGCCAATCTGGCGTTTGGCACAGGCCCCCATCAGCGCAGGCGATGCCCCCGCGTAGGAGAAGGAAATGATATTCTGTAAAGTATGCAGAGGATACCGGGCCGCGATCTGCTTATCCCTGTTTGCTACAACATTTTCCCCATCCAGCGAGAGGTAAATATCCTCCGATAGAATATACAGCGTATTGAGCAGATGCTTCATTTCAGCTCCTCCATCGCGGCAGCCAGATAATCTGCGACCTTTTTCCGGCGCATCAGCTTCGGCAGACACAGCTCTTTCAATGAGCAGGCATTGCAGGCCTTGGAGGGCTTGACTCCTGGCGTATGGCGCCTCTGGTACAGCGCATGCATCTCTGTCAGACTATCCCGAACCTGCCCGCGCAACTCGGATGTAAATTGAACCGCGGTCCGGCGGCGGGGCTCTCCATAGTAGAGCGCTCCCTCCGGTATGGTGCAGCAGAGCATTTCCTCCAGGCACATGGCCTGTCCACACAGCTGCAACGCATCCGCGTCATGCTCCTTCGGCCGGCCCCGCTTGTACTCCACCGGATAGGGACGCCAAAGCCCCTCCCGGTTTTGCAGAGGAACCCCGGCCGGATCCCTGTAAAACTCCACTGCGTCGCACTGGCCGGATACACCCAGCTCCGCCGAGTGGACAGCCAGCCCCCTGACAATCAGGCAATCGCCCCGGCTCTCCCGGGAGCTCTGATCGTGGACATGCTCATGCATGAGATGGCCGTCCACGGTGCGGTAATTTTCTGCCCACTGGTCTTCAATGTGGATCAACGCCCACTGGCGGCGGCAGAAGACGAAGTGCTGCAGGCCCGAGAGCAGGAGCCAGTCCTCCTCGGGCCAGCTCATCCCATACGCCGGCATGTGACGCCGGCCGGCAGAGCGGACTCGTCCACCGTGACGCGGTAGTCGCCGTAGGCTCTGGCGGGAGCGGAGGCGTCCCCGTCCGCTCGCTCCACCTTGACCGACTCAAAGAGCTTCCACGCCGGGGCGCAGCCCAGCTCGGAGTCGTGCTTGAAAATAATCAGCTCCCGCACTGCCATCTTGCCGCGGGCAGCGGAGTGATCCTGCTCAAACATGTTCAGGATGGCCTCCCACAGCAGCTCCAGATCGCTCTCAGAAAAGCCGGTGGTCTTTCGGGCCAGATTGGCGGAGACATAGCCCTCGCAGCGGTAGAGGCCGTAGGGAACGATGTACTTTCGCCCCATCTCGGTGCCCTTCTTTTCCGCATCGGCCTCCGTCGTGATGGCCACTCGTGTAATGGTTATCTCCTGGGGCATGACCGGCTCCACACTGCGGGCAAAGCCCAGCTGCACCGGGCCGCGGACCTGGCCGCAATTGAGCGCCGCCTTCACAAAGGTGGTCATCACGGCGCCAAAGGTACGGATGTCGTAGAAATTGGCGCACATCCAGTCCCGAACCTTCCGATCCAGATCCGGGTCGGCCTTTTTCTTCTCCTTAATCGTTTTTTCCGTGACATCCAATTCGGCATAGGCCTCCGCATCGCTGCGGTTGAGGGGAACGCCGTCCTTGATGTAAATGCGGTAGCCGGCCGCATCCTCCTTGACAGTCTCCACATAATTGCGGATTTTCCGCTTCAGGCACACATCGGTGACCAGGCCCAGGCCGGTCTCCGGGTCCACCCGGGGCATGTTGCCCGAATCGGGATCTCCATTGGGATTTCCGTTTTCCACATCGAACAGGATGACAAATTCATAGCGGTTCTTGATCGGCTCAGACATGTTCAGCTTCCTCCTTTTTTGTATAGCGGGCCTGGGTCTGGTGGTAATATCCCAACTGGAAGGCGCCCTGCTGAGGCAGGCTCAGGCGGTCAGGAAAGTCCTCTCCCAGTTTGGCTGTCAGTTCTGTCAGCTGTCTGTTGTAGGAGATACGCCACCCCTTGTCCAGCTTCCGCAGGTGCTTTTGGGCTAAGTTTATCAGCATTGGAAACACCCGGCTGGGCGTGGCGGAAGCGGAGTTGAAGTATTTATCCTTGATGGTGGCGTTGATATCGGGATTGGCTGAGGACTGGATCGCCTCCAGCACCGAGAACAGACGGCCCAGCGTGTAAGGAATATTGTTGCTGTCCGAATGCAGGGACACGGTTAAAACCTCCTTTTGTATGTCAGGATGTGGATTCTTCAGATAATATGCCTTAAGGATAGCCGCGCGGCCTCTGGTAATTCTCCGTTCCGCCCGGATACGCAGATGCACGCCATTGAGGAGTGTGGAGGGATAGCGCGTATTATCCAATACAGCCCGAAGCGTTTCACCGGCCATTCCGGGCGATGGGGACTTGTCGCGGGAATTTTGATTCACGGTTTCGTCCAGCAGTTTCCAGAGGGGCAGCACCTCAAATTTGTCAAAGGCGGGCCGGACGATTCTCAGCCGTTCCTGGTGGGCCTGAACATTCTTTACAAATTCCCCAAAGGAGTTTTTCAGGAAAAATCGCACCGACAGCCGGGCCGCATTTGGCGACAGGCCCAAAACATAAAACGCCATGTTGGGATCCAAGTGCGTCTCTTCAAACAGAACGGGTTTCCCTTGACACAGATCCAGCATCATTTTTTGCAGATCGCTGACGGAATAAGTGACAGGCTCGCCAAACAGGGCGCCCATAAAGAATCCCTGATAGGCCCGCTGTCCGCCTGACGCCCAAAACAAAACCGTGGTATCTCCGATTCGTCCCACATACTCCCGGTCTTTCAAGAGATATTTCAGCGCCCTTGTATAGGCAAAGGCCGCATATTTGCTGGTGGGGGCGTTGAGATTCTGCTCTTTACCATAAGAACAAAATGCGTCCCCGTTAAATGACACCAGTGCCGCACCGCTTGACTGCGCTCCTGCCACCCCTTTAATGGAAGGGTGTACCGTCTCCACTGTCCCTTTTTTCCCGGTAATCAGACACACCATTTCCGGCCCATCTCCGGCAGCATCATAATGGTCCTGCCATGCTGATTGAATCAGGGGATCCTCCTGCACAAATGTTCCCTCATAGCGAAATACCAGATTGGCACCTGCCAGTATAGCCTCCAGCTTGTCCGTCAGAGCGGGGTGTTCCCTCGCCTTTTCCGGGATCCAGTGGTCAAAAAAGGCCAGCAGCGCTCGGGAGGCCGGACTATCCACCCCGTCCAGAAGCTGATGGTGGAGCGCTTTACTTCCCTGAAAGCATTTCAAGCTTTGCTCCGCCTTTCCCTTATTATCAATTCCCAAAAGATATTTGGCATTATCCCAAAGGAATGCGGGTTTAACCGCCAGAGAAGTACGCCCGGTTGGAGCCGATGGGAGCTTTCGCATCTGGGGTATGGGTCTCCCCTTCCCGTTCTCTGACATTTGTCTGATATCAACAACTTGTTCCAGTTCCCCGGCATCGTTGATGTACAGCGCATAGGAGATCTTGGCATCGCTCCAGCCCGGACGGGCCTTCCCCTGTGCGACAAGATTCTCGTAGAGCTCCACAAGAGCCTGTAAGATCATCCGATCACCTCCCCGCTGTTCCGGGAGGGGACCTCCAGAACTCCGTCCCGAAGCGCCGCCCGGAAAAAGAGCGGAGTGATGTTGTTCAGGGCTGAGTAGTCCAGATCCCAGAGCATGTACCCAAGCTCCCGCACGCCTTGCAGTTCCTCCGGGCAGGGGGGCAGCGCCTCACATGCTCTGAAATGGGCAGGAAATTCCCGGCACCCCAGATAGGGCTGGCTGAAAAACTGTCCCCGCCGTATCCGCCGCTTGATAATGTCCTGGAATTTTCCGGTGTTGTCGCTGGCCGCCGCCTGATCCGTGATGGTAAAATGGGCGTCGATGACATAGCGCACGTCCCGCAGCAGCATGGCCGCCCGCTGCTGGATGTCGTGGGAGGTATCCAGATACAGCTCTCCCCTCCCCCGCTCCATCACGGTTCGTGCCGTTCGGGCACTGACGGTGGATTTCACCTCATTTCGCCGCAGGTTGGTAAAGCGGATGGGGGCACAGACATGAATCCGGTCGATAATCCAGCACATACCGGGGTGCCAATAGATGGATTCCAGCAGTCCCCTGGCTGCGGACGGCGTCATCACATCGTAGCTGACCCGCTCCGTCTTCATCTCCGGACGAGTAAAACAGGCGAAGTCTCCCCAGACCTCCAATGAAATCGGCATGGCGTTCACTCCTTTCGCTTTTTGACTTAGGAACGGTAACGCTGACAGAAAGTGTGATTACCGCTTCTATTTATCTACGGCTTCCGCTGCCGGGGCATCAGTATCTTCCCTATTGGAGCCACAAACGGGGCAGCGGTTCCTGTTTGTGGCCGGATTGCAATACCTGCGCCACACATTCAACCTCCCTTTCCGGAAAAAGCTCTCAAATCCACAACAGCAGGGCCGCGTAATCCGGCCTACAGGGGGTTCCCCTCGATAATTGCCGCATTGAATTGTGTCAGATGCAATTTGCCTTTTCCCTTTGTCCGCGCTATTTTATGTAAGTATACCATGAAAGCAAAGCTGGAATGGTATACTGAGACAGTTTTTCGGTTGCCCCGCAAGGGACAGAAAAAAGTGCAAATCAAAGTATAATGGCCGCCCTGCGGCTATTATACTGCACCTCATATCATTTCACAAAGAGCGGGCCTGAATCTTATTTGGACCAACAGAGGGGATTCATTCTTTGTTTTCTGCTATGCGATGTGTTTTCAGGCATCATATCTCCTGCCTGGACTCTGTTTTCTATTACCCAAAAAAGGGCCGTTCAGGAAGCTGGACGGCCCTTACCGATTGTTATTCGCTTGCACGCATAAATTAGCGCGGCCTAATACCCCGATAAACAAGTTATGCCGTCGTGCTGGGTCACGCCGACACCGATACAGCCACATCCTGTGTTGATTATGGGCTGGAAGTGGCCCGGCGAGTCGATCCAGCTGCCGATGGCGTATTGGGCAGCGCTCATCAGGAACTCGTTAACCGGCAGTACGGATACATCCAGCGGAGCTGGACACATTCACTCCTATCTTTTATCTCCTATCTTTTATCTCCTATCTCTTATCTCCCATCTCCTCACTCTCCGCAATCATTTCCTCCAAAATCTCCGCCGCCGCCGCGATGTACACCGCGCAGGACCGGCCGACCTCCATCCGCTTGGCTGTGGGGCTGGCCTCCAGATTTACCGGCAGATCCCGGATGTCCCGGCAGCGGAGGGCCGGGAAACGCTCCAGAAAGCGGCGCTCGAACTCCATCATCTTCTTGGAGACAAAGGACTTGGCCTTCATATCCCGGATCTCCGAGTGGGGGTAGAGAACACCCAGCACAACCCCCGCGCCGCTGACAGCGCCGCAGATCTCTCCGCAGCGAAAGCCGCCGCCGAACGCACCGCAGACCTTCATGCCCAGCTCCTCGCTGAGACCTGTTATGTCGGAAAAGGCGCAGACAATTGCCTGGCCGCAGTTGGCCCCGTTAGCGTGGAGCTCCACCGCTCTCTGTGCTCGATTCATAGTGTTTCCTCCCTGTTCCGCCCCGGTTTTCAGGCGGGGCCTGTTCTCTGTTTCTGTTGATAACGGCAAGGATTCCCCTGCCTTGCTAAAGCCTCAATTGCCGCCTCTAAAGCGGCATCACGCCGTTCATAACGGTGAAATAGGAGGATACAATCTGCAAAAACTCCGCCACCAGATCGCCGAGGGCGGTGTCCGTGCGCTTGATCCACCCGATCTCCCCGGTGATTGCGCAGTCCTTCAGCCGAAGGGCCCGGCGATCAGCGTAGTAGTCGGTATTCTGGTAGGCCATCAGGTTGGTGGCTCCGATGGAGTAGCAGGGGGTCTTGTCCAGCATATCACACAGGGTCGCCCGCTCGCTGACCACCACGCGGGTGATCTGGCTGTCCAGACCCAGCGTGTCCCAAATGGAGGTATAGGGACCCAGCTCCACCTCGTCGAAGATGACCAGGGGGAACTCCCTCATCATATCCAGGGTAACCTCCCTCACGTCGGCATGGTAGAGGGGGTTCCCCTTCCCTATCAGCACCGTCACCGGGCTGGAGCAGAGGCGAAAGTACTGGATGCCCTTGGTCTCCAGCTGCTTAATGGTGATCTTGTGAAAGTGGCTGTACATCCCGATGAGACCCACGTCGCAGAGCCGGTCCTCCACCATGGCGATCACCTGGCTGCGGATACCCTCGTGAATCTCCAGGCGGAGCTCCTGGTCGGAGTGGTTATTGAACAGCTCCGCCGCCGCGTGGTTGACATAGCGGTAGTGCATATGCGCGACAGAGAGCAGCTGCTGGCTCTTCCGGGCGGCGTAACTGCCAATGTTTTGCAGCTGACGGATCTGCAGCATAATCAGCGTGGCCAGGTCAATAAAATTCTGTCCCAGGGGCGTCACCTCCACGCCCTTGTTGGTCCGCTCGAAAATAGGGTAGCCGATCTCCTCCTCCAGTTTTTTGATGGAGAGGGAGAGATTGGGCTGAGAGATAAAGAGACTCTCCGCAGCCATACTGATAGACCTTGTTTTTGCCACCATGATGGCCTGTTCAATCTGCTCCAGCTTCATCTGAGCCTCTCCTTTCCGCCGCCACGGCATGTGGGGATTGGCCATTCTCTGCACGCGCCATATTCAGATATAGGATACCCTATCGCTTCCACCCTGTCAATCAAAACTTCGGCACGGACAGTTGGCGCTCCTGGTGAAACGCGATCTATTCGGGGGGAGAGGGCGTACCCTGTCACACATGTTTTGAAAATTTCTACAAACTGTGTGTTTGCCTGTTATAAGCAGCGGCGGCCCGGGGAACCGGGCCGCCGTATAGCGTTACTTCTTGGGCTTTACAATCAGGTTCACCAGCTTGTTCGGCACATGAATGACCTTCACAATTTCCATGCCGTCCACAAACCGGGTCACCTTCTCGTTGGCCTGAGCGGCGGCCACCACCGTCCCCTGGTCGCTGTCCAGGGCCACCTGGATGGTGCCGCGGAGCTTGCCGTTTACCTGGACGGCCATCTCCACAGTGTCCGCCACGGTCTTGCTCTCGTCGTACTCCGGCCAGCTCTGGCCGCTCACCTGGCCGGGAAAGCCCATGTTCTCCCACATCTCCTCGCAGATGTGGGGGGCGAAGGGGCTGAGCATCAGCAGCAGGGCCCTCATGTCCCCCCGGCTGGCCCCGTTGGCGTAGTAGTCGTTCACCAGCGCCATCAGGGCGGCGATGGCGGTGTTGAACTTCATGGCCTCGATGTCCTCGGATACCTTCTTGATGGCCTTGTGCACCGCCGCCTCGTTGGCCTTGGAGTAGTCCTCGCCGGTGTGCTCCAGCTCGCTCAGGTTCCACACCCGGTCCAGGAAGCGCTTGCAGCCCTTCACTGCGTTGGCGGACCAGGCGGCGGCCTTCTCAAAGTCGCCGATGAACATGATATAGGTGCGCATGGTGTCCGCGCCGTACTGCTCGATGATGTCGTTGGGGTTGATGACGTTGCCCCGGCTCTTGGACATCTTCTCCCCGCCCTCGCCCAGGATCATGCCGTGGCTGGTGCGCTTGGCGTAGGGCTCTTTGGTGGGCACCACGCCGATGTCGTAGAGGAACTTGTGCCAGAACCGGCTGTAGAGCAGATGGAGGGTGGTGTGCTCCATGCCGCCGTTGTACCAGTCCACCGGGGACCAGTAATCGAGGGCCTCTTTGGAGGCGATGGCGTCGCCGTTCTCCGGGTCCATGTACCGCAGGAAGTACCAGCTGGAGCCCGCCCACTGGGGCATGGTGTCCGTCTCCCGCTTCGCCGGACCGCCGCAGCAGGGGCAGGTGGTGTTCACCCAGTCGGTCATCTTGCTGAGGGGGCTCTCGCCGTCGTCGGTGAGCTCGTAGCTCTCCACCTCGGGGAGGAGGAGGGGCAGCTCTTTTTCGTCCAGCGGCTGCCAGCCGCACTTGTCGCACCAGATCATGGGGATGGGCTCTCCCCAGTACCGCTGGCGGGAGAACACCCAGTCCCGGAGCTTGAAGTTGGTCTTGAGACGGCCGAAGCCCTGCTTTACGGCGTAGTCCTTCATAGCGGGGATGGCGTCCTTCACGGTCATGCCGTTCATAAAGCCGGAGTTCACCATGATGCCGGTGTCGTCCTTCAGGGCGAACGCTTCTTTTGTGATGTCGCCGCCCTTCACCACCTCGATGATGGGCAGGCCGAACTTGGTGGCGAACTCCCAGTCCCGCTGGTCGTGGCCGGGGACGCCCATGACGGCGCCGGTGCCGTAGCCCATGAGCACGTAGTCGGAGACGAACACGGGCACCTCGGCCCCATTGGCCGGGTTGATGGCGGTGACCCCCTGGAGGCAGACGCCGGTCTTGTCCTTGTTGAGCTCGCTGCGCTCGAAGTCCGATTTCCGGGCGGCGGCCTCCTGGTAGGAGCGCACCTCATCCCAGTTGGCGATGGCGGTCTTCCACTGCTCCAGCACCGGGTGCTCCGGGGAGAGGACCATGTAGGTGACGCCGTAGAGGGTGTCGCCACGGGTGGTGTAGACGGTCATGGTGTCGCCGGTGGACATCTTAAAGTCCACCTCCAGGCCCTCGGACCGGCCGATCCAGTTGCGCTGCTGGATCTTTACCCGCTCGATGAAGTTTAAGTCCTCCAGGTCGTCGATGAGCCGGTCGGCGTACTGGGTGATCTTCAGCATCCACTGGCTCTTCTCCTTGCGGACCACGGCGCTGCCGCACCGCTCGCAGACGCCCTCCACCACCTCCTCGTTGGCCAGGACGCACTTGCAGGAGGTGCACCAGTTCACGGGCATGGAGGTCTTGTAGGCCAGGCCCTTCTTGTAGAGCTGGAGGAAGATCCACTGGGTCCACTTGTAGTAGCTGGGGTCGGTGGTGTCCACCACCCGGTCCCAGTCGAAGGAGTAGCCCAGCATGTGCAGCTGCTTGGTGAAGTTTGCGATGTTGTCCTTTGTGACCTTGGCGGGGTGGATGTGGTTTTTGATGGCGTAGTTCTCCGTGGGCAGGCCGAAGGCGTCGAAGCCGATGGGGAAGAGCACGTTGTACCCGTCCATCCGCTTCTTCCGGGCCACCACGTCCATGGCGGTATAGGGCCGGGCGTGGCCCACGTGGAGACCGTTGCCCGAGGGGTAGGGGAACTCCACCAGCCCGTAGAATTTGGGCTTGTCCGTCCGGCCGGTGACGGCGGCGAAGGTCTTCTCCTCCCGCCACCGCTCCTGCCACTTCCGCTCAATGGCGGCAAAATCGTACTTCATAAACCATCACACTTTCTGTTTTCTGTATTGAGAGAGGCCCTCCGGGCCTCTTCTGCTGCAATCTGTTGTATTATACAGGATAATCAAAGGCATTTCAAGTGGCAGATTAGCAGGGATCGGGGATAAATGTGTGTTTCCTTCCAAAGGTATGTGCCGTCGGTAGAAACAGACGGTATCTGCATAGTCCTCTCTGACTGCTCCTCCCGGCGACTTCCGTCTTGTTGCAACCTGTTTTCTCCCGATTCCCGCAATTTGTCGCCTGTGCCTGAGCCGCAATCCTACTCTGCCGGCTTTTTTGACAGGCTGCGCTGAGAGCCGGTTCTCCTCTGTGGAGGAGAACCGGCTCTCAGCCATACGTTTTCAAAAATATTCTTGTATACTTTTCAGCAGGGTATCACCAGCTCGACCGGACAGACTGCGTCCTGCTCCACATTGCCGCAACAGTTAAAGGGCCGCACCGCCGAAAACCGCTACGCCGTACTCCTTCAGTGTCTTCTCCAGCACCTCCCGGTGCTCATGGCTCATTTTGTAAAGGGGCAGCCGCAAAATCTCCTCGCAGTACCCCATCAGGTACATTGCGGTTTTTACCGGAATCGGGTTTACCTCGCAGAACAGCACCTCGATCAGTCTGCGCAGCTTCAGCTGCAGCCGTCCCGCCTCGGCATAGTCGTTCCGCCGGCAGGCCTCTGTCAGTTCGTGCATCTCCCGGGGGAGCACGTTGGCCGCCACGCTGATGACGCCGCTGCCCCCCAGCATGCACACTGCGGCGGTATCCTCGTCGTTGCCGGACCAGATGGCAAAGCTGTCGCCGCAGAGCTCCCGTGTCTTCTGGATCTGGGCGAAGCTGCCGCTGGCCTCCTTCACGCCCACGATGTTGGGGTGCTTGGAGAGGGTCAGGTAGGTCTCCGGCGCCACGGTGACGCCGGTGCGGGAGGGCACGTCGTAGAGGATCATGGGCAGGTCGAGCTTGTCGGCAATGGTGCGGTAGTGGGCCGTCAGCCCCGCTTGGGTGGCCTTGTTGTAGTAGGGCGTTACCACCAGCACGCCGTCCACGCCGGCAGAGGCCGCGTCCCGGGACAGCGTGAGGGCATTCTCCGTGTTGTTGGATCCGGTGCCGGCAATCACCGGCACCCGGCCGTCCACATGGCGTACGGTGTACTCGATGGTGCGCATCCGCTCGATGTAGGACATGGTGGCCGCCTCGCCGGTGGTGCCGCAGACCACAATGGCGTCAGTGCCGCTCTCCAGCTGGAAGGTGAGCAGGCGGCCCAGGGCGGGATAGTCCACAGTGTCCCTGGTAAAGGGGGTGATGATGGCAGCGGCGGAGCCGGTGAAGAGAGGGGCGTTTGTCATGGGAAACCTCCAAGTTTCAGATATGAGATAGGAGATAGTAGATAGGAGATAAGAGTGAAGCGGAAAGCAGCAGGTGACATAAGGTATAAATATGGTAACATACTGGCAGAAAAACGGCAACCATTTTCCTAAAAATGACGTAAAAAGAGGGCGGAGCGTTGTCTCCGTCCTCTTTTGTGTGGGGTGCTGTGGGAAATTGGGGGATTACTTGCGGGTGATGTAGCCCTCGGCGCAGAGGAGCTCGGCCAGGAGGACCGCGCCGCCGGCGGCGCCGCGCAGGGTGTTGTGGCTGAGGCAGACGAACTTGTAGTCGTATTGGGTGTCCGGGCGCAGGCGGCCGATGGAGACGGCCATGCCGTTCTCCAGCATCCGGTCCAGGCGGGTCTGGGGGCGGTCGGGCTCCTCGAAGTAGTGGAGGAACTGCTTGGGGGCGGAGGGGAGCTTCAGCTCCTGGGCCCGGCCCTGGAAGGCGGCCCAGTCGGACTTGATCTGCTCCATGGAGGGGGCCTTGCCGTCAGCAAACTTCACAAAGCAGGCGGCCATGTGGCCGTCCTGGCAGGCCACGCGGAAGCACTGGGCGGTGATGGCGGGACCGTCGGCCTTGACAATCTTATCGCCCTCGATATGGCCCCAGAGCTTCAGGGGCTCCTGCTCGCTCTTCTCCTCCTCGCCGCCGATGTAAGGGATGCAGTTGTCCACCATCTCGGGCCAGCGCTCGAAGGTCTTGCCGGCACCGGAGATGGCCTGGTAGGTGCAGACCAGGGCCCGCTCGATGCCGTACTTCTTCAGCGGGTGCAGGGCGGGGACGTAGGACTGGAGGGAGCAGTTGGACTTCACGGCCACAAAACCCCGCCTGGTGCCCAGGCGCCTGCGCTGGGCGTCGATAATTTTGATGTGGTCGGCGTTGATCTCGGGCACCACCATGGGCACGTCCTCGGTCCAGCGGTTGGCGCTGTTGTTGGAGACCACCGGGCACTCCAGCTTGGCGTACCGCTCCTCCAGAGCCCGGATCTCCTCCTTCTTCATATCCACGGCGCAGAACACGAAGTCCACCAGCTCCGCCAGCTTCTCCGCGTCGGCCTCTGCGTCCAGCACCACCAGGCCCCTGGCCTCCTCGGGAATGCTGCCGCCGATGGCCCAGCGCTTGCTGACTACCTCCTCATAGGTCTTGCCGGCGCTGCGGCTGCTGGCCGCTACCGCCACCAGCTGGAACCAGGGGTGGTTCTCCATCAGGGACACGAACCGCTGCCCTACCATGCCCGTGGCGCCGATGACGCCTACGCGATACTTTTCCATTGCTCTCGTCCTCCCAATATGGTTTTCCGCGCCCCTCCCTTGCAATCTCGCCGGACTGCTGGTATAATCAACTCTCCGGGGCGGTCTTGTCGGTGCCCTTATTCATACCACATTTTCTGCCTGCTGTCAACAACTGTTCGCGAATATTTTACAAATGTATTTTACATGTGGACATTTCTCCCATCATTGCCCGCAGGCAGAGGCAGACCCCGCTGGTAGTGATAGACTATTCTATGCCGCCCCGCTGAAAACGGTGCGGAGGAACGCGAATATTTGGAGGTTTCACTTGAAAACGAAGGATTTCTACTTTGACCTGCCCCCGGAGCTCATCGCCCAGACGCCCCTGGAGCGGCGGGACGCCTCCCGGCTGATGGTGCTGGACCGGGACACCGGGGCGGTGGGCCACCGGCACTTCTACGATCTGCCCGCCCTGCTCCGGCCGGGGGACTGCCTCATCTTAAACGACTCCCGGGTTCTCCCCGCCCGGCTCCTGGGCCACCGGCTCCCCGGCGGCGGGGCCTGCGAGGTGCTGCTGCTCATCGACCGGGGGGACAAGGTGTGGGAGTGCCTGGTCCGTCCGGGGAAGAAGCTGCGGCCGGGGAGCCGGATCTCCTTCGGCGACGGGTCCCTCACCGCGGAGGTGACGGAGGAGGTCGAGGGCGGCAACCGGCTGGTGCGGTTCGACTACGAGGGCATCTTCCTGGAGGTGCTGGACCGCCTGGGAAAGATGCCCCTGCCTCCCTATATCAAAGCGGAGCTCCAGGACCGGGAGCGGTACCAGACGGTATACGCCAGAGTGACGGGCAGCGCCGCCGCCCCTACGGCGGGGCTCCACTTCACGCCAGAGCTGCTGGAGACGCTGCGAAAGGGCGGGGTGTCCATTGGGACGGTCACTCTCCACGTAGGTCTGGGCACCTTTCGCCCTGTAAAGGAGGAGGACATTACAGACCATGATATGCACAGTGAATACTGCGTTATCCCGCCGGAGACGGCGGATCTGATTAACCGCACCAAGGCTGCTGGAGGACGGGTCATCTGTGTGGGCACCACCTCCTGCCGCACGGTGGAGAGCTGGGCGGCGGAGAACGGATACATGGAGGCAAAAGCCGGATGGACCGACATCTTCATCTACCCCGGCTACCGCTTCAAAGTGATGGACGCCCTGATAACCAACTTCCATCTGCCGGAGAGTACCCTCATCATGCTGGTCTCCGCCCTGGCCGGCCGGGAGCATGTGCTGGCGGCCTATGAGGAGGCGGTGCGGGAGCGCTATCGCTTCTTCAGTTTTGGGGATGCGATGTTCATTGGAAGCGGGATGGATGAATTCTTGGATAAAAAGTCGGAGTGAGACACAAAGGTTTTCCGGAAAAATCTGCGCAGACCTTGACTTCTCTCCAAACTGTTCCAAACGGTACCGGGTCAGTCTGGCGCTGATCGGTCCTCAAATGCCGAAGGGCTTGCTGTCCGTTATGCACAGACAGCAAGCCCTTCCTACTGTTTGAACACATTTCCTCTTCTGCTTGCCTGACGGTTCAAAGGCTCTTGCTCTGAATCCGGGCCGTTCTTTGCTATATCAGTCGATATGCACCATATCCTCAATAGGCAGGGAGCACAGCAGCGTTCCCGCCTCGGTTTGGGTACCGTTCTGGGTATGGATAGCCTCTAAAATGGGACCGCGCAGCTCCTTGGGCGAGACAATCAGCAGCAGCTCCTTCTCTGTCTGCCAGGCCTCGCCATAGGAGCGATCCAACTGCTCGTCGCCGGACCAGCGGGCCTTGAGAATTGTTCCGCCCCGGGCGCCGGCCTTCTTGGCTGTCTCCATCACCGCTCCGGTATAGCCCCGGTTCACAATGGCTAAGATCAGGCTGTTCTTGATCTGCTGCATATCGTCGCCTCCGTTCTCTTTTTCCAGCTTCGTTTTTACCAGGATGCCCGCAGAGAGCAGGTTGCTCACCGCCTCCATGGGCAGAATAAAGGCGATACCCCGGGCCCGCATCGTCCCGTGGAGCTCGTCAGACAGCTTGTGAAACAGGGCGCGGGCGGCAAATTGAGGCGTCAGGCTTAAAAGCACGTCCTTCTCCGAGCTGCCGATGCCCAGGATGTCTAAAATCTCTGATGTGGCGGTACCTACCCCCTCGCAGTGGATATGGGTAAAGACCTGGTGCTCCTGATAGAGCCGGCGCACCTTATTGCCCTTGCCCCGCTCCACAATGGTGACAATCAGCCGCAGCTGATGGGATGGTTTTATCACGGTGCCCCTCCTTTATGTATCGTAGTACAGAATGCAGTCCTCCGCCTGACCGATATAGGCCTCAAACTGTCTGGCGGCAATCCGCTTGCGCAGCTCGCTGGAGACGCCTAAGAGCTGGATGGTAATCAGAGGCGTCATGGCGACCATGGCCACCAGGCCAAAGGCATCTGTCATCACGCTGCCGCCCACGGCCTCACAGGCCCCCATGGCGAAGGGGAGCAGAAACGTGGCAGTCATAGGCCCGGAAGCTACGCCGCCGGAGTCGAAAGCAATACCGGTGTAGATCTGCGGCACAAAAAAGGTGAGGGCCAGGGAGAGCACATAGCCGGGGATCAGGAACCAGAGGATAGAGATCCCTGTCAGCACACGGAGCATGGCAATACCCACCGAGAGGCCCACGCCCAGGGAGAGGCTTCGGCGCATGGCGTGCTGAGACACCGCGCCCATGGAGACCTCCTCCACCTGCTTGTTGAGCACATGGACCGCCGGCTCCGCCGCAACAATGTAGTAGCCCATAACCATGCCCACAGGGATCAGCAGGAAGGGGCGGGGGCTCTGGGCGATGGTTGCCCCGATAAACTGTCCGGCCGGCATGAACCCCACGTTGACCCCCGTGAGGAAGAGGACAAGGCCCAGGTATGTATAGATAAGACCGCTGACAATCTTCAGCAGCTCGTTGCGCTTAAAGCGGCGGGTAATGATCTGAAAGAGACTGAACATGGCGCAGATGGGCACCATGGCGCCGGCTACCTCCCGGACATAGACGGGAAGGGCGGCAGCAAAGGCGCGGGCCGCGTCGGTGGTGGTAACGATCTCCGCCACGGCGGCCCCCTGGTAGCTGGCGCTGTCCGGCTGGTAGAAGCTTCCAAGGAGCAGTACGGCGATTACCGGCCCGATGCTGCACAGCGACACCAGACCGAAGCTGTCCCCGGTGGCGTGCCTGTCGCTGCGCACAGAGGCCAGACCGACGCCCAGGGACATGATAAAGGGGACCGTAATAGGTCCGGTGGTGACGCCGCCGGAGTCAAAGGACACGGGGATAAAACTCCCCGGCGTCAGGAAGGTGAGGAGCAGGACAACAGAGTAGAAGATCAGCAGCAGCGTGGAGAGGGGGATCTTGATGTAGGTGCGCAGTACCGCCAGAGCCAGGAACAGCCCCACTCCCGCCGCCACGGTGACAATCAGCACCGTACCGGGGATGGCGGGCACCTGGGAGGCCAGTACCTGCAGGTCCGGCTCCGCCATGGTGATGAGAAGACCCAGTACAAAGGCGGTGAGCAGAGGGAAGGCCAGATGTCTGGCACGGCCCATCTCCACGCCCATCCCCTGCCCCATAGGAGTCATGGAGATATCCGCCCCCAGGGTGAAAAATCCGATGCCAACGATCAACAGCACCGCGCCGAAAAGAAACAGCACCAGGGTTCCCGTCCGAATAGGGGCAATGGAGATGCACAGCAGAAGTACAATGGCGGTAATCGGCAGGACAGAGGACAGCGACTCCTTAATTTTTTCCATCAGCTGAGGATTGATCCGCAATATATATTCGCTCCTCTCTACACATATTCTCTTCTAAATTATACAAGATAACGGCAAAAAAGTATATGTCCTACAATGTATAGATTTTGTTAAGGAAACCATCCAAATGGAGGTTCCGTCCCCAACGCTTCCCCCTCGCCGGCAATACGGGGTACTGCCGGCGAGGCCACAATCAGAGGGACGGAAAAGCCCGCAGCTGCTTTTTACAGATGCTGCAAGCAATACCTGCCTAAAAACTAAGGAGTGTGCCCTTGGCTCACTCCTTAGTTTTAGCACGAAGCCATTTTTTTGTTGCAGCTCTTATTGATTCGCCGCTTCGTTCACCGCCCGCAGGAGGGAGTCGCAGTCCACGTTGTGAACGGCGCAGGCCTCGGCCACGGTCTCCCCCCGGCTGGAGGGGCAGCCCAGGCAGTGCATCCCAATGGACAGGAAAATGGGGGCCGTCTGGGGGGCGATGTCCAGGATGTCGCCGATGATGGTATCCTTGGTGATATTAATCATAGTGAAGTGTCCTCCAAGTGTGAGATGAGATATATGGTAGTATACCCCACTTTTCGCTGTTTTTCAAGTACCGGGAAAAAAGATTCAGGTCTGCGTGCGCTCCGGGAAGCGGATCATCTCCAAAAACTCGGTGAAGCTGCCGGCAACGAACCCCTCCCCCTCCGGATCGGCCAGGAAATCGTCCATAAATTCGTGGAAGATGTAGTAGATCTTCCCGTAGCCCGCCTCGTCCACGCGGATGTAGTAGGAGTCCCCCGCCTCGTCATCGCAGAAGGGGACCAGATTCATGGGGATGAAGCCGTCCATGGCCTGCCACTTCAGCAGCGTGTCCATGGTGGGGATTTTATCCATCACCGGGTACTTGATGGCTAAAAAGTCCGTCAGGCGGCAGTCCTCCGGATTCAGCTCCGTGCCGGTGGGGAGCAGACCGCCGTTGTAGCGCAGACAGAACTGCCGCAGGTCCTCCGGCAGGCGGAAGCCGTACTGCTCCTCCAGAGCGGTCAGCTCCGCCTCGGTGATCTTGACGGGGTTCTCCAGTTTCCAGGGAATCTCACGCATATATAATCTCTCCTTCCCGCTTTACTCTATCAGGCGCTGACGGTGGACATACAGCCTTGTCTGCGCCAAACTGCTCTCCTCCCGGACCATACACAAAAATTCCCAGCCGTACCGCTCGTAGAAGGAGGTGTGGTCCGTGACCAGGTAGAGGGTATCCGCGCCCTGCGCCGCCATATCCTCTGCGATCCGGTGCAGCAGCGCCCCGGCTATTCCACGGCGGCGGTACCGCTCCTCCACGTAGAGGGCGCAGAGGTTGGGCCGCAGGTCCTTCCGATCATGGAAGTCGTTCTCGATAACTCCGGCGCCGCCGGCAATCTCTTCCGTCTCCCCGTCTATGGCCAGATACCACTGGGGCACCGGGCCGGAGCCGGCAAGGCTGTCCCGCATACTGGAGAGGTAGGCCGAGAGCGGCACGCCCCACTTCTGATGGAACCAGGCCGCGGCGGCCTCCCGCCGCTCCGGGCACTCCCGGAGGTTCCGGAGGGTGATATTCATCTGTTCCCTCCCCTCACCTGGCGAACACCTGGGCAGCGTAGCGGGCGGACTGGTTGGCGTCCTTGGCGTAGAAGTCCGCGCCGATCTGGTCGGCAAACTCCTGGGTCACCACCGCGCCGCCCACCATGACCCTGGCGGTCACCCCCGCCGAGCGCAGGGCCCGGATGGTCACGGCGATGTTTTGGGCGGTGGTGGTCATCAGGGAGCTGAGGCCGATCAGGGGAGCCCTCTCCCGCAACGCGGCCTCCACCACGGCCTTTGGCTCCACGTCCCGGCCCAGGTCCACAATGCGGTAGCCGTAGTTCTCCAGCAGCATCTTGACGATGTTCTTGCCGATGTCGTGAACATCCCCCTTGACGGTGGCCAGGAGGATGGTGCCCTTGCTCTCCGTCCCCTGGGGCAGGCGGCGGTTCAGAACCTCGAAGGCGGCCTTCACCGCCTCCGCTGAGGCCATCAGCTGGGGCAGGAACAGTTCCCCACGCTCGTACCGCATCCCCACAGTCTCCAGGGTGGGGACGATCCGGCGGTTTACTATGTCCAGAGGGCTCTCGTTCTCCAGGAGGGCCTCGGTAACGGCGGGCACCTCGCTCCGGATCCCCCGGAGGATCAGATCCTCCAGGCCCGCCTGAGCGTCCTCCCCGCCGGCGGTCCGGAGCGCGCCGGCGTAGGCGGCGATGTAGTCCGCGCAGCCCCGGTCCGCCCCCGAGAGCACCCGGACGGCGGCGATGGTCTCCAGCACCGCCGGGCAGCCGGTGTTCACGATGGCCAGATTCAGTCCCGCCAGCAGGGCGGCGGAGAGGAAGGCGCAGTTCAGCGCCCCCCGGTTGGGCAGGCCGTGGGAGACGTTGGACACCCCCAGCACCGTCTTGAGCCCCCGGGAGCGGCAGAGGCGGATGGCCTCCGCCGCCGCCATCACCTCGGCGCCGCTGACCGAGGCGGCCAGGGTCAGGGTGTCGATGAAAAAGTCCTCCTTGGGGATGCCGGCGGCCTCCCCCGCCGCCACGATCCGCTCCGCCAGGGCGCAGCGGGCAGCGGGGTCGGGAGAGATACCCTTCTCGTCCAGGGTCAGTGCGATGAGAGCGGTGCCGTACTTCTTTGCCAGGGGCAGGACAGCGGCCAGGCTCTCGGCGGTGCCGTTGACGGAGTTCAAAATGGGCCGTCCGCTGTAGATCCGCAGGGCTTTTTCCAGGGCCTTGGGGTTGGCGCTGTCGATGACAAGGGGTAAAGGGGATACCCTTTGCAGAGCTTGCACCAGCTGGGGCAGGGCCTCCACCTCGTCGATATCCGGCAGGCCGGCGTTGACCACCAAGAAATCCGCCCCCTCCCGCTCCTGCTCGATGGCCAGCTCGGCGGCGTAGGCGTAGTCCTTTCGGTACAGCGCCTCCTTCAGGCGCTGCCGGCCGGTGGGATTCACCCGCTCCCCTACCGTGGCGATGCTGTCGGCGCGCATCTCTACCACCCGCTGCCAGCCGGTGAGGCGGCAGACGCCGTCCCGCCGGCGCTGCACCGGCGTGTGGCCGGCCATCCGGGCCTTCACGGCGGCGATGTGCCGGGGGGTGGTGCCGCAGCAGCCCCCCAGGATGGCCGCGCCCGCCTCCAGGAAGTCCGCCATGCAGTCGACGAACTCCTCCGGCCCCACCTGGAACACCGTCTGGCCGTCCACCAGCCTGGGGATGCCGGCGTTGGGCTGGACGATAACGGGCAGGTGGGTACAGCGGATCATCTCCCGCACCATGGGAAGCAGCTCCCGGGGGCCCAGGGAGCAGTTGATGCCCACCGCGTCCACCCCCAGGGCGGTGAGGGCCACGGCGGCGGTCCTGGGCTCGGTGCCCAGGAAGGTGCGGCCGTCGGCGCCGAAGGTCATGGTGGCGAACACCGGCAGATCGCTGTGCTCCCTGGCCGCCAGCACCGCCGCCTTGCACTCCAGAAGGTCGGACATGGTTTCCACCAGGATCAGGTCCGCCCCGGCCCGGACGCCGGCCTCTACCTGCTCGGCAAAGAGGTCATAGGCCAGCTCGAAGGGCATCTCCCCCATGGGCTGGAGCATGGCGCCGGTGGGCCCCAGGTCCAGAGCCACCAGGGGCGCGCCCGCCTCCCGGGCCAGCTTCACCGCCGCCTGGATGTAGGGCGCAGGGTCGCAGCCCAATTTGTGCCGGCTGGCGCCAAAGGTGTTGGTGGTGATGATGTCCGAGCCCGCCTCCACATAGGCGGCGTGGACATCCCGGACCACCTCCGGGGCGCTCAGGTTCAAAAGTTCCGGCTTGCCGCCCGCCTGGAGCCCCCGCTCCTGGAGCATGGTGCCCATGCCGCCGTCTAACAGGTAGTGCCGGGTCATATCCAACATATACCTCTCCCCTTTTCCCGCATTTTGCGCGTCAGCTCTTCCTTAAACTGTTATGTTGGTATCATACTACTTTTTTCGTCCCGGGACAAGAGGCGGCTCAAACCGGCCAGATAGTCCTCCGCCTCCCGCCGGGTGTGGAACACGGTGATCTCCCGGTCCTCCCGATAGCGGGCGAGGTACTCGCAGAGCTCCGGCAGGCGGTTTTGGGGAAAGTCCACAATCCACTGGCGAAACTCCCCGTCCAGCGTCTCCTCCACCCAGGGCAGGTCCTCCCGCTGACGCCCCACCCGGGCCGCCGCCCCGCTGAGACACTCCTCCACAGGCAGGTCGAAGAGAAACACCGCGTCGCACCGGCGCAGACGGGGTTCAATGGTCCGCTGGTAGTTGCCGTCGATGATCCACCGCTCTCCGGCCACGATCTCCGAGAGGCGGCGGTCAAATTCCGCCTGGGTGATGCTGGTCCGGTCCGGCCTGTGCCAAATCATGTCCAGATAGTGCAGCGGCAGCCCGGTAAGATCCCGCAGCCGGCGGGCAAAGGTGCTCTTTCCCGAGCCGGGACAGCCTACAATCAAGGCCCGCTGAAACATGGTGCTCCCCTCCCATCGAAAAGCCCAACCGCCTTCGGTTGGGCTTTGGCATTTCAGTCCGACAGCGACGCACCAATGACCACGAAGGTCTTCCTCCTCCGGTCGTACACCGACCAGCAGCCGGTGCCCCACCAGTCGCCGCCGTCCTCGAAGTAGTTGGACCAGGCGTCGTTCCAGCAGAATACATCCAGGGTCTCCCAGTCCGGGAACAGGGCGCGGTTCAGGCGCTCAAAGTCCCCGATCCAGTAGGGCACGCCGTAGGGCGGGTGAAGGAAAGCATACCCATAGCAGAAACGTCCCGTATCTGTCCGCCAATCCCAACAGGCACCGGGCTTATAGGCGTCTCTCCGAGTTTTGTAACGCCGCATATCCTCCGGAATAAAAAACAGCTCCTCCACGGGGATGGGGATGGCCGCCATCTTCTCCGGCTTTACAAACACCCGAAAGCCGCCCCGTGTCCAGTGGTTCGAGATGCGCTCCCGACCGTTCAGCAGGCCGAAGGCCGCCGTCACCGCCTCCTGGTGGCTCTCCTCCCCCCGATAGGTCCCATCGGCGCGGAGAATCACGTAGTCCAGGAGACACTTGTCGTACTCCTCCGCCAGCAGCCGGTACCCCTCGTGGTCCGCCAGCTCCGTCATCATAACAAGTCCCCCCTCCGGTAGGCCTCCAGCGCCCGGTCCAGCACCGGCTCCAGACGGAGATAGTCCTCGTAGCTTTCAGAGAACTCCAGTGGGATGTCGCACAGGGTGTTCAGCACCCAGTCCACATAGTCCCGCCAGTAGAGCCCCTCGCCGTAGTAGGCCATCACAAAGGGCAGGGCCTCCGGACAGACGTCCTCCTCCCGAAACTTGCCGTCGCAGTATTGCAGGAAGAAATCTGTCCCACGCATCTCCCCCAGCCGCACCGCCTCCAAGGGCTCCTCCTGATGGATCGCCCCCACCATATGCCGCCGGATCAGCCAGGTGAAAAAGAAACCGGTGTGGGTACAGGCGCGCCGGGAGATCTCCAAACAGTCCGCCTCCGACAGACCTGCCGCGTCCCTCTCCTCCAGCTCGCAGTACGTCCGCAGGGCCTTATCATACAGATAATCCATCCGATCCAGGTACATAACATCCTCCCCCTCTCCCCACTCAAAAATATCTCCTATCTCCTATCTGAAAAAGCAGGCCTCCCATTCAGGAAAGGCCTGCTTTGTTTCACGCCCTCGGATGGGCCTTCTGGTACACGTTCTTGAGCTTCTGCTTCACCATATGAGAATAAATCTGCGTGGAGGAGATATCCGCGTGGCCTAACATCTCCTGAATGGACTGCAGATCCGCGCCGTTTTCCAGCAGATGGGCGGCAAAGGAGTGGCGCAGGGTGTGGGGGGTGATATCCTTCTGGATCTGAGCCTTCTCCTGGTAGTGCTTGATAATCTTCCAGAACCCCTGGCGACTCATCCGCTCACCGTTCATATTCACAAACAGCGCCGGCTCCTCGCCGTAGAGGATAATCTTCGGCCGGGACTTCTGGACATACTCCTGCAAGGCCTTGACAGCCTTGGAGTAGATCGGGATCGTCCGCTCCTTCCCCCGACTGCGGCACCGGACCAGGCCGGCGCTGAAATTCACATCGTCCAAATTCAGCGCGATCAGCTCGCTGACGCGGATGCCGGTGGCGTAGAGCAGCTCCAGCATGGCATGGTCCCGGTAGCCCTTGGGATCCACGCACTGGGGCTGATCCAAAAAGAGCTCCACCTCCTTGCCGGTGAGGATCTCCGGGTACTTGCGCTCCGAGCGCACCGCCGTAACCCCCTTGGCGGGGTTGCTCCGGACTACGCCGCGGCCCATCAGGTAGGTGTAAAAAGACTTCAGGGAAGCAATTCCCCGGGCCACGCTGGCCGCAGACTTGCCGTGGCCGGCCATGTAGGTCATGTAGCTTTCCACCTCTCTGGAGGTGCACCGCTCCACCGCAGGGCCCCCGGTCAGATCCAGGTACGCCTCGAACTGGCGCACGTCCCGCAGGTAGGAGGACACGGTATTTTCCGAGGCTCGCCTCTCGTCCCTGAGATACAACCGATACGCTTCAATGTAGTTTGCCAAAAAGAGGCCTCCTCTCCCGGGACTCCAGCGGGCGCGAGCGCGTCTTGAAATCCCCCTCCGACCGATCTGCGGCCGCAGCGATAAGATTTTTCCCGGCCGGCAGCGGAGGAGTACGGTCTCCCGTCAGCCGGCCAAAACCGGCTCCGTCAGCACACCCAGGGCCAGGTGAAAAAGATTTGGGGTGATATACCTCTCAAAGCAGACCCCAATCATCAACAACACAACACAGACAAACAGCCGGTAAAAACAGCTTCCGTCATAGAACACCGGCGCACACCGCTTCCCCCGCGGCCAGGGCAGCAGAGACGAGGATGCCTGCCAGGCGTAGGAGCCCAGCCAGAGGAAGCAGGGAAGCGTGAAGACCAGCCGCACTCCCAGAGCTCCCAGGGCCAACACCGCGCCGCCGCGCCCGTAGACCTGAACAAAACAGGCGATGGCAAACATACTGGTGAACCCAAAGGTTCCGGCGATAGCCGGGATCACCAGCGTCCCAATAGCCGTAAACCCAAAGAGAAAGCTCAGCAGCACCGCGCCATAGTAGAGGCGCACCGCCGTCAGCAGCGGCACCACACTCTCCGCCCCCCGCTCAAACAGCTCACAGTAGCCCGACAGATACTCTGATAGCATCAGCTGGGCATGGTCGCCGCAATAGCCGGCGTAGGCGTATCCCCCCGCCGCCCCAAAGAGGAACAGAAGGGAGAGGCACAGCATCTGAACGGCAGGCGTATCCGCAGTCTGCATCCGCCGCACGAAGGATCGAAGCCCCACAGTCATCACCTCACAGCCATCCTATGAGGGAGCTTGTTCGCTTAGAAGTCCCTGTCCATTTTCGGAGCCGGCGCAGAGGACAGGCAACCCTATCTTTTTGAGCTGCTGTGGAGTTCTCTATTACTATAGGCCATTTTGGGAAATTTAGCAAGTTCCTTTCCCAAATTTCTTCGTTTTTGGTGGTTATGCCGAAATATTATGTTAACTTGTTATGTTAACATAAGCTACCAGAGAAGCCGGGGCGGCAGCCAGGCCGCCCCGGAGCACACAATTTAGTACCGAACCGCTCCAATCCCCACCAGATATAGGAATTACCAGTTTTTACTGCTTGCGTCTGTCACTCTAACCGTTTTTTGCAAATTTCTGTTCATCCTCCGTATTTTTGTTGTTTTTTACTAAAACGGTTTTTTGACAATAATCCGGGGCGGGCCGCCCCGGTTGGGGCAAAAACTTATGTAACCGCTTCACCTTATCGCCGTCTGGCGGCTCTGCGGCCCTTCCGCCGCCCTCCCAGAAGCGCCGCCAGCAGACCGCCCAGTACGGCGCTGACCCCCAGGGCAAAAATCCGGCTTCCCGCTGTCAGTCCCTCGCCGAAGGCCAAGGCCACCAGCAGCACGGCGGCCAGAAACAAAAACGCACACCCAAGGCACAGCGGCAAGCGGTTCTGTCTCTCCCGTCGCAGAAAAATTGCGGAGGAGAGAAAGACCGACAGGAACGCCGAGAAGCAGATCAGCATCGGCGCTCTCCCCTCCCCAACCGCCTCTTTGGCGATCAGCAGAGCGTTGAACATTTGCAGCAGGAGGTAGCACGCCACCATCCCCAGCACATTCAGCCCCACCATCTTCCACTCAATCCCGCTCTTTTTGGACTCCGGCATACCAAAACCTCCCGTAAATCGGAACCTGCACCCGCCGGTGGGATTGCGCTCAGGGCTCTGAGGGGCAGGTCCCCCGTATTTGCTACAACATATTGTACAGGGACAGCTTTTATGCGTTCCGGCGCATAAGAACCTCCGGCGGCGGAACAATAACGGCACCCAAGACCTTTGACAGGAGGCGATTCTATGGAAAAACCCCAGCGGCGCTACGAGATCGTCAAGGAGCTGTTCCTCCCCTGCACCGCCAGTCTGCTGCCCCACAACTGCGAGATCGAGGAGCGGCAGCTGTCCTCCCCCTGGGACTATGTGCGCTCCCTCTACCCCGGCCGGCAGGACGCCCTCTTTTCCGAGAGCGAGGAGGAGGGCAATCCCGCCATTGAGGTGACCTTCGACAGCGGCCAGCGGCACAAGTACACGTTTCATCCGCTGTAGGCGGGGACACAAAAAGAGAAGGGGACAAAATGTCCCCTTCTCTTTTTGCCGTTTTTTCTGTCTCGCTCCTTCAGGGCCCGAAGCCAGCTGTCAGGCAGCCGCTCTCCCCCAAGTCTCCAGACAGAGCAGCGGGAGGCCAGACCGCCAAAGGCGCCTATGTACAGCGGCCTCCCGCCGCGCACGCCCCTTTGCAGGCCGCGCTTCGCCGCCAAAGAGCGGCCTGAACGCCTTCCCGGACTGCCCGCAGAAACCGTCAGCCGGTTTTATATCTGTTATCTCAGCAGCTTACCTCTCAAATAAGATGTCATCCTTTACGCAGAAGGTGTCGAAGCGTCCCTCCCCGTAGAGGATATCCGCCACCGTGCCGGTAAACACGGGGTACTTCCCGCCGTTCGCCGCCGCACCCTCCCCGGCGATTCTCCGCATTGCGTCGGACAGCTCCACCAGGCGGAACATCGGGCCCTTCCCCGGCGGCAGGACCACCAGGTCCACCTGGTAGACCCGGGGGTTCAGGCCGTAGAAGAGGCGGCTCTCCTCCCGTGTGCTGCGCACATGGTACGTTCCGCCCCAGCAGCGCGCGCAGAACTGCTGGTAGAGCTTTTCCGGCATCTCGTAGATCTCCACCTCTCCCCTCCCCTGCCGGTTTCGGATGGCGAAGCGGTAGCCGTGGCGATATCTTGTTGTGGGCGTCCGGCTGAGGATGAACAGCTCGCCGCTGCGGAGGACCAGTTCCCCGCTTCGCATCCGCTTGACGTCTCGCTGCTCGCAGACCCCTGCCCAGACGCCCATCAGACCGATGGCAAAGAAGAACAGAAAAAAGACCGCGGTGAGCGCCATGGACCAGGGCGAAACGAGCAGGGAGCGGCCCTTGTCCGAGCCGGACAGCGTGCCCGCGATGGGCAGGGCGAAGAAGACGAAGGGCGGCAGGGCGCTTTGCAGCAGGGAGGGGATATAGATTTTCGCCTTCCGCTTGGTCCCCTGTACGCTTAGTTTCTCGTAGTATCCCCAGATGCTCACGCTGTGTCGCCTCCTTTTCCTTTGGGATTACTTATATTATAGTAGTTTACTACACTTGCCGATGTTTTTCCAGTCCCTATGCGAAAAGAGCGGCATCCCCGTCAAGATTGACGGGGACACCGCTTCTCAAGAATGCCGCGTCTCACTCCGCCTCGCAGAAGGCCCGGATAGCCTGGGCGAGGAAGGCCGCACCGTCCGGGCCCGCCTTTTCGTCGTAGTAGGCGGCGAAGCGGGGGTCCTGGGTGTACAGTTCCCCCATGCCCAGCTGAGCCTGAGGCGGGCAGGGGCGGCCCCAGCACCACTCCAGCCAGGTTCGGTGGAGGCGGCAGGTCTCCCGGGCAGTCTCGCCGGCGGGATCGTCCTCCTCCATGGCCCGGCGCAGCAGGGTCAGGTACGTCTCCGACAATTGCTCGGTCTCCTGCCACTGTGCCTCTGTCATGTTGGCGGCGTGCTGTTCCCAGGCGGCCATGGCCTCCTCGCCGTAGCGCGCCCGGCACTCCGTGCCGTACTTTGCCTCGTTCTCCGCCAGGGCCTGGGCTTTTGTGCGCTCAAATCTCTCCTGATCTGTCATGGTTCGCTCTCCTCTCATGGCGGCGACAGCGCCGGATACGGTCTCGATCACCGCGTCCAGACGGTCCCGCTGTTCTCGGAGGGTGCGCAGCTGGGACTCCAGCGCCGCCGCCCGGTCCAGGGCGGGGTCGTCCAGCAGGCGCTTGATCTCCCCTAAGGGCAGGCCCATGCTCCGGTAGAGGAGAATCTGCTCCAGGCGGTCCACCTCCTCCGGCCCGTACCGGCGGTAGTCGTTGCCAGCGTCCCTGCCCGGCCGAAGCAGTCCGATGGCGTCGTAGTACCGCAGGGTCCGGGGTGTCAGCCCCGTCAGCGTGGAAAGCTGCTGCACCGTGTAGTCCATTTGCGCTCACCTCCAGGGGCAAGTATAGGCCCTGACGCCGCGTCAAGGTCAAGAGGTTTTTGAAAACTTTTTCGCTTATATAAACCAGGTACGGTCAAAGAGAGTTCTCCCGATATTCCACAGGGTTTCCGGCGACATCGTAGAATGTAATATTGCCCGCATTGGCAGGCAGGACAATGGCAAAGGGTTTGCCGCTGTCAATCTCCACCACTTGAACGGAATTGCCGTCATCTATTTCCAGCCGCTCTACCTCCTGATAGTTCATGGAGATAAACGCATGCTCGTCGTACCCGTCCACCGTGTACTCTGTGATACCCCGCTTCACGCCCGAAAGGCTCCCGCCGCCGCGGAAGAAGTATCCGAAGGAGAGGCCCGGGCGGTTTACGTAGATCGAAAAACTGTGGTCAGTCAGATCGCAGGGGTAGGAAATGAAAGCGGCCAGGGTGTCGGATACAGCGCCGTCAACCACCCAGTCGGAGGCCATTTTCTGCGATTCACGAACATCTGTTTCTAATTGAGATTTCGGGATGCCAAGCTCGTTGTTCCAGTAGAGGAAGCCAGCAAAGGCAGCGCACGCCAGGAAAATGCCCAACAGAAATTTCGCCAGTTGGTTCCAGCGGTTTTTCATATCACTCTACCTCCCATAAGAGCGGGACAGTGGCATAAATTGCCGCTGTCCCGCACAACTTTATCACTCTACAACGGCCCGGTGGAATACCTTCTTGCCCTTCTTGATGATGAGGCCCTCGCCCTGGAAGTCCTCCGCGCTCCAGCGGCGGTCGATATCCGTCACCTTCTCGTCGGCCACGCTGATGCCGCCCTGCCGGATCAGCCGCCGGGCCTCCCCCCGGGAGGGGGCCAGACCACAGGAGACCAGCAGGCTCACCGCACCGATCTGGCCGTCCTCGAAGTCGCTGTCCTTCAGCACGGTGGAGGGCATGCTCTCCCGGTCCCCGCCGCCGCCGAAGAGGGCCTTGGCCGCCGCCTGGGCCCTGTCGGCCTCCTCCTGGCCGTGGACCAGATTGGTGAGCTCGTAGGCCAGAATCTCCTTGGCCCTGTTGAGCTGGCTGCCCTCCCAGCCGTCCATCTCGTTGATCTGCTCCAGGGGCAGGAAGGTGAGCATACGGATGCACTTGAGCACGTCCGCATCGTCGATGTTCCGCCAGTACTGGTAGAAGTCGTAGGGGGAAGTCTTGTTGGGGTCTAGCCACACCGCGCCGGAGGCGGTCTTTCCCATCTTCTTCCCCTCGCTGTTGAGGAGCAGAGTGATGGTCATGGCGTGGGCGTCCTTTCCCAGCTTCCGGCGGATCAGCTCCGTGCCGCCCAGCATGTTGGACCACTGGTCGTTGCCGCCGAACTGCATGTTGCAGCCGTAGTGCTGGAACATGTAGTAGAAGTCGTAGGACTGCATAATCATGTAGTTGAACTCCAGGAAGCTGAGCCCCTTCTCCATGCGCTGCTTGTAGCATTCCGCCCGGAGCATGTTGTTCACAGAAAAGCAGGCCCCCACCTCCCGCAGGAGCTCCACATAGTTCAAATTCATCAGCCAGTCGGCGTTATTGAGCATCAAAGCCTTGCCCTCGCCGAAGTCGATGAACCGCTCCATCTGATGCTTAAAGCACTCGGCGTTGTGGTCAATGTCCTCCCGGGTCAGCATCTTGCGCATGTCCGTCCGGCCCGAGGGGTCGCCGATCATGGTTGTACCGCCGCCGATAAGGGCAATGGGCTTGTTCCCCGCCATCTGGAGGCGCTTCATCAGGCACAGCGCCATGAAGTGCCCCACGTGGAGGCTGTCCGCCGTGCAGTCAAAGCCGATGTAGAAGGTGGCCTTGCCGTTGTTAATCATCTCCCGAATCTCGTCCTCGTTGGTAACCTGGGCAATCAGACCCCGGGCCACCAGCTCCTCGTACATTTTCATATTGGCGCTCCTTTATTAATTTACTGTTATCTATATTTTATACATTGACTAATTTATATTATTCGATATCTTCATCTGCGCCGGTATACGCACTCCACCATGCCGTTCTCCTGCCGCAGCGCCGTCAGGCGCAGGGACACCGGCGGACTGCCCGACGGAAACAGAGGCGTCCCCTCCCCCAGCAGGATGGGCATAATGGACAGATGAAATTCGTCGATCTCTCCCATACACTGCCGGACCAGGTCGGCGCCGCCGCAGACCCAGATATCGCCGCCCGCCTCCTGCCGCAGACGCTGGAGCAGCTTAGAGGGAGAGCCGTCCACAAAGCGGACTCCCTTCCGGGTCGCCCAGGGACGGTGGGTCAGCACATAGACTGTCAATCCCCGGTAGGGCCAGGCGTCCGGGGACAGCTCCTCTGTCACCTGCCGGTAGGTCCGGGCCCCCATAAGCACCGTGTCCACCGTGCGGATGAATTCTCCGTAGCCGTAGTCCCCCGTATAGTTCCGGTCCTCCCCGCCCAGCCAGTCCACGCCGCCGTTTGGGTCGGCGATGTATCCGTCCAGACTGAGGGAGATGTACAGGACAACCTTCCGCAAACGTTTTCCCTCCTCTCTCCGTGGGCGCGAAAACGCCCCCTGTCCCGCAGGACAGAGGGCGAAACGAACGCGGTACCACCTCTATCGCGCCGGCCCCTCGCGGGGACGGCCTCACGGGGTCCCAAAGGACCCGCCGCGCGGTATCGGGCGCACCCGGCGGAGCCTACTGTCCGGACAGGAGTTCGGTCCGCTGCTCCGGGAGGTATTCACGCCGCCGCCCTCTCCCCCTTCCACCGCCCGGGGGCTCTCTTGGCAGGACTGAACGGCGCTACTTCTTCCCATCGTCGCGTTATGTGGCATTATAGCGGGAAATGAGCGCTTTGTCAAGGGAGAAAACCGCAGACCGCGCAAAAGCAGCCCCCTACTGGCCTGCGATGGCTTCCCCGGCACAGATCGTCTGCAAATCCTCGTGGGTGATGGCGGCAAACCAGCGGAGGCTCCGGTCGAAGATCAGCAGGTCAATGGCCTCCTCCCAGGATTCCAGGCTGTGAATGTAGTCTGTGATCTCCCGCCACCTGGCCGTATACAGCGCCTTTTCCCGCTCGCCGTAGAGCAACACGGGCTCCTCCCCCCGGTTCTGGAAAAACGGCAGGGCCTCCACCTGGGAAAAGGGGCGGCACACACGGCGCACATGGTCCTTCAGGGAGTTCCAGAGCAGGATGCGCCCGGGGAGCTTCTCCTCATCCACATACAGAGAGCGAAACAGCTCCAGCAGCGCAGCCGCCTCCTTCGTCTCGCAGCGTTTTTTTAATATCACTTCTCTGTTCTTCCCCTTCCCGCAGCACCATACAAGTTATTTTACTTTACAGCTGAAAAGGCCGGACAGTGTACCCCTATCCGGCCTTTTGCTGCTCTGTTCCCCGTTCCCGCCCTCGCCGCGTCAAGTCAACGCACGGTGGTGCTGTGTGCGATGTGCCATTTGCCATTGTACGGTGTGCAGGGGCTTACAATGCGGTGGGGATTTGAACCCCGCGCTGCCCCGCTGCGTTCCATGACAAGCCCTGAACAGGGCAAATCGGTTTTGCGTTCGCCCCTGACTGCGGTTACCACATATTCCCTTTTTCTGCTGTCCTACAGCAGCTCCGTGGTCCAGTTGGCCGCCTGGATAGCGCCGTCCGTCTGGCGGAGCCGGGCGGACAGCTGGTCCACCTGCTTCTGGTAGTCCTGGACGGACACGGTGCTCATAATTTTGATCTCCGACCGGGTGGCCCGGCGGCCAAGGCTGCTGGCCTAGCGCAGGAACTCCGGGTAGGCCTCCACCTTGATTTTCAGGCAGTCCCACCGGGCCAGCAGGGCCGTCAGGGTGCCCTCGGCGGTGACGGTCTGGCTGTTGGTGCGGTTGATCCGCTCCATCATCTCCTCCAGCTGCACGATGCAGCTGTCCAGCTCGCCAAGCAGGGCCACCGGGTCCTCGGCGGGCTTCTCCCCCTCCTGGACGGTGGCATTCTGGTTCAGGCGCTCCTGGAGCTGGTAGATTCGCTTTTGCAGGTCGCTGCGCAGCTGTAGAGCCTCCGCTAATTTCATAGGGTCCTCTCTCCTCTCGTACTTGGTCCTATTCTGCGTCCACCGGCGCACCTTTGGTTCCGTCGGCGTTGATGTAGTATCCGTCCACGATCTCCCGCATGCCGCCGCCAAACCACCAGCCCCGGGACTCGACAAAGCCGATGAAACGGGCGAAAAACTTGTCCTCCGTCAGCTCCGGCGGCACCTCTATGGCGCCGTGAATCTCAAACTCTTTCGCCATCGCTATGCCCCCTCGTCCTCCAAGTACAGCGGCAGGAAGCGGGCGATGCCCTCCGCGGTGCAGTCGATGTTTTCCACCTGTAACACGGTGTCCCGCTTTGTCCGCAGATGGGGGATATAGTAGCCCAGGCCGCCTATATATCGGCAGGCCGCGGCGGCCACATGGAACTTGAATTTCCGGTGGTCCGAGGGGTAGTAGTTCAGCCCCTTGGTCAGCAGGCGAATCCGCATCCCCTCCGCGCCCCGAAAGCCCTCCTCCAGCGCCGAGAGGAGCCTGGCGTCCCAGCGGCAGGCGCGGCTGGGCATCAGCAGCAGGTGCTCCCCGTCCCCCACGCAGTCGAAGTTGAGGAAGAGACAGCTCTGAGCGGCGTTGGGGTGGGCCCTTTTGAAGGCCCCGGCCCCCAGCAGGTTCCGGGCGTTGTTGTCGAAGAACACGATGCACACCCGCCTGTCCCGGTCCAGGACCTTAGCGATGGCCAGTAAGGCCAGGACACCGGAGGTGTTGCCGTTGGCGTTGCTCTGGTTGGCCGATCCAAAGGCCGCGAAGAACAGCAGCGCCACCAGCAGAATCAGAAACAGCGGCAGCATCAGCCCCGGCTGGTTCAGGGGGAAGGACACGGCGAAGGACGCAATCAGCGCCGCCGCGATCAGCACCAGGGCCACAAGGGCGTGGTAGAGCACGTGGGCGGCCACGTTGGTGGGGGACACGAAGTCCGGCACCGCCATCCGGGAGGCGGTGTCGTAGTGGGCGGTGAGAAACACCGCGGCCCGATCCGGGTCCCCCGCGATGACGTTGACGCTGCCGTTGGTCTTGCCGTACCGCTCCTCGGCGGCCTTCCACCCGGACCGGCGCAGCTCCCGCAGAAGCCACTCCCGGAACTCCGCCTTCTGTCCGGCGCTCTTGCGCACCGGGTAGAGGCGCAGCAGCACGTCCCTGATCTTCTCGGTATACTCCATGTCGCTCCTCTCCCGGTCCTACGCCGGTATGCTCTTTTTGTAGGCCTCCGCCGCCGCGATCAGCTCCCCGGCGCTCTGGCGCATGGCCTGGGTCACCTCCGCGCCGCCGGTGAGGCGGGCCAGCTCGTCCATGCGGCCCTCCCGGTCCAGCTCCGCCACGGCGGTGTGGGTGCGGCCCCCCCGCTCCCCCTTCTCCACGGAGAAGTGGGTGTCGGCCATGGCGGCCAGCTGGGGCAGGTGGGTGACGCAGAGCACCTGCTTGTGCCGGGACACCTGGGCCAGCTTCTCCGCCACCTTTTGGGCGGCCCGGCCGGAGACCCCGGTATCCACCTCGTCAAAGACCATGGTGCCGATACTCTCGTTCTCCGCCAGCACGTTCTTCAGCGCCAGCATAATTCGGGCCAGCTCGCCGCCGGAGGCCACCTTGTGGATGGGCTTCAGCGCCTCCCCCACATTGGCGGACATGAGGAAGCGGACCTGATCCGCCCCGCTCTCCCCCAGCTCCGTCTCCTCAAACTGGATGACGAACTGGACCTTGGGCATACTCAGCTGCCGCAGCTCCTCCTGGATGCGGCGCTCCAGGGACGCCGCCGCCGCCTTCCGCGCCTCCGTCAGAACCCTGGCGGCCTCCCGGGCCTTCTTCTCCTGCCTGCGCAGGTCCTTCTCCAGCCGGGCGATAGTGTCGCCGGCGTACTCGATGCCGTCCAGCTCCTGCCGGCACTTCTCCAGATAATCCAGCATGTCCCCCACGGTGGGGCCATACTTCTTCTCCAGGCGGTAGAGCTGGTCCGACCGGTTCTCCACCGCGTCCAGCTCCGCCGGGGAGAAATCGTAGCTCTCCCGCAGATCCCGGACGGTCTCGCCGATGTCGTAGGCCTCGCTCTGGATCTCCTCCAGGCGGCGGGAGAGCTCCTCAAACTGCTCCCCCATCCCCCGGACGGCCCGGAGGGCGGTCTCCGCCTCCCGCAGCAGGGCCACGGCCCCCATGCTCTCGTCGGATCCGTTGAGGCAGTAGGAGGCCCCCTGGACGGCGGAGAGAAACTTCTCCCCGTTGCGCAAAATGTTCCGGCGCTCCGCCAGAGCCTCCTCCTCCCCCTCCTTCAGCTCCGCCCGTTCCAGCTCGTCGATCTGGTGGCGCAGGGTATCCACGCGGCGCTCCCGCTCCGCCTCGTCCATGGCCAGGGACTTGATCTTTCTCCGAATTTCCGCCATGGCCCGGTACTCCGCCTGATAGGCGGCCAGGGTCTTCTCCATGCGGCCGAAGCTGTCCAGATAGGCGCCGTGGCGCTCCTCGTCCAGGAGGAGCTGGCCGTCGTGCTGGCCGTGTATGTTCAGAAGACTGCTGCCGATCTGGCGCAGCAGGGCCACGGTGATGGGCCGGCCGTTGGCCCGGCAGGTGTTCTTCCCGTCGGCGCAGATCTCCCGCTGGAGGAGCAGCTCCCCGTCCTCGGCGCTGACGCCGTTGTCTGTCAGCACAGGCAGGTCCTCCGGCACGCCGGAGAACACCGCGCTGACAAAGGCCTTACTGGCCCCGGTGCGGATCAGATCCCGGGGAGTCCGCTGGCCCAGCACCGCGCCCATGGCGTCGATGACGATGGACTTGCCCGCGCCGGTCTCGCCGGTGAGGACGTTGAAGCCCGGGTGGAAGGCGATCTCCGTCTCCTCGATCACCGCAATATTCTCAATATGAAGCAGCTCCAGCATGGCCTCACCCCTTTTTCCCCTCTCCGCCGGAGAGGGAGAGCATCTCCCCGATCTCCGCACAGAATGCGCCGGCGCTCCGGCTGTCCCGCATCACCAGAAGCACCGTATCCTCCCCGGCCAGAGTACCCACCAGGTAGGGCAGCTCCATGCTGTCCAGGGCCGCGGCGGCGCCGTTGGCCAGACCCAGCAGGGTCTTGACCACCACCAGATTCTGCGCACAGTCGATACTGAGAACGCTCTCACGGAAGATGGTCCGCAGCTTGTCCGCCACATTCAGCCCGCTGTGGTGGACGGACACGGCATAGCGGTACCGTCCCCGGCCCACCGGCTCCTTAATAAGGTGCAGCTGCTTGATGTCCCGGGAAATAGTGGCCTGTGTGCAGGAGATCCCCTCCCGCTGCAGCCGCTCCATCAACAGCTCCTGGGTGTCGATATCCTCCTGGGCGATGATCGCAAGAATCTTCCCCTGTCGCTCATTTTTCATCCGGCAGCACCCCCGTCATCTTGGTTCGCAGAATCTCATAAATACTCTTGTCCGAGAGGCGAATCAGCTCTGTCTCGTACCTGGAGTTCTTAATCACTACCTCGTCCCCGGCCCGAAGGGAGAACGCCCGGCCTCCGTCCACCGACAGGAATACCGGTTTGCGCCCCACATCCCGGGGGCGCACCGCGATGGTGCTGGTGGCGGACATCACGTAGGAATTGGACTGGATGGAGTGGGCGCAGATAGGGCTGACCACAAAGTTTCTGGCCGTAGGCTCCACAATGGGCCCCCCGGCGGAGAGGGAGTAGCCGGTGGAGCCGGTGGGCGTGGCCACCACCACGCCGTCCCCCTCGATGACGCCCAACGCCGCCGGCCCCACCATCACATCCAGGCGGATGATCCGGGCCACGGCTCCCTTGGTCACCACCGCGTCGTTGAGGCCGCAGTTGTCGTAAACGCGCCGCCCCTCCCGGAACACGGAGACATCCAGCATCATCCGCCGCTCCCGCTGAAACTGCCCGCTGGCCAGGTGGGCCAGAAGATGCATCTCATTGCGCTCCAGCTCCGACATAAAGCCGAGACTGCCCATATTCACCCCCAGCATGGGAAGGCCCCGCATGGCCGCCGTTTTGGCCAGATGGAGGATGGTGCCGTCCCCGCCGAAGGTGATAATCATGCTGCTGTTTCGCAGCTCCTGGTGCAGCGGCCGGGTGGGAACGGGACACTCCCCGCCCTCCATGCGGAAGGGCAGGCAGAACACCGTGCGGATGCCGGCGGCGTTGAGGATGCCCGCAGCCTCCCGGGCCGCCTCCAGCCCCGTGTCCCGGTAGGGATTGGGGCACAGTATGACCTTTTTCATTCCGTCTGTCCCTCCTTCAGCGCAGCGTGGGATTCCTCCACCAGAGCGCGCAGGTCAGGGACCTGCTCCCGGCCCATCCCCAGACCCAAATAGCCTAAATACTCCAGGTTTCCCTCCGGTCCCCGGATGGGAGAGTACGTAATATCCTGTACTGTAAAGTGATTTTCCTTTGCATGTCCAAGGAAGCGTTCCAGCACCTCCAGGTGGACTGCCGGCTCCCGGACCACGCCTTTTTTCCCCACCTTGTCCTTCCCGGCCTCAAACTGGGGCTTGATGAGACACACCGCCTCTCCCCCTTCCCGGAGAACGGCGGCCACTGCCGGCAGGATCAGCCTCAGGGAGATAAAGCTCACGTCGATGGAGGCAAAGGCCGGCGCCTCCGGGATCAGCTCCCGGCTGAGGTAGCGGGCGTTGGTCCGCTCCAGGCACACCACCCGGGGGTCACTGCGGAGCTTCCAGGCCAGCTGGCCATAGCCCACATCCACGGCGTAGACCTTCACCGCGCCGTTTTGCAGCATACAGTCGGTAAAGCCCCCTGTGGAGGCCCCCACGTCCATACAGACCTCCCCCGCCAGACAGATGGGCCAGAGGAACATGGCCTTCTCCAGCTTCAATCCCCCTCGGCTGACGTAGCGCAGCGCATTCCCCCGAATCTCCACCGCCGCCTCCGGCGGCACCTGGGCCCCCGGCTTATCCACACGCTGTCCGTTTACAAACACCAGACCGCTCATGATGGTGGCCTGCGCCTTCTGCCGGCTCTCCTGCAAACCGCGCTCCACCAGGAGCACGTCAAGTCGCGTCTTCGCCATGGCACACCTCACAGACTGCCCGCACAATCCCCTCCGCATCAATTCCCACGCTGTGCCGCAGCTGCTCCACGCTGCCCTGATAGACGAAGCGGTCGCCGCAGCTGAGAAGCCGCAGCCCGCGCAGGACAATCCCCCGCGCCAGCACAGCCTCGCACAGGCGCTGTCCCACACTGCCGGTGTGGAAGCACTCCTCCGCCGTCACCAGAACGCCGGTTTTTTCCACGCTGCGCAGCACCGCCTCCGGCGCAAGAGGCGCAATCCGGTGGAGCTTTATCACCTCCGCCTGAATCCCCTGCTCCGCCAGGGTACCGGCGGCCTGAAGCGCCTGATTGACCATGGTGCCGTAAACGACAATCGTGCCGTCTCTGCCCGGACGCAGACAGACGGCGGCGCCACCGTCCCAGCCGGCGGCATACTGTCCCTCGCCTCCGCGGGGGTAGCGCAGAGCCACCGGCCCCGTCTCCTCCCGAACCGCGTGGCGGAGCATGTCCCGCAGCTCCTGAAAACTGGCGGGCGTATACACGGTCATGTTGGGAATGGAGCACAGATAGGCCGCGTCGGCCGTACCGTGGTGGGTGGCCCCGTCGGCCCCCACAAGGCCGGAGCGGTCCACGCCAAAAACCGCATGGAGGTTCTGCAGGGCCACATCGTGGATCAGCTGGTCATAGCCCCGCTGCAAAAAGGAGGAGTACACGGCGAACACCGGCACCAGCCCCTGCTTGGCCATACCGCCGGCCATGGCCGCCGCGTGTCCCTCGGCAATGCCCACATCGAAAAACCGATCCGGATAGTACCGGGAAAAGCTCTCCAGCCCGGTACCCTCCTCCATAGCCGCAGTAATGGCGCAGATCCGCTCGTCCCCGGCGGCCAGCTCCTCCAGCGTCTGGCCAAACACGGCGGAGAAATCCGTCTTTTTCTCCCCGGAAACTCCGGCGGCCAGATCGAAAGCGCCCACTCCGTGATAGCGGTTCGGGTTGCTCTCCGCCGGGGGATAGCCCCGACCCTTCTGCGTCTTCACATGGACCAGTACCGGACCGTTCAGCTCCCGCGCCCACTCCAGCGTCGTGCACAACCGCTCGATGTTGTGGCCATCTACCGGCCCCAAGTAGGTAAAGCCCATATCCTCAAACATGGTGCAGGGCCAGAACATCTTTTTCAAGGCGGTCTTGAGCTTGTGATTCAGCTGATACAGCCGCTTGCCGCCGGGCAGGCGGGCCATCACGCGGCGGTAGTTCTTCTTAAAAGTATAGTAGCTCTTGCGCGTGCGGATGGAGGCCAAATGGCTGGATATTCCCCCCACATTGGGATTAATGGACATACCGTTGTCGTTCAATATCACAATCAGCGGCTCGTTGGAATCTCCCGCGTCGTTGAGACCTTCATAGGCCAGCCCCCCGGTAAGAGCGCCGTCCCCCAAGAGCGCCAACACGCTGTAATTCTCATGCTGTAAAGTTCTTGCCCTTGCCATCCCTAAAGCCACCGAGACGGAGTTGGAGGCGTGGCCGGCGATAAATGCGTCGTGATCGCTCTCCACCGGTTTGGGAAAGCCGGCGATTCCGCCGAACTGCCGCAGGGTGTGCATCTCCCCGGCACGGCCGGTGAGGATCTTGTGGACATAGCACTGGTGGCCCACATCAAAGACCAGGCGGTCCCGCCGGGTGTCAAACACCTTATGGATGGCCACCGTCAGCTCCACAGCCCCCAGGTTGGAGGCCAGATGTCCCCCGGTTTGGGAGACAGTCTGGAGCAAAAAAGTGCGCAGCTCACCGCAGAGGGCATTCAGCTCCCCCTGAGATAAGCTGCGCAGATCTGCTGGTGAATGGATTTGTTCAAGCACCGCATTCTCTCCTTACTTTTCACGATGAAATATGTGGATCACACGGCCCACAGCATAGACCACCTTCGTGCTGCAGCTCATGGCAAAGGTCTTCCCCAGCGCTTTGCCGCCTATGGTCAGGCCGGAGACCAGGGCCGTGACGGCCAAAGAGAGCAGCACCCCCCGCACGCTCAGATGCCGCTGGAGCTCCACCACGATCACCGCCGCGGTGGTTCCGCTGACAATGCCGCAGATGTCGCCCACCACATCGTTGCAGAAGCTGCTGACCTTGTCGGCTCCCCGGATCAGACGGAGGGCCTCCCTGGCCCCCGGCTCCCGGTGGGAGGCCATAGAGTGAAAGGGTTTCTCATCGGCGGCGGTGACCGCCACGCCGATGATGTCAAACAGAATACCCAGGCCGATAAAACCGGCTAAAATGGCAAAAGAGGCGGCCAGAGAAGCGGCGCTGAGAAGCTCGCTGGAGAGCACGCTCAGCGCGGCGGAGAGGCAGATGGAGATAAAAAAGACCCGGATGGGCCAGCTCAGACGGCTCTTCTTTTTTGCGGACTTCTGTTCAGCCCTGGTCTTCTGTTTTCGGATATCGTCCTGCGTGTCCAAAACAAGATGGCTCCTCTCTAAAAACAAATACGCAAATCAATTAAAAGATACGGGGGATCGCGCAATGGGAACCTCTCCCGGGCTTCCTTCGCGTACATTGCAGACCGCCCCCGCTTTCCCGCGCCGGCACAATTCAGACGCCGGCGGCAGTCTCCGGTCCATAACCGGAATCTGTTTCAGCGGGGCGAAAAACCAAAAGTTTTTCGCCCCGCTGCATTCGGCTTATCCAGCAGGAAAAACCGTTGACAAACATGCTAAGGCGGCGGCAGCAGACAGAGTAAATCTTACGGCTTAGGTACGGGTAGGATTTCCCCGGGGCGCGCCTCTCGTTGCCGATCAGGCAGTTTCCCTTTCAGCGCCCAGCCGCGGCGTTGCCGGCCGCGGGACCCGATTGCCACTGAGTCCGCACTGCAATCCCCCATCTGCCCAAGGACATGACAGCCTAGGTGTTTTCCACCACAGTCTTACCGTTTCTTAGCCTCTTTTGCAAAAAGACTTTCAAGGCGCTATACGCACCGTCCCTGGCCGGGGACAATGCGCCTCAACGCGCCTATCCGCGCCTTTCCACGCAAGGCAGGCTACTCCGCGCACAGCGTTCACGGCTCCATGGCCGGGTAGCACCGCAACGCGGGTTCCAGCCTGAGTCGTACACAGGTCGAAGTTACCAGCAAGGGAGTACGCCTGTGCACAAGTTCAGGTCTCCACGGGGGCAGGGTCGTCCTCCCCATGCCATTGGGGAACGCCCTACACCCGCAAGCGCGGGGGTCCGCGCTTTCCACTCAGCACCCACCCCAAACTGGGCGTAAGAAGCAGGCACCAAGGGTTTCACAGCTATGCCCTTAAAAGGATTTTTAGGCCCTTCTTCAGAACCGGCAGGTCTGACTAGGATACTGCGCCGCCACTCAGCAGAGCATAGTATAGCACATCTTTTTCCAAAGCACAAGAATATTCTGTATACTTTAATGGAATATTCACAGTTGAAAAAAAGATCCCGTCATGGTAATATGTCAAGCAGTGTGTAAATCATTCCCTTTTATACTATGAGAAAGCTGGTTGCACCATGGACTTACAGACGATGTACGAAACTCTCGGCCTCTCCTGGGCCGTGTACGAATACGGCGAGGATATCCTTGCCAGGCTGAAGGACCGCTTCGCCGCCATCGACGCCGCGGCGGAGTACAACCAGGCCAAGGTCCTCGCCGCCTTCCAGAAAAACCGGGTGGACGCCGCCTGCTTCGCCGCCACCACCGGCTACGGCTACAACGACGTGGGCCGGGAGAAGTTAGAGCAGGTCTACGCCGACGTGTTTCACACCCAGGCGGCCCTGGTCCGGCCCCAGATCACCTGCGGCACCCACGCCCTCACCGTGGCCCTCAGCGCCAACCTCCTCCCAGGGGACGAGCTCCTCTCCCCCGTGGGTGCGCCCTACGACACCCTCCAGGAGGTCATTGGCATCCGCCCCTCCCCCTGCTCCCTTAGTGAGTACGGCGTCGCCTACCGGCAGGCGGACCTGCTCAGTGACGGCTCCTTCGACTACGACGCCATCCGCGCCGCCATCAACGAAAAGACCAAGCTCATCACCATCCAGCGCTCCAAGGGCTACGCCACCCGCCCCTCCTACTCCGTGGAGGAAATTGGAAAGCTCATCGCCTTCTGCAAGGCCATCAAGCCCGATGTGCTGGTGATGGTGGACAACTGCTACGGCGAGTTTGTGGAGCTGACAGAGCCCTCCGATGTGGGGGCCGACATGGTGGTGGGGAGCCTCATCAAGAACCCCGGCGGCGGCTTAGCCCCTATCGGCGGCTACATCTGCGGCACGAAGGCGTGCGTGGACCGCTGCGCCTATCGCCTCTCCGCCCCCGGCCTGGGGCAGGAGGTGGGGGCCAACTTAGGGCTCATGCCCGCGCTGTTCCAGGGCTTCTTCCTGGCCCCCACCGTCACCGCCGGCGCATTGAAGGGCGCGGTGTTCGCCGCCAATATCTATGAGAATCTGGGCTATCCCTGCGTCCCCGCCGCCAATGAGGACCGCCACGACATCATTCAGGCGGTGTCTCTGGGCAGCCGGGAGGCCATGGTGGCCTTCTGCAAGGGCATCCAGTGCGCCGCCCCGGTGGACAGCTACGTGACCCCGGAGCCCTGGGCCATGCCCGGCTACGACGACGACGTCATCATGGCGGCGGGGGCCTTCGTCCAGGGCAGCAGCATCGAGCTCAGCGCCGACGGCCCCATCCGCCCCCCCTACGCCGTCTACTTCCAGGGCGGCCTCACCTGGTACCACGCCAAAACCGGCATCCTCATGAGTCTCCAGAAGATGCTGGAGGTCGGCCTTGTCAGCGAGGCGCAGCTGCAACTCCCGTAAAAAATCAGGCGGCCGCCGCACAGGACAGCCACCCGACAGGATAAAGTCTCAATCATAGTCAATTTGCAGCAGATGCTTTCCACAGCGGAGGCACCGGAACAGGTACCCCTGAACATCCCCGCCCTTCTCCAAGTCGCGGACGCCCTCCCTCTGCCAGTCCTCCAGGTCCTCCATGACCTCCTCCAAAACGCCCAGCGCTTTCAGATCCTCATAGCCGACGGTCCCCAGATAGGCACAGAAGTCGTCACAGTGGGCCCGCCAGTACTCCTGCTGCCACCCGCGATACCCCGGCGTCCGCCGAGCCAGCTCGTCCAATTTAGCGGGGTCCGACACCTCATCCACAGACTCCCGATCCTGAAACTCCCCGTCAAACTTCTCCGCCGCCGCCCCACTGGCAATACACCCGGGACAGAGGTCATGTACTTCCTCCACAGAATAAAAGGGCCCCCGATAGACCACCGAGGTCCCCTCCCCGCAGCAGGGACACCGCACCGCCTCCCTCAGCTCCTGAAAAGCTCCAGTAGCCAGCGGATCCGGGTGATAACGGAAATAAGGCAGCATAGCAAAACCTCCTAACTCCTAACTCCTAACTCCTAACTCCTAACTCCTAACTCCTAACTCCTAACTCCTAACTAAAATTATATCACAGCCGCCTCCCCCTCTGCAATATCTCCTATCTCCTATCTAAAGAAAAGGTGAACCATGCCCAACCGCTACTACCGCCGGCGTCCGCCGCCGGCCCGGATTTTTTGAAAAGTCCCCAAAATTTCAAAAAATCTGAGTAAAAGGAGAACAATTACATATGTGGTTCTGGCTATCCCTCATTGCCCTGCTGTGCTGGAGCGGCTCCGACCTGTTTTCCAAGATCGGGTGCCGGGACGTCTCCGACCGGCTGAGCCATCTGAAGATGGTTATGGCCGTGGGCGTCGTCATGGGCCTCCACGCCTGCGTCGAGGTATTCGTGGGCGGCGTCATCATCAACTGGAGCATCATTCTCACCTACCTGCCGGTGTCCCTGCTGTACATCGGCTCCATGACCCTGGGGTACATCGGCCTGCGGTACATCGAGCTCTCCATCTCCTCCCCCATCTGCAACTCCTCCGGGGCGCTGACGGCGGTGCTGACGCTGATTTTCGTGGGAGCGGAGGACTACTCCCCTCTGGCCCTCTTCGCCATCGCCCTGGTGTGCGTGGGCGCTATCGGCCTGGGCGTGGTGGACTCCCTGGAGGACAATGAGCTCCGCGCCGCCCGGCAGGAGGCGGGAAACTACAAGTACGCCAAGAGCTTCCTGGCCCTGGCCCTGCCGGTGGCCTACTGCGTCCTGGACGCAGCGGGGACCTTCGCCGACAACCGGGTGCTGGACATGCTGGAGGGCGTGGTGGAAAACCACGAGGCCAGCTGCAACGTAGCCTACGAGCTGACCTTCCTCTTCGCCGCCGCGGTCTGCTTCGTCTATGTGGTGCTCATCAAGAAAGACCGCCTGATTCCCAAGCTGGAGACCCCCAAGTACATCGGCGCCGTCTGCGAGACCGCTGGACAGCTGGCCTACATCTACGCCATCGCGGACACCGCCCACTTCGCCATGTCCGCCCCCATCATCTCCTCCTACTGCGCCGCCTCGGTGCTGTGGAGCCGGATCTTCCTCAAGGAGAAGCTCTCCTGGAAGCACTACGCCATGATCGCCCTGGTGGTGGTGGGCATCGCCATCATGGGGCTGTTGGATGTGTAGCGCGCAGGAACACCCCCACGGAGAATTATTCTATAAGAGGAAGGAAGGACAGGCCGCACAGCCTGTCCTTCCTTCCTCTTTGCGATCTATTTTTATAAGCGACCCTTTCCTGCGCTGACTTCCCAAGATGAGATCTCACCAGTCCCGCCACTCGGCCACATACTTCGCCGTTCTATCGTCCCGGCGAGCGTCCATCCAGAGCCGGTAGTCCTCCGGCTTCTCCCGCCCCGCCGCCTCGTACTGCGCCGGGTCCAGATGGTAGACATCCAGTGCGTAGAGCTTGATCCGACGTTCCTTCAGGGCCTCCAAAAACGCCTCTCCCAAGGTTCGGTCCTCCTCGCCGCTGCCGCTGGAGAGGACGAGAATCTGGCAGACAACCAAGCTCCGCTCCCCCTTGAAAAAGTCCTCCGTTGGGCTGTTTACATCCAGATCCGCAGGGCGGCTGCCGGTGACGGCGATCTTGCACGCCCCAAAAACCGGCTCGGCGATCTCCCGGATCACCGCCTCCAGATCATCCCGACGCAGACAGGCGGCGAAGTTGTCCCACAGCGGCGGGACCTCGTCATCGTTCACCCGGATACTCCAGTCCTGATATTCCGGCGCGGTGCAGGTGATCTCTCCCAGGACGTCCATCTCGAACATGTCCCCGTACTTCTCCGTCATATGCTCCAGACTCAAATTTTCCCGCCATTCACAGCGGTACTTCCCCTCGTCGCTGTACCGGCAGTCTGCGTCCAGATAGACCCGATAGCCCTTGGGCAGCTCCCAGGTTGAGGACACCTCCCGGTCCGCCTGGGCGTATCGGTCCCCATCGAAGAAGAGCACGTCCAGCTGAGACATCTGATAGCCCCGCTCCTCCAGCGCCCCGATCAGCGCCGCCCCCCGCTCCTGGAAGTCCTCGCCGCAGGGGAGGCAGATCCGGCACTGGACCAGTCCCCGCTGACAGGTGAAAAACTCCTCTGCCTCCGCCTCCGCGCCCAGCAGGGAGGGCATACCGCCCCGCACATAGACCCGACACTCACCCAGAAGCGGCTCCGCGATCTCCATGATGAGCGCCTCAATGTCGTCCCGACGCAGGCGGATGGCGAAGTTGTCGGTGAAAGCATCTCCCTCCTCGCCGCCGCCCAAGCGGATACCCCAGTCCTGGTAGGCCGGGTCCGTGCAGAGGAGCGTACCGTACACGTTCATCTCGAACATGTCGCCGTACTTCTCCACCATGTGATCCAGCCGCGGCTTGTAGCGGTTGTACTGCTCCTCCTCCAGCCGCTGCCACAGGGGCTTCTCCTCCCTGGCGCAGCCGGTAAGGAGCGCCAGCACCAGGGCCAGCGCCAGACAGCCGATTCTCCGTCTCACCCCTCGTCGCCTCCTTCGCGGTGTTTGATCTGCCCACATGATACCACACCTGCCGCCGCCTTTTCAACACCTCTTGCCAAGGCCGGGAAACCGGCGTATAATGGCTCCAACCAACACAAAGGAGGTTTTTCCCATGAGCTATGACCTGAACTTCTGGCGCTACCGGGAGGGCGCGGCCCACGACCACGACAAGGTCTACGCAGCGGCCTGCTGCGAGGGCGAGACGCTGCCGGAGCTGGAGGATCTGCCCATTGCGGACATCCTCCGGAAGATCGGCGAGACCTTCTCCCACTGGGACGCCCTCTCCCCCACCGACTACGAGAACCCTAACGGTGGCGCCTTCCAGATCACCGCCACCCCCCAGATCGTGCGCATCGACTGCTACGGCGTCAGCGGGGACGACATGAACCGCCTGATGGATATCCTCATCGCCTTCGGCTGTCCCCTCTATGACCCCCAGATTTCGGAGCGGTTCGACAGCTGGACCGACCGGTAGCGCCGGCAGCAGAAGGCCGCCGTCCTCCCGCGGACGGCGGCCTTCCCTATTTTGTCAGTTCCCCGCCTCCATCAGCGGCACCCACTCCCGGTACTCCTCCCGGGGATTCAGCGCCACCGCCTGACGGATATAGTGCATCGAAAGCTCCCAGGACCCCGGCGGGGTCAGGGGGGTGAAGAGGTAGTAGGCGGCCAAAAAGCTCAGATGAGCGGCCCGCTCCCGGTCCCCCAGGTCCAAATAGCGGCGGAGGGAGGTCAGGAGGATGAAGAACAGATTCAGCTGGTCCACCTCCGAGGCGGCGGCGTAGAAGTCGTTCAGATCCCCGATGGAAATCTCCAGCACGTCCTCCCGGCGAATCACCGGCTCCCCCCAGTTGATTTGCAGCTTCACGAGACCGCCCCCTCTCTCCGCACTATCCCCGCAGCAATGCGGAAAAATTTCCCACAATCTGCGCCGCGGCAAACAGGCTGAGAGCGGCGCAGGCCCACCGGAGGGACCTGTGCTCCGTATGCCTGAGCCAGTAGAGCAGATAGGCCAGCCACAGCGCGCAGGCCGCGATGGACAGCAGATTGCTCCCGGCCACGGCGGCCGCAATAATCAGTGCGCTGGCGATGGGCACGGCCCTGTCCGAGCGGATAAATGTCCTGACCTGGCTGAACACAGCAAATCCCCCTTTTCAGTAAAAATGCGGCACATTACAGCTTCATGATAGCACACCCCTCCTTCATTTGCAATACTATTTCAGGAGGTTTTCCATGGATTACCGCATCCGGCCCATGCAGCCGTCGGAGTACTCCCTCCTCCGCGATTTTCTCTATCAGGCCATCTACCTCCCGGAGGGTACCCCGCCGCCGCCCCGATCCATCCTGCAAAGCCCCGATCTGCGGGTGTATATCCAGGACTTCGGCCGCTCCCCCCACGACCGCTGCTTAGTCGCGGAGACGGCGGAAGGTCTTGCCGGGGCGGTGTGGAGCCGGATCATGACGGACTACGGCCACATTGACGACCACATCCCCTCCCTGGCCATCGCCCTCTGCTCCGCGTATCGCGGCCAGGGAATCGGCACTGCCCTCCTCACCGCCATGCTGGACCTGCTCCGAAAGGCCGGGTACCCCCAGGTGTCCCTCTCCGTGCAGAAGGCCAACCCCGCCCTGCGGCTCTACCGCCGCCTGGGCTTTACCACGGCGGCGGACCACGGGGAGGAGCTGGTGATGGCCTGCCGGCTGTAGCCTCTGCCCGGCCCGAGCGATCCTGGGACAGGGATGAAAAAACACAGGTTGGCTGGGATATCCCAACCAACCTGTGTTTTTTTGATACAGGGATAGATCGAATCCGCTCGGGGCAGGAGGTTCCCCCCGCCGCTAAAAGATCAGATGCGCAATCGGGCAGACGATCACGAGGCTGATGATGGTTCTCTCCAGGAACAGGACGACCAGCTCCCAGAACTTGACAGGCAGCTTGGAGCCCAGAATCAGGCCGCCCACCTCGGACAGGTAAATCAGCTGGGTGACGGACACCACCGCGACGATAAAGCGGGTCATTTCGCTGGCGATGCCCTCCGATGCAATGATGGCAGGCGTGAGCATATCGGTAAAACCGACGAGCATCGTCTTGGAGGCCTCGACAGCCTCGGGCACCTGGAGCAGGTTCAGCAGGGGGACAAAGGGCTTGCCCAGAATCTCAAAAATAGGCGTATTGTTCGCCAGCATCAGGGATATCGTACCAACAGCCATAACTGTGGGCAGCACGCCGAACCACATACCTACCGCATTTTTCAGTCCGTTGGTGAAGAACTCACCCGCGCCCTTGTGCTCAGCCACCCGCTTGAGCGCCAAATCCATGCCGTAGTCGAAGGAGTTCTTGTACTGGGACGGAATCTCCTCCGGCATGGCCCGGCCCTCTACCAGGTATGTATCCTTCTTCATAGACAGGGGCGGGATACGGGGCACAATAATGGCACAGACAATACCTACCAGGCAGATGAGCAGATAATACACACCAAAATGCTGCATCAGATTCACCTGGGCCAGCACCACGATGCTGAACGTGATGGACACGGCCGAGAACGTGGTGGCAATGATGGAGGCCTCACGGGCGGAGTAGTACCCGCCCTCGTACTGGTTGCAGGTGAGCATGACGCCCAGGGTGCCGTCGCCGATCCAGGAGGTCACGCAGTCCACCGCGGCGCGGCCGGGAATCTTGAACAGCGGCCGCATCACCTTGGTCAGCAGCGCGCCGAGGAACTCCAGCAGGCCGAAGTCCAGCAGCAGCGGCAGCAGCAGTCCGGCAATGGCGAAGATGATGACCAGAACAGTCAGCAGATCACCCAGCACAAAGCCGCCTGCGCCCCCCTCTGTAATCATGTGCACGAAGCCCGTGGCGTCGTCTCCGGCGTCGATGCCCAGATAGGTCAGCCAGATGAACGCCGCGCCCACCACTCTGATAATAACCCACACCGGCGTAACGGAAAACGTGTCCTTGAGAATGGCGTTTTCCATGATGAACTTAGGCTTCGCCAGGGCGATCACCGACATGACAGCCGAAATCGTCACAATCAGGACGCACAGGATCGGGAGAACACCCCCCAAAGCGCCGCCAATGAAGTCCGCCAGGATCTTAACGAGGATCGTCCATTCCCCGTTATGCTTGAGCGGTATCATGAAGAGCACGATACCGACAATGGACGGGATCAGGAACTTGGCTAAGTTTTTGCTTCTGTTTTCAGCCATAAACTACCACCTTTCCACACGTTGCCTATACTATCTTTATATAAAATAGCACAGCCCCGGGGTGGGTCATGCTATGCGCTTTCAGCGAAGTCTGCCTCGACCGTACTCAGATATCGGAAGGGTGTGGTGCTTATACCATGTTGGGCTATCAGGAGGTTATCAGCTGTACCTATAGTTTAATCTGATTTTCAGCGGCGTTCTGAACAACCGGGACGATTTTTATTGTATAATTCCACATTCTTTTGGGCGAAATTTACTATCTCCCGGCAGGTTGCACAGAAATGAAATGGTAATTTTGACGAGGCCCCCTCTTCTACATTACAGAATTTCCATAAAAAATGCCGGAGCCATCGACAGGGCCAAGTGCCTCCGCAATGCCGAAGGCGGCGGGAAACATCGGTGAAAAGCGAAAAAAAGAAATAAAAAGGCAGAGCTGTGACCTGCTCAGCCGCAGCCCTTTCAACCACAATCCTGCGGGTGGAGGCCAGGGCGTCCGCCCGCTCCGTGGACCCCTTGCTGGGACCGGAGGCGCGGGGCGGCGTGGCCAGCAGTCCCAGACACAACGTCAGAACCAGGCACAGCAAAAGGATGCGGCGTTAGATTTTTCCCATAAAAAACTCCTCCATTTTTTGTAGTAGTGTACCGACTCGGACCACCCCGGCGCGGCGGAAAAATATGCCAAAATTACTATAACCCAGTCAAAAAAGGCATGCAGCCGTGGCGTCTGCGAATGCTCACTCCATCCCTGCCGCTCTCTCCCGCAACAGTGCAATCTCCCGGCCGTGGCCCGCATCGTCCCGGGGCGTCTCCAGCTCAAAGGGGATACCCCGAAGGGACGGGTGGGTGAGAAAGCGCAGGATGGCCTCAACACCCAGACTGCCCTCACCGATGGCGGCGTGCCGATCCTTCCTTGCCCCCACGGGGTTCATACTGTCGTTGATGTGGGCGGCCTTCACCCGGCTGAGGCCCACTGTCTGCGCAAGCTCCTCCAGCACACCCTCCAGATCTCCGGCCACGTCGTAGCCCGCATCGGACATGTGGCAGGTATCCAGACATACCCCCACCTTCTCCTGACAGCTCACCTGATCCAAAATGGCCCGCAGCTCGGTGAAGGAGCCGCCGATCTCGGTGCCCTTGCCCGCCATGGTCTCCAGCAGCACCACCGTCTGCTGCTCCGGCCGCAGAACGGCGTTGAGCATCCCGGCAATCAGCCGGCAGCCCTCCGCCGCCCCCTGGCCCACATGACTGCCCGGATGGAACACGTAGTACCCCGGCGTCAGCCGCTCCAGCAGGGCGATGTCCTCCGCCATCATCCGCGCCGCCAGGTCCCGGATGCCCGGGTCCCGGGCGCAGGGATTCATAATGTAGGGCGCGTGGCCCACCACAGGGCCAAAATCCTTCTCGACCAGCAGAGCCCGGCACCGCGCCAGATCCTCCTCATCCATTGCCTTGGCCCGGCTCCCACGGGGATTCCGGCAGAAGAACTGGCAGGTGTTGGCCCCGATCTCCGCCGCCTTCCGCACCATCTTCTCATAGCCCCCGGCGCTGGACATGTGGGCTCCCAAACAGATCATCTGTGCTCTCCCTCCCGCTCCATCAAATCTCTTGCGTAATCCAGCAGCACCCCACGGTTGTTGGGCAGCCGCTCCTCCACCACCTCGTCCAAAAGGCGGCTGAGCATCCGTCCGACAGCCGGCCCGCTGAGGCCAATATTCGTCAAGTCTCCTCCCTTTATAGCAAGCTGTTTCAGGGAAAAACACGCGTCCGCCGCAAGCACCAGGTTCAGCAGCGCCTCCAGCTGGTTCAGCGTCTCCTGCCGGCCCCGGTAGTCCGGGTGCTGGGCCAGGTTGTCCCCCCGCTTTACCGCGATCAGGCGGCGGAGCTGATCCTCCCCCACCCGGCGGAGCATCCGCCGCAGACTCTTTTCCGTCAGGGGAATCTCCGCGTCGTGGAGGCGCACCAGCTCCTCAATCGCCTCCGAGGAGCGCCGGTCCATGCGCAGACGATGACAGACGATGTGGGCGATCTCAGCGCTGCGCTTCCCGTGGCCGAAAAAGTGCCCCACCCCCTGCTCGTCCAGGGAGAAGGTCTCCGGCTTCCCCAGATCGTGGAGCAGCATGGTCCAGCGGAGCACCGGATCCGGCGGCACAGCGGCCAGAGCCCGAACGCTGTGCGCATACACGTCATAGCAGTGGTGGCGGTTCCTCTGGTCAAATCCCACCGCCGGCAATATCTCCGGCACCGCCACACCGACCACATCCGGGTAGCGCAGCAGCACCTCCGCCGCCGCCGGGGCGCAGAGGAGCTTGTTCATCTCCGTAAGAATCCGCTCCGCGGCAATCTCTCCCAGCAGCTCCCGCCGCTCTCTGAGGGCCGCCTCCGTCCCTGCCTCTATGGAGAGCGACAGCTCCCCGGCAAACCGCAGAGCCCGCATAATCCGCAGGGCGTCCTCCTGAAACCGGGCGTCCGGGTCCCCCACGCACCGGAGAATGCCCCGCTCCAGATCCCCCCGGCCGCCGAAGGGGTCCGCCACCTGGCCGTCCAGATCCATGGCCATGGCGTTGACGGTGAAATCCCGGCGGCTCAGATCCTCGGTGAGAGAGTCGGTGAAGGTCACGGTCTCCGGGCGGCGGTGGTCGGCGTAACGGCCGTCCCGGCGGAAGGTGGTCACCTCCACCCGCTCCCCCGCCGAAACCACTGTCACCGTACCGTGCCGGAGGCCGGTGGGGATGGCGTGGGGGGCAAAGATGGACATTACCTCCTCCGGCCGGGCGGATGTAGTCACATCGTAGTCCCTGGGCTCCCGGCCCAGCAGCCGGTCCCGGACGCAGCCGCCCACACAGTACCCCCGATGTCCGGCGGCCCCCAGGCGGCACAGGACGGTCTCCACGCTTTTGGGTATGGCAGTCAAAGACGCTCCTCCTCTCTGGGAATGGGAATAAAATCCTGCCGCACAGCAGGCGCGGCAAGTTTGCATTTGCTGTAATATGGACAAAATATGGGCAGTTCCAGCGCGCACAATCGTCAGGTTTGCCCTCCCCTTTTTGGTTGCATAATCATATGGAATACATTATAATATAAAATAGTTAAAAATAACAGCCTTTGTCCCAATTTTTATGCGCTGTGCACCGGAGACGGCTTCGTCTCTCCGGCTCACCCGGAAGCGGCCGTCTGACGATACAATTTTTCAAAAAAATCCCGGCGGATTTCGCCGGTTCTGGAGGAACAGCTATGGGTTCCACGATACGGGAATATCTGCGGCCCGGCCGGCGGGTCCACCTCTGCGGCATCGGCGGGGTGTCCATGTCCCCCCTGGCCGAGGTGCTCCACGGTATGGGGCTTCTGGTCCAGGGCAGCGATATGCAGGAGAGCGGCAGCGTCCTGCGCCTCCGGGAGCAGGGGGTGCGCGTCGCCATCGGCCACAGCGCCAGCAATATCGACGGCGCGGAGTTCCTTATCCGCACCGCCGCCGTACATGACGACAACCCGGAGATCGCCGCCGCCCACGACGCCGGCCTCCCCGTCTTTGAGCGGGCGGAGGCCTGGGGCGCCATTATGATAAACTACCGCAACGCGGTGTGTATCGCCGGCACCCACGGCAAGACCACTACCACCTCCATGACCACACACGTGTTCATGGCCGCCCAGGCGGACCCCACGGTGATGATCGGCGGCACCCTGCCTCTGCTCCACAGCGGCTACCGGGTGGGCCGGGGCGAGACCATCATTGTGGAGTCCTGCGAGTACTGCAACTCCTTCCTCCACTTCTCCCCCACCGTGGCGGTGATTCTCAACGTGGAGGAGGACCACCTGGACTTCTTCAAGGATTTAAAGGACATCCAGCACTCCTTCCGCCGCTTCGCCCAGCTGGTGCCCGCCAGCGGAACCATCGTGGCCAACGCCGACGACAAAAATGCCATGGAGGCTCTGGCGGGCCTGCCCCTCTTCACCTTCGCCCTCCAGGAGCAGGCGGACTGCCGGGCGGAGTCCATCGTCTTCCAAAACGGTCTCCCCTCCTTTGACGTAGCGGTCCGCGGAGAGGTCTACGCCCATGTGACCCTCCGGGTGAGCGGACGGCACAATATCCTCAACGCCCTGGCGGCGGCGGCGGCGGCCTACGTCCTGGGTCTTCCCGGCGAGGCGGTGGAGCGGGGCCTCTCCTCCTTCTCCGGCGCGGGACGGCGGTTTGAGTACAAGGGGGAGTTTAACGGGGCCAAAATCTACGACGACTACGCCCACCATCCCGGTGAGCTCCACGCCCTTCTGACCATGGCCAAATCCCTGGGCTATCAGCGCATCCTCTGCGCCTTCCAGCCCCACACCTTTACCCGGACCAAGGCCCTCTTTCACCAGTTCGTGGAGGAGCTGCGCACCGTCGATCAGGTGATTCTGGCGGAGATTTTTGCCGCCCGGGAGCAGAACACCGTGGGCATCTCCTCGGCGGACCTGGCCAGGGAGATTCCCGGGGCCATCTTCTGCCCCACCCTGGACCAGGTGGCGGATACCCTCCGCCGGATGGCCCGACCGGGGGATCTGATCCTCACCGTGGGCGCAGGGAACATCTATACGGTGGGGGAAGCCCTGCTGAAATAAGAACCTGTTTCGACGGCCTCCGATCCTGTCATCCCTCTCCTCTGTGAGGAGTTTTGTACCACCGAACGGGGCTGTCCCTCCGGGACCGCCTACACTCTGAACTGCGAAAGAGAGACGATACCATGACCATTTCACAAATCTTCACCACTCCCCCCACCGACCGCCGGGAGCCGGCGGAGCAGAACTGCTTCGACCTGCTGGAGAAGCTCCACATCCCCTTCGAGCGGGTGGAACACGACCCGGCCTTCACCATGGAGGACTGCCGGGAGATCAGCGAGGCGCTGTACGTGCAGGTGTGCAAGAACCTGTTCCTCTGCAACCGCCAGCAGACGGCCTTCTACCTCCTGTGTATGCCCGCCAGCAAGACCTTCAAGACCAAGGACCTCTCCGGCCAGCTGGACGTGGCCCGTCTCAGCTTCGCCCCGGCGGAGAAAATGCAGGAGCTCCTGGGCGTCACCCCCGGATCCGCCTCCATTCTGGCGCTGATGAACGACACGGAGCACCGGGTACAGCTGTTGATCGACCGCACCCTCTACAGCAAGGAGTACATCGGCTGCCACCCCTGCATGAACACCGGGACGCTGAAGATGGAGACCTCGGACGTGCTGAACATCTTCCTCCCCTACTGCAAGCACAAGGCCAAGATGGTGGATCTGCCGGACTACCCGGCCCATGAAGAAGAAACGGCTTGAAGACGCCTGAAATCTGCGGACTGCAAGGCCATAAAAACTCTGCCAGACAATTTTTTGACACATCGGAAGGGATGGAGACCAAACTACGGTCTCCATCCCTCTGCTGTTTATAGCCTGTCCGGCGTTCAGGCTGACCGCCTGCGGCAGCGCTGAAATGACACACAGAGCGCCATTATCCCCTACTAAACGATACGTCGATTGAAAAAGCAAAAGCAAAGATGTATGATGGAAACGAAAGGAGGCGATGCAAATGGACGCAAAAATATTTGGTGCATTTATAGCTGAATGCCGCAAAGAAAAAAATATGACCCAAGCGGATTTAGCTATGAAATTAAATATCACCGATAAAGCCGTAAGCCGCTGGGAGAGAGGAATCGGTTTTCCGGATATCAACATAATCGAACCGTTGGCTTCAGCCTTAGAGATAAGCGTTCTGGACCTCATGAAATCTGAGCGGATCTTGTCAAATGCAGTAACGAAGGAAGAAGCGGCGGATATCATTACCGATACCTTGCATGCTGTTAAGCTGCAGCGTCGTCAGGAACGTAAAAATGCACTTTCTGTTTCAGGAGCGACCGCTGTAGCTGTAATACTCGCTCTATTTTTTGACAGTATGCAGCGGAAAATGGATACTCTCATTTTTACGGGCGTCGGCGTTGTTTTTCCTATGTTCTGCGCACTTGGATTCCTTACTTTACTGGGGAACGGAGTACGGAGAAAAATAATCGGGAAGCCGTGCGGGCAAACTTTCGCAATAGCATTGGTTTTGCTGCTGCTGCTCACTATTCTTATGGGAATACCCTTCTTAATCGGCGCTTTGGGAATAGGTCCCGTTCCCAATTAGCCAGGCGGCAAAGGTGCATGGGGACGACAATGCAGTGCGTATCACATTTTAACCGCTTAACCGCCAAATCTTACCGATTTTCATTTTCGTCAACTGGGCCTTGTTTGATAAATGGCGGAATGCCCAAGAGTGAGAGCTTATTTCGCCAATCAGAGCGATTTGACGCCGCCATACTCTGTGCACGGCAAGGAAAATCAGCGCAGAGTGGCGGAAAAAGATCTGCTGTTTTGGGGGTGACATTTTTCAACCAAGGCCTGAGTCACCAGTCTGCCCCCCAAGAGCATCTCCTTGCCGCTGCACGCGCAGTCGCAGCTACAAATTTCGGCCCGTGTCCGCAGGGACACGGGCCTTTTTTAATGCTCCTCCATCTCTGTCAGCAGCTCGTCAATCGTCACAAGATGCGCCGCATACCTCACCTTTGGCTCACCGGTGGCCAGGGCGGCGTAGAAGCCGTCGAGCAGCGGCAGGGGGTAGGTGGTGATGGACTTCTCCATCTCCTCGTCCCAGTGGGACAGCGCGGCAAAACCGCAGCCCCGGCACTTGGCCACCGCCTCCCGGTGGACCCACATCTCCCAGAACTGCCGCTCCTCGCTGATGCGGTAGTAGTGGAGAATGGTGGGGGCCGGGGCGCGGCTGCGCTCGATATCCACGCCTACCTCCCGGTCGTGGACAGCGCAGAGCACCGCCCCGTCGGTATGGCTGATGTTGAAGCAGATTTGTCCCTCCTCGGCGAAATAGGGCTTCCCTGCCGGGGCGATGGAAATGGCGGGCAGCTGCGCAAAGCCGTAGAGCCGCTGAAGGGCCAGGCGCAGAAGGCCGTAGGCGCAGAGAGGCTGAGACTGCTTCTGTTCCCTGAGACGCAGCATCCGCTGCCGCCGGGAGAAGGGCATCACATCTGTGAGGTAGCACCGCTCCTCGTCCCTCAGCTCCCGGTCAATGGCCAGGGCGTAGACCTGAATATCCATGTGGATCTCCTTATACTATTTCTTCAATGAAAATCACAGCGCCGCTGCCGCAGTCCTTTAGAAAAACGTCACTCCTCCGCCGGATTCCCGACGGCGGACTGTCGTTTCAGCAGCCGCATCTCCCGAAATCCCAGAGTTCCCGCCAGCAGGAATGCGCAGGCGTCGGCAATGGGTCCCGCGTAGAGCAGGCCCTCCAGCCCCGCCACGGCCCGGGTGATGAAGATGCAGGGGACGAAGAACAGCACCTGCCGCCCCAGGGAGCACAGCAGGGCCTTCACCGGCTTGCCGATGGCCTGGAAGAAAATACCTGTTGGCACGGTGACCCCGTAGAGGAGTACCATGGACAGAAAGATGTGGAAGCAGTTCAGGGCGAACTGGTTGTACAGCTCTCCCTCCTGACCGAAGAGGTTCACGATGCTCTGGGTAAAAACCTGGCAGAAGCCCCAGCCGCACACCGCCGCCGTGGTGGCCGCACCGATGCAGATGAGGTAGGTCCGGCGGACCCGCTCATAGATCCGGGCCCCGTAGTTAAAGCCCACAATGGGCTGAGACCCCACGCCCAGGCCCAGGAGCACCGCCACCACCACCTGGTTGACCTTCATCACGTTGCCGAAAGCCGCCTGAGGGATATCCGAGCCGTAGATGGAGAGGGCGCCGTAGATGCTAAGGGAGCGGTTCATCAGGATCACCACAAAGGTGGCGGCCCCCTGGGTGATGAAGCTGGAGATGCCCAGACGGCCAATCTGGAACACCGCCTGCCGGCGCAGCCGAAGGGTCTTAAAGCCCATCTGCACATTCTTCAGCCTGGGCAGGCGGATCACGGCCAGGCAGCAGTTGAGGACCTGCCCGATCACCGTGGCCCAGGCGGCCCCGGCGATGCCCCAGCCCAGGTTCATCACGAAGTGCCAGTCCAGAACGATATTGGTAAAGCACCCGGCCAGCATACAGAACATGGAGTACTTGGGACTGCCGTCGGCCCGGATGATGTTGCTGCACGCGATGGATACCGCCACAAAGGGCACGCCCAGGAGGGTGATGGAGGCGTACTCCACCGCGTAGGGGAAGGCGGCCTCCGTACACCCGAAGAGGCCCAGCATGGGCCGGAGCCCCAGCTCACAGAGGACCGTGTAGCTCCCGCCCACCAGGAGGCCCAGCAAGATGGCGGTGCCCACGGTATCCCGGGCCTCCTCCCGCCGACCCTCGCCCAGGCGCAGACTGAACAGGGCCGCCGCGCCGTCGCCGATGAGCAGGCAGAGGGCCAGATACATGGTGGTGAAGGGGAAGCAGATATTGGTGGCGGTGTTTCCGATATAGCCCACGCCCTGACCGATAAAGATCTGGTCCACCATGTTGTAGACGCTGTTGACCACCATGGAGATGATGGAGGGCACAGCGAAGCGGAGAAGCAGCCGCCCCACCGGTTCCCGGGCAAAGGGGTGCTGCAGGGTATTTGGTTCCATTAGTGTCTCCTCTTTTCCATAAAAATTTCCCTTCTTTTTCAAACAGGAGTAGTATAGCAAATTCAAATTTTAATGTCAAATCCTATTCTTTTTTCCGTTGTTTCCCACGATTCCCCCCTTTTCCCTCCCCAAACTTTTTGTCCAACCTGCGCATGGCCGCAGGGCAAGTATAGGCGCTCACACGGTGTCAATGTCAAGGGGGAATCAAAAAATTTTCTCCCCTGCCCCTCCATCGGCCCGGCCCTGGACAGAACCGCCGCATCCCTTTTTCTCTTTTTTTCAAATTTCTTTGGAAAAAAAGAGGGTTTCCCCCGTCGGCGGCGTATACTGCTACAGTTAGGTTTTTCAATCTCCCAGACGGCGCAGAAAGGAGCGGAGGCCATGGCCTTTCCCCAGAGCTTTTTGGACGAGCTGACCGGGCGGTGCGATATCGTGGACGTGGTCTCCTCCTATGTCCACCTCACCAAGAAGGGTGCGAACTACTTCGGCCTCTGCCCCTTCCACAACGAGAAGACCGGCTCCTTCTCCGTCTCGCCGGACAAGCAGATCTACCACTGCTTCGGCTGCAAGAAGGGCGGCGGTGTCATCAACTTCATCATGGAGGAGGAGAATCTCTCCTTTCCCGACGCGGTGCGCTTTCTGGCCAAGCGGGCGGGGATGGAGGTGCCGGAGGACACCGGCGACCGGGAGCGGGACCGGCTCCGCGTCCGGGTGCTCTCCTTAAACAAGGAGGCCGCCCGGTTCTTCTACCGGAACCTCCAGAGCCCCGAGGGGGCGGCGGTGGTGGAGTACCTCGGCCGCCGGCGGATCAGCCGGAGGACCGCCATGAACTTTGGCCTGGGTGCCTCCCTGGACGCCTGGGACAGCCTCCTCACCGCCATGGTGCAGAAGGGCTACACCAAGACGGATCTTCTGGCCGCGGGCCTTGTGGTGCAGAACAAGCAGGGCCGGCTCTACGACAAGTTTCGAAACCGTCTGATGTTCCCGGTGTTTGACGTGCGGGGGGACGTGGTGGGCTTCGGCGGCCGGGTGCTGGACAAGTCCGAGCCCAAGTACATGAACACCCCGGAGACGGTGACCTACAGCAAGCGCCGGGTGCTCTACGGTATGAATCTGGCCCGGAAGACCAAGCGGCCCAACTTCATCCTCTGCGAGGGGAACATCGACGTCATCACCCTCCACCAGGCGGGGTTTGACAACGCGGTGGCCTCCATGGGCACCGCCCTCACCACCGAGCAGACCCGGCTTTTAAGCCGCTACACCCGAGAGCTGGTCCTCTGCTACGACAACGACGGCGCGGGAAAGAGCGCCACGGAGAAGGCCATCGAGCTGCTGAAAAATTCCGAGTTCACCGTCCGGGTCCTCCAGCTGCCCAACCGGATCGTGGACGGCCAGCCGGTGAAGCAGGACGTGGACGACTTCATCAAGGGCCAGGGAGCCGCCGCCTTCGAGGCCATGCTATCCGGCAGCGAGGACCAGGTGGACTACCGCATGGAGGCCGTGGCCGCCAAGTACGATCTCACCGACGACAAGCAGCGGGTGGCCTACGCCGCCGAGATCAGCGAGCTCATCGCCAAGCTCCCCAACGCCGTGGAGCGGGAGGTCTGCGCCGGCCGGGCGGCGGAGCGGGCGGGCATCTCCCGGGAGGCCATGCTCATCGAGGTGGAGCGCGCCGGCAAGCGGCTCTACCGCAAGGAGCGCCGGGCCGCGGAGCGGCGGGAGATGAACCCGGTGGCCCAGCTCCAGCCCCAGGACCGCTCCATCCGGTACACCGACGTGCGCTCGGCCATGGCCGAGGAGGGGGTCATCCGGCTGCTGCTGCGGGACGAGTCGCTGTTCCCCGCCTGCGCCGGCCTGTCTGTGGAGGAATTTTCCTCGCCATTATTGGGTAAAATCTATGGCGCACTGACGGAACGCCGCGCCGGCGGACAGCCCCTCACCATTGCGGCGCTGTCGGCCCTCCTCTCGGCGGAGGAGATGAACCACCTCTCCGCCCTGCTGCAAAAACCGGAATCCCTCTCCCGCGCCGAGGAGGCGCTGAAGGATTACATACGCACCATTCAAGACGCCTGCCTGAGGCGCAGCGGAAACCCAGAGACAGATCCTCTGCTGGCCGCACAGGAGAAAAACAGGAAGAAAAAGGGTTACGGAGGAAAGCAAGTATGACAAAAGACTTAGAGCACGTTGACGTAAACGATCTGGTACAGGACGTGCCTATTGAAGAGCTGCCGGAGATTGACATCAAACCCGCCCGGCGGATCATGAAAAAGGAGAAGGAGGGGGAGAAAAAGCCCCTTCAGAAGCTGGAGGAAAAGGACGTGGCCAAGCTGTCCGCCGCCCCCATTCTCCTCGCCCATGAGAAGCTGATGGACCTGTTTGCCCGGGGCAAAAAGAAGGGCAAGGTGGACTCCTCGGAGATGATGGAGGTTCTGGACGAAATCGAGCTGGACGGCGAGCAGATGGAGCACATCTACGACTCTCTGGAGGCGCTCGGCATCGAGATCGGCGCCGAGGAGGACCTGCTGCCCGAGCTCCCCGACGACATCGAGCCCCCCATTGAGGAGATTACCGACATCGAGGAGGAGGAGCTGGTCGATCCCAACACGCTGGTAGACACTTTTGCCATTGACGATCCGGTGCGGATGTACCTCAAGGAGATCGGCAAGGTTCCCCTGCTCTCCCCCGACGAGGAGATCGAACTGGCCCAGGCCATGACCGCCGGCAACCAGGCCGCCGAGATGCTGCGCATGATGAAAACCGACGGTCTGGAGATCCCCGAGGAGGAGCTGAAGGAGCTCCGCCGGAACTACCGGGCCGGCGAGGACGCCAAGCAGAAGCTGGCCGAGGCCAATCTCCGTCTGGTGGTCTCCATCGCCAAGCGCTACGTGGGCCGCGGGATGCTGTTTCTGGATCTGATCCAGGAGGGCAATCTGGGCCTCATCAAGGCGGTGGAGAAATTCGACTATGTCAAGGGCTTCAAGTTCTCCACATATGCCACCTGGTGGATCCGCCAGGCCATTACCCGGGCCATCGCCGATCAGGCGCGGACCATCCGCATTCCGGTGCACATGGTGGAGACCATCAACAAGGTCATCCGGGTCTCCCGCCAGCTCCTCCAGGAGCTGGGCCACGACCCCAGTCCCGAGGAGATCTCCGAGGAGATGGGAATGCCCGTGGAGAAGGTCCGGGAGATCCTCAAAATTGCCCAGGAGCCGGTAAGTCTGGAGACCCCCATCGGCGAGGAGGAGGACAGCCACTTAGGCGACTTTATCCCTGACGAGGGCGCCAGCGAGCCCAGCGAGGCCGCCAGCTTCACCCTTCTCAAAGAGCAGCTTATCGATGTGCTCAGCACCCTGACTCCCCGTGAGGAGAAGGTTCTCAAGCTCCGCTTCGGTATCGAGGACGGCCGCAGCCGGACCCTGGAGGAGGTCGGCAAGGAGTTTCAGGTCACCCGAGAGCGCATCCGTCAAATTGAGGCCAAGGCCCTGCGGAAACTCCGCCACCCCAGCCGGAGCAAGAAGCTGAAAGACTTCTTAAATTGACACGTATCCATCAAGCACGACAGAAGCGACCCGTCAGTTTGACGGGTCGCTTCTGTCGCAGCTATATACAAGTATTTTCCCTTTACAGAGACTTTTCGATTCTTGCCCACTCCTCCCTGGCCAGAGCATAGACCCCGTCGAAATCCACATGGGGATTATACACCTTCTCCAGCTCGTCGTGGGCGGCTTTGGCCATCTGAAGGCCGGCAACAGCCTCCTCCATCAGGAGCTGATGCATCCGGCGGTGGAAGCGGCAGCGGGAGCGGTTCTGCCGCTGGAGATGCTGGTCGGTCATGGCGTCGATGTGGATGCGCCGGTAGGGCTTCTTTCCCGTATACGCCATACCCTCCCGGGTCGTGACGAACCCCAGGCGCAGCTCGGGAATAAACAGATGCTGGAGGCGGTGCAGCCGGTCACAGTCCGGACAGGCAATCACATCATAGCCACGCTGCGCAGCGGTCTGGGCCACAGTCTGAAGCATCTCTCCCGCCAGCCCCCAGCTGTCCTTGAGCTCGTACACCCTGTCGCACATCGCCTCTGCCGTATCGAAGCGCCAGAGGATCCCCTTGTGGGTCACGCCGCCCAAAAAGCGATAGTTGATTTCCCCGGTCCCGCCGCCCTGCTTTCTCAGCTCCCGGGCGACGATGCCGGCGGTCCGCCGGCGCAGCTTCTCCTTGTCGAAACCTGTGCCCATCAGCTCCTGGAGGCCCCGCTCCACCTCCCCGGCGGCTTTCAGCGCCCGGTAGGCCTGGCGGTAGGCGGCCTTGTACGCTCCGGTATAGGTCATGACCTCCTCCCGCAGGGGCTTCAGCTCCTCCAAGCGGTAGAACCGCCCCAGGTTCACATACCGGTCAACAGCCGCCGGGTATTGGGGCTCCACCACGTGGGGCGCGGTGCCGTCCACGGCCAGAATACCCAGACGGGGCAGACGCACGGCGTCCAGGGACTCCGGATCGCCGGAACACCATATGTACTCCACATCCTCCCCCCGCGCCTCCGCCTCTCTCCCAATATATTTCATGAAGGAGGACTTTCCCGCGCCAGGTCCCCCTTTTAATACCAGTACGTCCTGATTTTTTTTCGGGTCCACAAACCCCTCATACAGGCTTTGAAATCCGACGCTGCTGTTCGCGCCCAAGAAGAAATTGGTTACCATAGATTACCCTCCTGATCTGTGGTTCTCTTTTTAATCTATGCTAAAGCTCAAATAAGGTGAGAGTCCGGGGCAAAAGCTTCGGACTCTCACCTTATTTAAATAGACCGCGCCTCCGTGGGACATATCCCGTAAGGATACAGCTTCCGAGAAATGGCCGTACACTCCCTGTGCTCTGTCCACTGGCGGCAAAGCGGGGACGGCGATTCGCCGGCGCATAACGCCTCCATCCTCTGAAACTGCAACCTCCGGGGCGCGGCATACAAAAACTGCCGGACCGGCTACCCGGTCCGACAGCTTCGACTGGTGCGGGAAAACCACCCGACCGGGCCGGCGGCTATGACTCCCGATACAGCCGCTCAGCCACGGCCATATTGCGCTTCTCAATCTCCAGCAGACGCTCCACCGCGTCCGGCTCCCGGCGGCGGCTGACTGCCGCATCGATCATGTCGCAGAGCTTTCGGGCGTTCAGCTCCTCCAAATCCACAAACTGCTCCTCGCCAATGTAGCGCAGAAAGGCGCTGACCTTGGGATCGTAGACCAGTCCCACCAGGGGCACTCCCCTTCCCGCCGCAAAGATCAGAGCGTGAAGGCGCATGGATACCACCGCCCGCATCCGGGAGAGAACGCCGATGATGGCCATGGGGCTCTCCGGCCTGGTAATCAGGTAGTGGGGTACGGCGAGCCCCTCAGCCGCCCGTGTGATTACCTCCGGATCGTGGAGTTTTTCCACTGCCAGAAACACCGGCGTCAGGCCGTGGCGCCTGTAGGCGTGGACCGCCCCCGCCCGGATGGCCTCCAATTTCCCCTCCACACCCGGCCAGTTCCGCAGAGCAAAACAGATGTACTCTCCCTCCAACGGCACGCCGTGAGAAAACAGAGTGCTGTCGGTGAGCGTGTCGGGGACGTCGGGCAGGCGCAGGGCCGGATCGGCGCTGAGGCAGGTCTCCGGCTGATCCACTCCCATCCGGCGCAGCTCCTGCAAGGAATCCGGCTCCCGGAGCGTAATGGCGTCCACATAGCGGTTCATATAGTCCGCAGCCAAGCGCTGGTGCCGGGGACGGATGACCGGGCCAATGCCGCAGCCGTACATCATTACCTTGTTCTTCCTCCGCTTGGCCGCCCGGATATTGTAGAGATAGTACCACAGGGACCGGCGGCTGGTCACGTCCTGAATCAGGCTGCCGCCGCCGCTGATATAGAGCCTGGAGTGCTTCATCGCCCGCTTCCATTTGGTAAAGGCGAAGGTGTGGACCGCGTTCACCCGGTAGGTCAGGCGGGTGCGCATCGGCTGGCGGGAGAGGACGGTAATGGGCATATAGGGGTCAATTTCCTTCATCTCCTGAATGATGGCGCTCAAAATCGCGTCGTCCCCGGCGTTCTCCTTGCCGTAGGCTCCGCAGATCACCACCCCGTCCCGCCTGGATTTCGGCCGGGCATGGCGGCGGAGGATATCCTCATAGATGGCAAGCTGGGTGTCCACGGTCTTTTGCAGAGAGAACTTCTCCGCCGCCTTCTCCCGCAGGCGCTCCCCCATCCGGCGGCGCAGCTCGCCGTCTCCGGCCAGCTCCGCAAGGTATCGGGAAAGGGCCTCCGCGTCTCTGGCCGGAAAGAGAAAGCCGTTCACCGCATGGTCGATGAGGTAGGGCACGCCTCCCACCCGGCTGCTCACCGTAGGCAGCGCATACCGGGCCCCCTCGGTAAGGGCATAGGAAAAGGTCTCGCTGAGGGAGGTGAGGGTGTTGATGTCGATGGCCTGGTAGAAGCTGTCCATGTCGCTGATCCACCCGGCAAAGCACACCTTCTCCGCTATATGCAGTTCTCTGGCCAGAGCGGCAAGGCGGTCCCTTTCCGCCCCGTCGCCGGCGATAACCAGGCGCAGGCGGGGACATACTTTCGCCGCCAGGGCAAACCCCCGAATCAGCGTGGCAATATCCTTTACCGGATTGAGGCGGGCGGCGATACCCACTACAATCGAGTCCTCCTCCACTTGGGCGCCCAGGCCCCGGAGGTAGGCAGTCCGGTGGGCAAGGGTCGGCTGGGCATCAAAAGTCAGGCCGTTGTAAATGGCATAGAGCTGCTGGGGCGGGAAGCCGCGGGAGATCAGAATATCCACCATGGCGTCGCTGACGCCGATGCGGTAGTCAAAGCATCGCAGGGCGATGGTGTTCACCGTGCCGAACGTCAGCTTTCCCAGCGGGCGGCCCATATAGTCCAAGCGGTAATCGCTGTGGACGGTGGTAACCACGGGCAGCTTCATGCCCCGCCGGAGAAGCGCCCCCATCATGTTGGCCCGGGCCCCATGGCAGTGGACGATCTCATATCCGCCCTCCTCAATATAGCGGCGCAGGCGGCGGTAGATCTTGATTATATTCTGCCCGGCAAAAATTTCGGTGGGAATGCCCATCTCGCGGGCCTCCTGGGCAAACTCGCCGTCCCGGAAACAGATCAGCTGGGCGGTGATAGTGTCGTTCAGGTGTTTCAGCAGGGACAGCACGTGGGTCTTGGCCCCGCCGGTATCGCCGCCGCTGATGAGGTGGATAACTTTCATAGAACCTCCGGTATGTGTCAGGGGGATGATTGTGTTGGCGTGAGAGGCAGAGCTCGCGGACGATCTGCCCGAAGAGGAAAATTTCTCTTGTGGTATGGGGTGGAATGCGCTATAATAGACAGACACAGTGCCTGCCGATAGGACAGGCCCTATGGACAACCATTATAGCCCCACCCTGTGGGGCTGGTCAAGCAGGAGGACGAAAAATGCCCCAGAAAAAGTGGAAATTTAACATTATCGACATCATTGCTATCGTCTTGATCGCCGCCGTGGTCTTTTTTGTGGCCTCCAAGCTGCTGAGCAACCGCAGCGGGGAGCGGGAGATGGTGGAGATCACCTATCAGGTGATGGCGGAGAACCAGCCGGTGGAGATGTACGAGGCAGCGCAGCAGTACATCCCCTGCCGGATTATGGCCTCCGGCGCCCTCTATGATGCGGAGGTTGTCGCGGTAGAGGCGGATCACACCTTAGTATGCAGCGAGGGGGAGTGGGTGGAGGACCCCGACCATGTGGACCTCGTCTTTACGGTCAAGGCCCAGGTGGAAAAAACCGCTGTGATGGTGCCCTCGGTGGGAACCCAGGAGATCCGGATCGGCAAGGAGATCATCTTCAAGACCGAGTACATCGAGTTTGATCCCGCCTATGTAGTCAGTGTGGCGTACGCCGGCTGAGTAAACAAAGCGGCTATAGCCGCTCCTCCCTCCGCTGTCGCCGGTCTGACAGGGAAATCAATTGACATTGCAGGGCAAAAATAAAAACAGCCCCGGCCTGTCTCCTGACAGACCGGGGCTGTCCACACTTAAGGAAGCACTAAATAAATCGGCGCACACGTCTTACCGCCAAATTTTCTGCCTGGACTGCGTTAAAAAACCTTGAAATCCGTCAGGATTCCTGCGGTTTTTTGCCTTGCCAGACAAAAAATCTGTCTGGCAAGCCGCGCACATCGATTTATTCAGTGCTTCCTTGAATTCGCCCTGTGCCGCCGGACGAAGGGGTTCGGTCACTCCTTGCTCTCGCAGCCACCGCAGCAGCCGCCGCAGCCATCGGACAGATCCCCTGTGTCCAAGGCCAGCTGCTCGCCGCAGCCGGGGCAGATTACGCCGCCCTCGTCCAGGGCCTCCTCGTCGAAGAAGAGCTCCTCCCCGCAGTTGGGGCAGGTAGCGCCGTAGAGGTCCTCGTCGTCCTCCTCCTCTTCCTCGTCGTCATCTTCCTCGTCAAAGGCCTCGTAGAGGAAGGATTCCACATCACTGAGATCGTCACTGACCGCGTCCAGGCCCTCCTCGATTTCGCACTGCTCATCCCGCAGGTCCTGCATCTCCAGAGCCATATCATCCAACAGGTCGATGATTACGCTGATTAGCTTTCCCTCTTTGGACTCCCTGTCCAGTGCCAACCCCTCGGCCAGCCCCTTCAGATACGCTACTTTTTCCAAAATTTCCATAGCGGTCTCCTTTCCATCTGTCAGGCCTTGTTTGATAAATGGCGGAATGCCCAACAGCAAGAGATCTTTCTCCAATCAAGGCGATTTGAAGCGGCCATACCCTGTGTACGGCAAGAAAAATCAACGCAGAGTGACGGAAAAAGATCCGCTGTTGGGGTGTTTTGACATTTTTCAAACAAGGTCTAAGCCTTCCTGCTATTCTTACCCGTCTGCGCCGCCGCTATACGGCGGCACGGAACCCCCGCCTCTTTCGTTTCAGCTCTTGCAGCGGGACAGGTACTCGCCGGTGCGGGTGTCGATGGTGATCCTGTCGCCGATATTGATGAACAGGGGCACCTTGATCTCCGCGCCGGTCTCCAGAGTGGCGGGCTTCATCACATTGGTGGCGGTGTTGCCGGCAAAGCCCGGCTCGGTCTCCGTAATCTCCAGATCCACAAAGTTGGGGGCCTCCACGCCGAACACGTTCCCCTTGTAGGAGAGGACCTTGCAGGTCATATTCTCCTTGACAAAGCGGAAGGCGTCGCCCAGCACGTCCTTGCCGATGGGCAGCATGTCGAAGGTCTCCGGGTCCATAAAGTAGTAGAGATCGCCGTCGTTGTAGCTGTACTCCATATCCTTGCGCTCCACAAAGGCCTGCTCGAACTTGGCCGTGGGGTTAAAAGACGTCTCGGTGACGCCGCCGGTGATGACGTTCTTCATCTTCGTGCGCACGAAGGCCGCGCCCTTGCCGGGCTTGACGTGCTGGAACTCCACCACCTGCATGACCT
>CANDEH010000001.1 GCA_947383645.1 uncultured Clostridia bacterium | reverse complement strand
AAGTATACCGATCACCCGATAAAAACGGAGCGGCTTTGCCGCTCCGTTTTTATCATCTTGCATGTTCATTTATACATATCGCTCGGCAAAAACATATTACCTATTCCCTAAATTATCTGCGCTCTCCCAGAAAAACCGGCGGAGACGGTCGGCGGCAACTCCTATCTCCTATCTCCTATCTCCTAACTCCTATCTCCTCAGCTCTTCCCCTCCGGGTGGGCGGAGATCCGGTCCTCTATTTCGATGCACTGGTGAATCTTCACCGCCAGGGACAGCTGCTCATACTGCTCAATATTGCGGAAGTCCAGACCGGTCAGCGAGGCCACCCGGGCCATCCGCTGACGGAGGGTGTTCTCGTGCTGCTGGAGCCGCTCCGAGAGCAGGTGCAGATTCCGCCCGCACTCCACCAGGCCGAAGAGGGTCTGAATCAGGCGGCCATTCTCCTCCGCGTCGTAGAAGAACACGGGCTGGAGGACCTCGTCGCTGAACTCCTGCATCCGGTAGTCCCGGGCGGCCCGGAGGAGAATGCGGTAGGTCCCCAGGGCGTCGTAGCGCAGGAAGCCCGTGCCCCGTTGGAGGGCCGCCGCCTGGAGCGCCTCCTCCATGGCCGCCGGCAGGCCGTCGGGCAGGTGGTGGATCAGGCTGATGCCCACCGCGCAGCCGGGCAGCAGGCGCTGGACCTCCTGGATGGTCCGCTCGGTGTTCCCGGCGATCTCCGACCAGCAGGTGGCGTCCAGGGTGTGCAGGAGGAACAGCCCCGCCCGGTAGCGGAAGCAGGTCTTGAAGGGCCGGGGAGCGTCCCACACCGCGTTGACCACCTCCTGCCAGGTCTCGCTGGACACCGGCTCCCGGGGCAGGTAGAAATCCGCCCGGTAGTGCTGGCCGATGGAGGGGTAGATCAGCAGGGTCTTGTGGATCAGCTCCTCCCGCCCCAGGTCCTGGTTGAGGAGCTCGTCCGCCAGTTTTTCCTTGACGCTGCTGTCGGAGCGCAGGTCAATAATCTCATAGAAGGAGCGAACCACCTCGGAGAAGGCGTGATCCGGGGTCTCCTCCACTAGAAAGATGGGGAATCTGGCGGCGTTGGCAAAGCGGATCACAGACTCAGGCAGATGGATGTGGTACACATTCTTAATTACCAGCCCCGCCACTCCCATGGCGTTGAGCCGGCGGAGGGCGTCCCCGATGAGGTACTCGTTGTCCACGGCGTACATAAAGGTGGTCAGCACCAGCGTCCCCTCGGCAAAGGCGGTAAAGTGGTAGCGGGTCTTCATCTCCGGGGCAAACTGGTACTCCAGAATGCCGCACTCCTTCACCGCGCGCCCCAGTCCCTCCCCCCCGCCAATCAGGGCGAAGTCCCGGAAGTAGGGGTACTTAAACAGCTCTTTTAGCGTTATGACGGAAGATGTCATATGTAGCATTCTCCTTGTTTTTTCTCAGATATTTATATTGTATTACATTTTCCGCAGTTTTGCAAGGAATGACTGGAAAAATACAGGAAATACACCAAAAGGAAGCGCGGCGGACAGAGGCGCGCAAACCCCGATACGCCGCGGTATTCCGGGTATCCGGGTAAAATATTGACGGAATACGCCTCCACATTTTGCACATCCCCCCCCATTTTGTGCTGCCAATTTTCGGCACAAAGTGAAATTTCACAAATTTCTAAAAGAATCTATAGCAAATTTCATATACGCGGTGCTTGATAATTGCCCTTGTAACTTATATACTAATTGCAACTTGTTCGGCGTAAATAATTGGTAGAAATGTGGAGTTGTGTGGATTCCGACACACGCGGCAGGCCAAATTGGTTTGCCAGAGGTCAGCGGAGCCGGCAGAATCCCGCGACCCCATATCCCCTCCAGAAAACAGCGTCCGGCAAGGATTTCGGCCCCCTCCGGGGGACCGCCGTCTGACAGAACCCTCTGTCGGGCAGGCCGCGGACGCCGCGGCCCTCTTGCAGGAGGGGGACTGGCTCCCTCCGGGATTGGAACCATCATTATGAAAAGGAGATTCAACATGAAAAAACGGATCACAGCACTCCTCCTGGCGGCCGTGATGCTTCTGGCCGCGCTGGCCGGCTGCGGTCCCGCCAACAACGGCGGCGACAGCGGCAACAGCGACGGCGGCAACAGCAGCAGCAACGGCGGCGGCAACACCGACCGCGCCCTGAAAATCCGCAAGGTGAACTCCCTGGCCTCCACCGACTACGACGTGGTCACCTACACCGAGGATATGTCCATCCTCTCCGACAACGTGTTTCAGGGCCTCTACGGCATGGACGAGGCCGGCGGCGGCTACTGCAAGCTCCTGGCCAAGGATGTGGCCATCAGCGAAGACGGCATCACCTACACCATCACCCTGGTGGACGCCACCTTCCAGAACGGCGATGCGGTGAAGGCCTCCGACGTGAAGTTCAGCTACGACCGGGCCATGGCCACCGAGCGCTTCAACTACGTCACCGACATGATCGACAAGGTGGAGGTACAGGACGACAAGACCGTGGTCTTCACCCTGAAGTACCCCTACTCCGCCATCGACCACACCTTCTTCTCCATCAAGATTACCTCTGAGCGCGAGGTCACCGAGGCGGGCGCGGCCTACGGCACCACCGCCCACACCGCCGCCACCGGCCCCTACGCCATCAGCAACTACGACCCCGCCGGCGGCCTGACTCTCACCGCCTATGACGGCTACTGGGGCGGCGCCCCCGCCATCAAGACCGTGGAGTACGTGCTCATCACCGAGGACTCCGCCGCGGTCATCGCCTATGAGAACGGCGAGATCGACTTCATGAACAACGCCCCCACCTCCGACTGGGACGCCCTGGTCAGCGCCTCCGGCGAGAACAACGCCGTGCTGAAGGGCAACAGCATCCGTACCCTGTACATCAACTACCAGTCCGGCGCCAACAACGGCATCCTGGGCAACGAGCTGGTCCGCAAGGCCATCTGCTACGCCGTGGACAAGAACGCCATCAACACCGTGGCCACCTCCGGCCTGGGCACCCCCTCCGACGAGTACATCCTCTCCGACTACGTGGCTACCGCTCCCGAGGCCAAGGACTTTGAGACCTACTCCTACAACCCCGAGAAGGCCAAGGAGCTGCTGCTCCAGGCCGGCTACACCGAGGCTGACCTCGCCGCCGGCGTCAGCGTGGGCACCCTGACCACCTACGGCCCCGCCACCGGTGAGAAGGCCAAGGCCGCCCAGGTGGTGCAGGCCAACCTGAAGGCCGTGGGCCTGCTCTGCGAGATCGACGTGGCCGACTCCAACATCAACGTCCCCAAGCTGAAGGCCCACGACTTTGATTTGGGCATCTACGGCGACAGCGGCAACTACGACTTCAACAACATCCGTCAGCAGGTGCTGGTGGACGGCGGCTACTGCATCGTGGATCTCACCGGCAACCCCGGCGGGCTGGAGTACAGCAAGGTGGAGTCCCTGCTGGCTGACGGCATCGCCGAGACCGACATCGCCGCCCGGAAGGCCATCTACACCGAGCTCTGGAGCATGGTGGCCGACACCGCGACCATGCTCCCCTACATGAATATGCCCGTGGCCGTGGTGTGGTCCTCTGCCCTCAACCCCGGCGACGGCGCCCAGTCCCCCACCTACTACCACCTGAACACCTTCAGCTGGAAGTAATCGCGCGCTTCCCTATGCCGGAGCAAGGAGGACTCGCAAAAGAACCCTCCGTGATTTCGGAACCTTGGCCTCAGGCCTTGTGAATCAGGGAGCGCCGCGGGATCAACCATCTTGCGGCGCTCCCTTTTTCTAAAGATTCCCCACCGTTCCCCCTATGGGAGGGCTGAACAAACCCATCAGATGGAGGCTTGTTCAGCTCTTCCGCCCACAAATCTGCAAAGGAGGCAGGGTATGCACAGATACATATTGAAGCGAATCGCGTTTCTGATCCCCACCATCTTAGGCGTCACCTTCATTATCTACGCGGTGCTCAACATCACCCCCAGCAGCCCCGGACAGGCCATCCTGGGCCCCAGCGCCTCACCGGCGGCCATTGAGGAGTTCAACCACCAGGTGGGCTATGACCAGCCGTTTCTCACCAAGTACTTCAACTATGTGAAGAACATGGTGACCAAGGCGGACTTCGGCATCTCCTACTTCACCAAACAGTCCGTCTTTAACGAGGTGTGGCCCCGGTTTATGGTGACTATCAAGCTCTCTCTCTCCGGCGTGGCCCTGGCGGCGCTGATCGGCGTCCCGCTGGGGATTTTAGCGGCGGTGAAGCAGTACTCCCTGCTGGACACCATCCCCTCGGTGCTCTCGTTCTTTATTGCCGCCATCCCCAGCTTCGTCTTGGGCATGGTGCTGCTGCTGGTCTTTGCCCAACAGCTGAAAATCCTGCCGTCCTATGGGCTGGACACCTGGAGGCACTACATCATGCCGATTTTAGCCATCGCCATCCCGCCGGCGGCGCAGAATATGCGCTTTACCAAGTCCTCCATGCTGGAGGCCATCCGGCAGGACTATGTGCGCACCGCCCGGGCCAAGGGCGCGCCGGAGCGCACGGTGATCTGGAAGCACGCGCTGCGCAACGCCCTGATGCCCGTTGTCACCCAGATCGGCATGAGCCTGGGGCTTCTCATCTGCGGCAGCGTGGTGATCGAGAAGATGTTCACCCTGCCCGGCATCGGCAGCCTCATCATTGACCGCATCAACTTCAAGGATGAGCCCATCATCATCGCCGGCGTCATCCTCATCTCCATCTGCTTTACGGTGGTCATGCTGCTGGTGGACATCATCTACGCCTTCATTGATCCGCGGATCAAGGCCAAGTATTCCAACGCAAAGGGGTGAGAATATGGAGAATACAACGAACACGGCCGCTGCGGTCGACAACAGCGAGTTTTCCTTCAAGCGTGCCAGCCAGGCCAAGGAGATCTGGCGGCGCTTCCGCAAGAGCAAGGGCGCGCTGATCGGTCTGATCCTCCTATTGATCATTGTAGGGGTGCTGCTGTTTGCCCCCCTCTTCATCAGCTATGACGCCGCCATCGAGTCAGACTTCGCCAACGTCTTAGCCAAGCCCTCCAAGGAGCACATCTTCGGCATGGACGGTTACGGCCACGACATCTTCGCCCGGATCATCTACGGCGGGCGCACCTCCCTGACCATCGCACTGATCGCCACCGTCACCTCCTGCCTCTTCGGCAGCGCCCTGGGGGCTATCGCCGGGTATTTCGGCGGCTGGGTGGACAGCCTCATCATGCGCTCGCTGGACATCTTCATGTCCGTGCCGGACATCCTCTTCACCATGGCCGTGGTGGTGGCCCTGGGGGCCAACGCGGTGAACCTGATCATCGCGCTGACCTTGGCCTACTTCTCCAACTACGTCCGTCTGGTCCGTTCGCAGGTGCTGACCCTCTCGGAGCAGGACTATGTGGAGGCGGCCCGGGCCGGCGGCTCGGGGAACGCGCGGATCATCCTCAAGCACATCATCCCCAACGCCATCGGCGTCATCATCGTCAACGTGACGCTGAACGTGGCCAAGATCATCATCTACGAGTCCACCCTCAGCTTCCTGAACTTAGGTATGCCGCCGCCCCAGCCGGAGTGGGGCATGATGCTCTCCGAGGCCCGTGAGTTCATGCGCCCCGCCCCCCACCTGCTGATCTTCCCCGCCGCGGCCATTGTTCTGTGCGCCTGCTCGGTGAACCTGGTGGGCGACGGCCTCCGGGACGCCCTGGACCCCCATCTGAAGTCCTGACGGCTCCCCTGTGGGGCCTCCACCCATCGCTCTCATTTTAGCCCATAATCGGGAGAAGGATCGCGGAGCCACCTCGGGTGCTCCGCAGTAAGGAGGGATCGAATGGCTGAAGAAAGAACGGATCTGATCCTTGATATTAAGAACCTAAAGGTCGTCTACAAAACCGATATGGAGGTTGTGGAGGCGGTCAACAACATTGATCTGAAGATCGGCAGGGGCAAGACGCTGGGGCTCGTGGGCGAGACCGGCGCCGGCAAGACCACCACCGCCCTCTCCATCCTCCGCCTCCTGCCGGCTGTCACCGGCAAGGTGCTGGAGGGGGAGATCCATTTTGACGGGCAGAACCTGATGGAGTTTGACGAGCACTTCATGCACGCCATCCGGGGCAACCGGATCTCCATGGTGTTCCAGGACCCCATGACCAGCCTCAACCCGGTACTCACCGTGGGCGACCAGATCGCCGAGGCCATCAGTCTGCACAACAGTGACCTCTCCAAGGAGGAGATTGACAAAAAGGTGGAGGACACCCTCAGCATGGTGGGCATCCTCCCCAAGCGCAAGATCGACTATCCCCACCAGTTCTCCGGCGGCATGAAGCAGCGCGTCATCATCGCCATGGCCCTCTGCTGCGAGCCGGAGCTGCTGATCGCCGACGAGCCCACCACCGCCCTGGACGTGACCATCCAGGCCCAGGTGCTGGCCATGATGCGGGAGCTGCGGGACCGTCTGGGCATGGCCATGCTGATGATTACCCACGACCTGGGCATCGTGGCCCAGACCTGCGACGACGTGGCGGTGATGTACGCCGGGGAGATCGTGGAGGCGGGCACGGTGGAGGACATCTTCACCGGGGATCGCCACCACCCCTACACCGTGGGGCTGTTCAACTCCATCCCCAACCTGGATTCCCGGGCCAGCCGCTTAAAGCCCATCCCCGGCCTGGTCCCCGACCCCACCAACCTGCCCAAGGGCTGCGTGTTCTCCCCCCGCTGCGAGCACTGCATGGAGATCTGTAAACAGCGTCGGCCGGAGACGGTAACCGACGGCACCCACAGCCTGCGCTGTCACCTGTTCGCAGAGAAAAAGGAAGGAGGCGCCGCCCATGAGTGAGCGCACCAACGCCCAGCCGCTGGTCAAAACCGTGGATTTGAAGAAGCTCTTCAAGCTCAAGGGCGGGGCCCTGCTCCACGCGGTGGACGGGGTGAACCTGGAGATCTACCCCGCCGAGACCTTAGGTGTGGTGGGCGAGTCCGGCTGCGGCAAGTCCACCTTGGGCCGCACCATCCTAAAGCTCATTGAGCCCACCGACGGGAAGATCTACTTTGAGGGGGAGGACATCACCAAGTACTCCGTCCGTCAGATGCGCCACAAGCGCAGGGATATGCAGATCATCTTCCAGGACCCCTACGCCTGCTTGGACGCCCGTATGTCCGTGGTGGACATCATTGCCGAGTACATGTTCATCCACCACGTCTACAAGAGCCGGGCGGAGACCTACAACCGGGCGGCCCAGCTGATGGATCAGGTGGGTCTGGCCCGCCGGTACGCCAACGCCTATCCCCATGAGCTGGACGGCGGGCGGCGGCAGCGGATCGGCATCGCCCGGGCGCTGTCCCTGGGGCCCAAGATGATTGTCTGTGACGAGCCGGTTTCCGCGCTGGATGTGTCCATTCAGGCCCAGATTCTGAACCTGCTGATGGATTTGCAGGATGAGCTGGGGCTGGCGTACATGTTTGTAACCCACGATCTGTCTGTGGTGAAGCACATCTCCAACAACATCATGGTGATGTACCTGGGCCGCTGCGTGGAGCTGTGCGAGGCCGACGAGCTCTTCGCCAACCCCCTGCATCCCTACACCGAGGCCCTGCTGGCCGCCATCCCCAAGCCGGACATCTCCCTGCGCGGCAAGGAGCAGAAGCTCATTAAGGGCGAGGTCACCAGCCCCATCAACGTCAAGCCCGGCTGCCGCTTCGCCGCCCGCTGCCCCTTCTGCACGGAGAAGTGCACCAACACCGACCCCGAGTTCGTGGAGGTCTCCCCGGGGCACTTTGTGTCCTGCTTTAAGGTAAACAACAGGTAATTTCGTTTGAGACCCGCTTCGCTGGGCTCTCAAACGAGGGGGATTACGTCGCCGGAAGCGGCTATGCCGCTTCCGGCGAGGGGTTTGCAGCCGCCTGCGTCTCACTCGCTGACGCTCGCACGCTTGGCGGCTGAGAGGGATTTTTTCCGAAAACGCGGTTTCCGGAAAAAATGATTTTAGTTTTTTTGCGGCTTGCGCGCCGCAAACCCTCCCGGGGGGCTCTTTGCGGTTGAGACCGCAAATTCGGCGGGGGAGTTCCCCTTGTAAAAAAGGCCATTGACGGGCTTTGGGCCTTGTCGGTGGTTCTTTTTTGTGGTATATCTATGGTACTTCCGCAGTGCGTTTTTAGGCTGTGCTATCATCAATATTAGGAGGAATGTCTATGACAGACATGGAGAAAAGAATCATCGCCGCGGTGGATGAGCGTAAGGACGACCTCATCGCCTTTTTCCGGGAGCTGCTGCGGTGCCGCAGCTTTACCGGCCAGGAGCAGGAGGTGGCCGCGAAGCTGATCGAGGGCCTGAAGGCCCGGGGTATGACGGAGGTGGAGCTGGTGGAGCGGACCCCCGGGCGGCCCAATGTGCTGGCCTGGTACCGGGGGACGGAGGGCGGTCCCACCTGTACCTTCAACGGCCACTTGGACGTGCTTCCCCCCCAGGAGGACGCCTCCTGGGCCCACCCGCCCTTTTCCGCCGATATGGAGGACGGCAAGATCTACGGCCGGGGCACAGTGGATATGAAAACCGGCACCTTCAGCTCCTTCTTTGCCGGGCTGATCCTCCAGCAGCTCCAGGTCCCCATCCGGGGACAGGTGCTCTTCACCGGCGTCTGCGACGAGCTGGTCTGCGGCAATGACGGCATCCTCTACCTCATTGAGAAGGGCTACATCAAAAAGACCCACCCCGACGACTTCGGCATCAACTGCGAGCCCACGGACCTCCGGGAGCTGGAGATGGCCACCAAGGGCGTCCTCCGGGCGGACATCGTGGTCATCGGCAAGGGGGCCTTCAACGCCCGGCCCCACCTGGGCATCAGCGCCATCGACAAGGCGGTGAAGTTCATCGAGGCCGTCCAGCAGCTCCACCAGGAGATCAGCACCGACCCCGCCTTCACCCACCCCCTCCTGGCCCCCCGGACGGTCCAGGTGGCCATGATCCAGGGCGGCGAGGCCAGCAACCTGGTCCCCGACCGGGTGAAGATGACCGTCACCCGCCGGATGCACCCCGGCGAGACCCAGGAGGGGTGTCTGGCCGACTACCAAAAGATCATCGACCGCCTTCATGCCCAGGACCCTGAATTCGTGGCGGAGATCCACCCCTGGCCCGGCTTCCGTCCCCCGGTGGAGGTCAGCACGGACATCCCCCTGGTGGACGCGGCGCGAAAGGCCCTGAAGCTCTCCTCCGGCACCGACCTCCAGCTCACCGGCAGCGAGGGGGGCACCGACGGATCCCATGTGGTGGCCCGGACGGGCATCCCCATGCCGGTGTTCGGCCCCGGGGACCACAACCTCCTGGGCACCCGGGAGGAGCACGTGAAGGTGGAGGACTTCCTGAACGCTATCAAGACCTACGCCCTGACGGTGTACTACATGATGGGAATGGAGGGGTAATCGTGAATATGGAACAGAGAGATCTGGACCTGGCCGTGGCCCTCCGCCGCCAGCTCCACGCCCACCCGGAGCTGTCCATGCACGAGAGCTGGACCAAGGAGACCCTGATGGACTTTCTCCGCCGAAACACCTCCCTGGAGATCGTAGACCGGGGCCGGTGGTTCTACGCGGTGCACCGGGGCGGTGGAAACCGGCCCGCCATCGCCTTTCGCGCGGACATGGACGCGGTGCCTGTGGACGAGGACCCGGGCCTGGTACCCTACGCCTCCCAGTGCCCCGGGGCGGGGCACAAGTGCGGCCACGACGGCCACTGCGCCTCCCTCTGCGCCTTCGCTCTGGAGCTGGAGCGGCGGGGGCTGGACCGGGACGTCTACCTCCTCTTTCAGCACGCGGAGGAGACCGGCCAGGGGGCTCTGGAGTGCCTTGACCTGCTGCGAGAGAACGATATCGGGTCGATCTACGCCTTCCACAACCTCCCCGGCATCCCCGACGGAGCGGTGGCTGTCCCCGACGGCGTGGCCCAGTTTGCCTCGGTGGGCATGATTATGTCGTTCACCGGCAAAAAATCCCATGCCTGCTACCCGGAGAACGGCATCAACCCGGCTTACGCCGTCAGTGAGATCGTCAGCGCCCTGCCCGCTCTCACCGCCCCCGGCACCTACAGGGGCCTGGCCATGATTACCGTCATCGAGGTCCACGTGGGGGAGCACGCGTTCGGAACCAGCGCCGGCTACGGGGAGCTGCTGCTCACTGTCCGGGGGGAGTTCGAGGAGGAATTGAACCATCTGACCGGCGCCCTGGAGGATCTGGCGAAGTCCAAGGCGGCCCGGCACGGCCTCACCTGCGCCTTCAGCTACGAGGACCGCTTCCCGGAGACCCGGAACCACCCGGAGGCGGCGCAGAAGGTCCGTACCGCCGCAGAGCGCATCGGCCTCCCCGTGGTGGAGATGGCGGAGAAGTTCCGGGCTAGCGAGGACTTCGGCCACTACACCAAGCAGATCCCCGGCGCCATGCTCTATCTGGGCGACGGCGACGCACCCCCCCTGCACACCGCCTGCTTTGACTTCCCCGACCATCTGATCTCCGAGGCAGCGGACCTGTTCTATGAAATCGCAGCGCTGTAAAACAGACGCATTGATTAATATCTATATAGCAAAACGGCCTGGCAAACGCCAAGCCGTTTTGCCATATAGTCTTACCTTTAAAAATCTTGAGTCAATCGTGCATACTTCTTATCAGATTCCTCCCTATATTGGGAAGCAGAAATTGACACGGATATTATAAAGCGCTATATTCAAGTTTATATTGATGTCGTTGTTTATGACCCCAAAATATTCCCTTCATTAAAATTTAAGTATTCGACTCAAAGCCGGATCTGGGTGCAGTGGCTTACTATTATATTACCCGGAGCCTGCGCGTATTGTGCCGACATGCAGAGCCCTATTCTGCGAAAAAATGCCCCCATCGTTGAATGGCCGCCTGTCCATAAAATTGCCATTATCAAATCCTTTTCGCATCGCTTTTCCGTCTGGTACATCTGCTGAGAGAACTCTCCCAATACCGCCAAGGAACTGGAGACAGACCTGTGGACGGCCCTCTCATATCTTGAATGCTTGGGAGTTCGAGTCGTGTGCGTTCCCCCAAAACTCCCAAATCCCAAGGATTTGCCGCTCTGATGCGTTATTTAATGTTCCTATTTCTCAACAATCTCCCTTCTAACGCAAAAACCCCGCACCAAAGTACGGGATTTTTGCCTGCATTTTTTTGTCAATGCAACTTGCCTTACATTGACAAAAAAGATGCAGCCCCATCGGGACCGCGAGCGTCAGCGAGCCGCCGCAAGTGCGGCGTACAAGCGTTTTGCCGCAAGGCAAAACCTTGGCGCAGGGGCGATTTACTCGCCCCGAGCAGATCAAATGGACCGCAGGTCCCCACTGAAATGGAAAAGGCAGGGCAAAAGCCCTGCCTTTTCCATTTCAGTGGTGCGCGAGGCGGGACTTGAACCCGCACGTGCGTATTGCACACTAGAACCTGAATCTAGCGAGTCTGCCAATTCCACCACTCGCGCGTATCTGCAAAAAACTTCCCGGGGAGAGGAGCATACCCTCTCTCCCCGGGAGTGGCAGCGGGTGAAGGATTCGAACCCTCACATACGGAGTCAGAGTCCGCTGTGCTACCTTTACACAAACCCGCTACGTCCATAACGAACATTCCTTATTATACCGATTTTCTTTCATTTGTCAAGTCATAACCGGAAAATTTTTGGGATTTTTTTGTTCTCTGCCGCCGCTTCCCTTTTCACTCCCTCTGTGGTATCCTATAAGCACACAAATTGCCCCGTTTTTCACAAATCCTCTTGACTGTCAAGTTCCTTTACCCCTTATACTCTGCGTGAAGGGAGCTGATTTTATGACTGTGAAAGAACTGGAAGAGCGTACCGGGCTCAGCCGCGCCAATATCCGCTTCTATGAGCAGGAGGGTCTTCTCTCTCCCCAGCGCCAGGAGAACGGCTACCGGAACTACAGCGAAGACGACCTGACCACTCTTCTGCGCATCAAGCTGCTGCGGCAGCTGGATGTGCCGCTGGATGAGATCCGCCGGCTGATCCGGGAAAATATCCCTCTGGGGACGCTGATGGCGCAGCACGAAGCGGTTCTGGCCAGGGAGGGCCAGCGCCTGGCTGCCGCCCGGGAGGTCTGCGGGGAGATCCGCCGCAGCGGCCTCAGCTACGCCGCCCTGGACCCGGCCCCCTACCTCCGCCGCCTCTCCCAGGCCCCCGCGCCCCCCAGGAGCGCCGCGGCCACCGACCGCTCAGAGCCCTGCCCCTGGCGGCGGTACTTCGCCCGGTACTTTGATCTGTCGCTCTATACCACCGTCTATCAGCTGGCGGCAGTTCTGATCTTCCGCCGCTCCGACACCGGCAATCTGAGCTGGCGGATTCTCTTCACCATTCTGGGTCTTGCCACCATGCTCTTTGTGGATCCGCTGTTCCTCTCCCGGTGGGGGACCACCCCGGGGAAGTGGCTGCTGGGCCTGCGGGTAGAGGAACGGGGCGGGGGCCGCCTCACCTATGACGCCGCCCTGGGGCGCACCTTTGAGGTCATCACGCAGGGCATGGGCCTGGAGATTCCCCTCTACACGCTGTTCAAGCTCTACCACAGCTACAAGGAGTACACCGACGGCAGCAGCTTTCTCCCCTGGGAGACGGAGAGCGTCCTGGTATCCCAGCCCCAGCGGCCCCTCCAGATCGTCCGCTTTCTGGCCGCCAACACCCTCCAGATCGCCATCCTGGCCATAGCCCTCCTCTCCCTGTCCCTGCCGCCCCACCGGGGCGCGCTGACGGCGGCGGAGTATGTGGAAAATTTTAACTACTACATGGCCCAGAGCCAGCGGGACTACCGCCTGTCGGAGGAGGGCGACATTTTCCTCCTGGAGCAGCCCAACACCGTCTACCTCCACCTGGGCGGCGACCTCACCGAGTGCCTCCATTTCACCTTCCAGGAGGAGGACGGGGTGCTGCAAGGCGTCACGGTGGACTACGACTACCGCTTCACCGGGACCCCCGGCCAGGAGACCGACTTGGTGTATCTCCCCGATGACGTGCTGCAATGCGCCTTCCTGTCGGCGGCGGGGGCCGACACCTCTCTGTTCCAGATCAAGTACCTCAGCCGCGCGGCGGAAGCCCTCACAGAGAAGCACATCCAGGTAAACTACAGGGATCTCCTCGCCCATATCACCGTGGAGGGGGAGGGATACACCGCCTGGTCCGGCGAAAACATCTACATCGCCTACGCCCCCGACAAAAACTGCCGCCTCCGCGCCCAACTGACCCTGCGCCTCCCCTGAGGCCCCCGGAGTTGATGCGTATATGGGGTAAAGAAGCGTAAGAAAACTCCGCCAATTTGGCAGCCGCCCCGCTGTTCCGCTCGTTGATTTCTCCGACTTATTATGCTATACTTTATTAAAATTTTTAATAACAAATCAAAGCGATAGAAGGGGATAGGAGGGGGAGGTTATGCCTGTTTACAAACCCACAGATTACGAACAAGTCGTACCAAGAATAGAGGCAAAAATTATGACTTCAGGCATTCAAATGGGGGACGTGCTTTCCGAAGAAGAAATTATTCGTTTCGAGAAGCTGCACGACATTCGTCTGCCGGAAGCATACCGCATATTCCTAAAGGAAATCGGCAATGGCTGCAATATGATAGATGGTTTTCAGCTTCATGCATTAGCGGATATGGAGGCGAAAAATCTATCGCAGCCTTTTATGCTGGAAGATGAATGGATTTGGGAAGATGATGATGCGGCATGGGCAGACTTAGTTAAAATTATGGACGCCAAATTAAACGGACAACTTGAGCTGATTGATGTGGGAGATAGCACGCGCTACAACCTGATTGTAACAGGGCAATGCCGGGGTGAAGTATGGTGCTTTACAGATGTTGGAGTTCAGCCCTGCTGCGAGCGGCAAGACTTTCTGGGCTGGTTTGAATTATGGCTGGATATGCAAGATGATGTAGATTATTTCAAAGACTACGCATATGAGTGAGAGTAGTCCGTCAACAAATCCAATATCGCCCCGTAGCCCTAACGCCCCTCCGCCCATTCTCTTCCAGCCCCGCCTTTGTCGCCTTATCCCCGGAAAAAACACCTATGCCCGAAGCAATCCAGCGCCGGGCATGGGTGTTTCTTTTCTCACAGTACGCAAACGCCCCAAGGACCTCCCCCTCACCGCTCCCAGCCAATCAGCAGCGCCCCCCGGGCCACGCTGACGCGGGCGGTGTCCTCCAAGATGTGGTTGCTGACTCCCAGAGGGAAGTCGGCGGTAAGGGTAGCCTCCGTCAGCGGGTACTGCACCCCCTGTTCCACGATCCCCCCGGCGGTGTCGCCCAGACAGAACACCGACAGAAGCGCCCACTCCTTCTCCCTGGGAATCTCAATTCCCTCATTCTCAATGGCGGTGTAGGTGAACGTCCCGTCGTAGAGGTACCCTCTGGCCCCCTGGCGGCGGAGGTAGAGAAGCGTCTGAAGGTTTGCCAGGGTGTGGTCCAGCCGGCCGCCGGTGCAGCCGTAGAGGTGGAAGGTATCGCACCCCCGGCGCAGCCCCTCCTTCACCGCCAGCAGGGTGTCGGTGTCGTCCTTCTCCACCGGGGCCCGGAGGAGGTCGGGAAAGTCTGCCGGAGCCTCCATGGAGTCGAAGTCCCCCACCAGCAGGTCCGGCTGGAGCCCCAGGGCAAGACAGGTTCGGTACCCCGCGTCGGCGGCAATGACCAGATCCCCCGCCCCCGGGACGCTATACACGGTATCCGGGGTATCCCCGGCGGCGAAAATGTAACAGTTTGGCATGAGAACCTCCCATCACTCCCCCTTTTACGGCACACTATCCCGCACCAGAGGCAATAATCCTATAACACGCATGGTTTTATGGTTGTCCACCAAGAGAATATCCACATTCCCTGTAGGGTTATGCGGACATCCCCCCCGCCGCAGCCAAACCCAATGCGAAGCGTCACAGCTGCTCCGCGCCATTATACCGTCTTTCCCTCCTCAATGCAAGTCCCGGTTCTCCGCAGAAAAAGTGCGGCAAAGCCCTTGACAAACCGCGCCGCCGGTGCTATGCTGAGTCCACAATCCAAGGGGCGCTGGCGCAAGCCGGCTGAGATTTGACGTAGTGCCGTCATGTCCCTCGAACCTGATCCGGGTAATGCCGGCGTAGGAATGCGATTTATAACGGCCGTATCATCGTATACCCACGTTTGGCGCGGGTGTACGATTTTTTTGCGCAGAAAAACCGCACCGCGCCGGCGGGTCCGCCCTTTGAGACCAAAAGAGAAAGGGAAACACCACCATGAACAGCAAAACCAAGACTCTCACCGAGGCGGCCATTATGATCGCCGTAGCCCAGGTCGTCAGCTATATCGGCATATCCCCGGTGGCCAACGGCGGCTCTATCGACTGCGCCATGCTGCCCATCATCCTCTTCGCCGTCCGCCACGGCGCCGCCTGGGGTACCGGCGCGGGCTTCGTCTTCGGCTTCTTCCAGTACGTCCTGGGCCACGGCATCGCCATCGACTGGACCACCATCATCGCCGACTACCTGATCGCCTACGCTGTGGTGGGCCTGGGCGCGGGCCTGTGCCGGGGCCGGGAGCGCGGGGTATACTTCGGCACCCTCATCGGCGGCGGTCTCCGCTTACTGGTCCACTACATTGTGGGGGCCGTGGTGTGGGGCAAGTGGATGCCTGAGGAGTTCTTAGGCATAACCATGACAACCCCCTGGTTCTACTCGATCCTCTACAACGCCATCTACATGATCCCCTGCATCCTCATCGTCCTGGTCCTCTTCCACCTTCTCTCCCGCAATCCCCGCATCCACGCCCTGATGACGGCAGAGGACCTGCGCTGACAAACATACTCCAAGAGGCGGCCCATAGAGGCCGCCTCAGCTCGCCCCCCCAAACTTGAGCAGTTACCAAAAAAGGCAGCAACTGTGTGATCCTGATTTTCCGATCAAGCGGCCACGCCTGCATAGCTAAACGGTCGCTCATTGTGCGTTCTTCCGGCACAGTCGCCCCGCTCCTTTCCGGCTATTCTGCGCCCCCTCTTTCCGTGGTTAGGATTTGCGGAATTTCCACCGCCGCTATAATCTGTGGGTTGAATGGGGAAAGCAGCTTTCCCCAGGCTTCCGCCGCGGCGCACCCGGCACAAAACCGTTTGTGAAATTCCGTGTCCCACGGCCCATCAACGACGGGCAGGGCCGCAAGGAACGCGCCCAGCGTTTCCGGGCTTTCTGTGATCTTCTCAAACTGTGTCACCGTCGAAACCTCCTTGCAGGCCGTCCGCGGGAGTCCGGCCCCGCCGCCTGAAATTTGCCTGTTACCCTCTGCTGGACGGCAACCGGGTCGTAAGCCCCGCCGCCAGTTCCGGTGCAGAACCGATGCGCCATCCTCTCCGACGGTTTCCCCGCGCTTCAACTCCCGGTAGATCGTCGCTGTGGTTACGCCTGGCCTGTCCGCAACATCCGCCGGGCGTGCCTTCGCCTGATACAGCGCGCAATCTCTCGCTAATCCAAAAAAGTTATGTACGTTATGTATTTGTAGTGCCCCGCCATTTTTCACCCCTCTTTTCTTAACTTTCCCGGCCTGTCGTGGTATAAAAAACAAATGCGATAGAGCCGAACCGCCCCGTTCGTGGGGCTTCATGTTCTTTCGCATTTAATGTTACAATCTGCGATACCCGTTGACAGGGGAATGGCCAAAACGTTAAAATAGTATTAACTAAGACTTAAAATTGACTTGGATTGGCGGCAGGACGATCTGCCCGCCAGGCCTGCGGACAGCGACCATGCTTTTCCCTTTGGATACATCGACACCTGCGGCAGTAAATTGTGATTTGAAATCGGTACCCTCCTCAGCTCAGTACCCATCCATCCTGCGTTGTTACCCGAGTGTACAACTTAGCCATTATCGCAACCTGCACAATCGAACGCCACAATGAGAGGGCCGGCTGACAATTTACGGCGACGGGCGTGGCAGCTCAAGCATAGCGCCGTCAGACCAATTCCCTCTCATTGTAGTTTCGGCATGAGCCCCCTTCAAGAGCAGTGACCCATTCCCGGCCGTTTGGAAAATCACCCTGGCCAGCGGCGTCTTCCTCTCGCCGGCCTTCCCCTGCGGCGAACCAACGGACAAGCTGACATCTCCACTCCCCAACTCTATCTCCTATCTTCTATCTCCTATCTCCTATCTTCTATCTCCTATCTCAAACAAAGGAGGCCCCTATGCCTACTGACGTCCCCCACCCCCTCACCCCCATCGCCCATATCCGCAGCGACTTTCCCGCCAAGTTCGGCATCCCCCGGCAGAGCGGACTGGTGGACAGCCTCCGCGCCGCGGTGGTCTTCGAGCCCCCCTTCCGCAGCCCTGACGCCCTCCGGGGCATCGAGGACTTCTCCCACCTGTGGCTGATCTGGCAGTTTTCCGCCTGCGCGGGTCAGGGCTGGTCCCCCACCGTCCGCCCGCCCCGCTTGGGGGGCAACCGGCGGGTGGGGGTCTTCGCCTCCCGCTCCCCCTTCCGCCCCAATCCCCTGGGGCTCTCCTGCGTCCGGCTGGTGGCTCTGGAGACCTCCCCAAGCCTGGGTCCCCACCTGATCGTGGCCGGCGCGGACCTGATGGACGGCACCCCCATCTATGACGTCAAGCCCTACGTCCCCTACGCCGACAGCCATCCCGAGGCCGCCGGCGGCTTCACGGATACCACTCCCCGCCGCCTGCTGGAGGTGGACCTTCCGGAGCACCTCCTCGCCCTCGTCCCGGCGGACCGCCGGGAGGCCCTGGCCGGCGTTCTGGCCAACGATCCGCGTCCCTCCTACCAGAACGACCCGGAGCGCCTCTACGGCCTGGTCTTTGCCGGCCTCGACGTGCGGTTTCGTGTGGAGGGGGAGGTTTTGCACGTTGTTTCCATTAGGAATTAGGAGTTAGGAATTGACCTATGGAGAAACTGCGCTTAGAGCCTGTGAAGGTCCCCTGGAAAATTTCCGCGTCGGATGAGATAGAGACCTTTTGCGCGGACGGCGGTTCCCTGGAATTTTCCCTGATTGCGGACCTGATTAACGACCAGTCCAAAATCATAGACCCCCTCCAGAGTGCCGATTTGGACATCTTCGACGGCATCGACATCGTCCTGCTGTCTCTGACCTTCCACCAGGTCCAGTATCTGGAGTTCTCCAAACCCCGCCTGGAGGTGTTCGGCCTGGATCCGGAAAAATACGACCTCCCCCCTATCGACTACGCTGACCGCACCGCGTTCTTCGCAAAATGGTTCTCCCGGCAGCTCTGCCCCGCCCCCGGCCTGTTCCTGGTCAAAAACTCCGACGTCAAGGAGCGTCTGCACATCCCCGACGCCGCCATGTCCCACTACCTGATGACCGGCCACGACGAGATCGTCAACGTGGCCGCCGCCTCCTTCACCTGGCGCGTAATCAAACCGCTCACCCCCTCCCCCTAACCAAAAAAGAGCCCGGCGGACGATTCCGCCGGGCTCTCTATGTAACTTGGCCAGGACCAATTCCTAATTCCTAACTCCTAATTCCTCATTCAGCAAAGCGTCTCCAGCTCCGCCGCCACCCTGGCCTCGCAGGAGCGCATGGCAAGGATCGTCCGCTCCATCAGCTCCTCCAGCGTCCAGCCCAGGCGCTCCGCGCCCTCGGTAATCACCGGGCGGCTGCACCCGGCGGCGAACTTCTTGTCCTTGAACTTCTTCTTCAGGCTGGAGACCTCCATATCCATCACGCTCCTGCTGGGGCGCATCCGGGCCGCCGCGCCGATGAGACCGGTGAGCTCGTCGACGGCAAAGAGCACCTTCTCCATCTCGTGCACCGGCTCCACGTCGCAGCACGCGCCGAAGCCGTGGCTGCAAACGGCGTGGATCAGCGCCTCGCCGCAGCCGCCCTCGCGCAGGAGCTCCGGGGCCTTCGTGCAGTGCTCCTCGGGCCACTTCTCAAAGTCGATGTCGTGGAGCAGGCCCGCCTGGGCCCAGAACTCCGCCTCCCCGCCGTAGCCCAGCTCCCGGGTGAAGTAATCCATGACCCCCTCCACTGTCAGCGCGTGCTGGATGTGGAAGGGCTCCTGGTTGTAGGTTTTCAGCAGCGCCAGGGCCTGCTCCCGGCTGATTGTCTCTCCCATAGTCTTCTCCTTTGTTCACTCGCCGCCCTTTCGGGGGCTTTTTTGTCATTGTACCACACTTCCCCGTTCAATGCAATCAGCAAAGGCACTGGGACAGCAGTTGAAGCAAGGTCCGGGCGTGGCGCATCTCGTCCTCCCCCATCTCCCTGAAGATGCCCTGAAGGCACATATCCTCCGCCGCGTCGGCGGCCCGGAGGTAGTTGAAGCCGCTGCACGCCTCCTCGTGGTAGGCCTGGCGGAGGGCGGCGCAGTTCCCCCTGCTATCCGGCACGGTAATGCAGCGGTCCAGCGTCAGGCAGGCCCCGGTAATCAGGTAGTACACCGCCTGGAGCTTCTTCAGATGTCCCTCCTCCTCCGCCGCTATCCGCCGGAGGACCCGGGCGGCGTTCTGGCTGCGCATCCGCCGGGCCAGGTGGAGGTAGAACTGCCGGTCGGCGCTCTCGCTCTCGGCGAAGCCCCGGATCACGTCCAGGGAGACCTGGGCCTCGGTGCCCATGCAGCAGGGGTTGGCCTCCGCCCCGGGGAGCTGGAGCAGGCCGGCATCCGGAGCGCTTCCCGCCGTTCCCGGCGCAGCGGCGTCCTCCGCGCCGCCCACCACCCCCGGTGCGGCGGCGCTCCCCGCCCCGGTCCCGGCAGTTCCGGCGCTCTCCATCCGCGCCTGGGGGTAGGGATCCAGCGTGGGGGACACCCGCTGCCAGATTCTGTCGTAGGCCTGATAGTCGGTACTCAGCGGCGTGCGCTGACTGGTTTGTTCCATCGTATCCATCCTGAAACAGCCTCCTTTACGGACCATTCTATGCGGGAGACCGCCCAGGTGTGCGTCCTTGCGCCGGTCAGGAACCTGTGCTATAATGGAAGCGACAGACCAAAACAGGGAGGCCGTGCCTATGTTCAAGCCCGGCGTGTACGAATACGGATTGAAAACCGGCGATTTAGGCGAAAAAGAGATGGTCAAAATTTTGAAAAGGCCCTCTGCCGGGCCGCCGAAGAGATCAACGACTCCCTCATCCCCAAGAAGCGGAAAATGCGGAAGAGCACCGGCCCCTTCGGCTCCCCCACCCCCGACAGCGCCCCGTCGGAGTACGACCACATCTACCTCTACAACCACGGCGCCAGCAACCTGTTTCTGCGGCTCTACCCCAACCGGGAGACAAACGGCCGCATCCGCTTTCCGGAGGAGGGCGTCACCTGGAATCTCTACGTGACGATCCTGCCGGACTACCCCCAGAAGCTCTCCAAGGAGGACCCCATTCAGGAGTTCGGCGCTCTGGTGATGGAGGAGCTGTTCCGAATGCTCCCCTGCGAAAAGGTCCTGCTCCACCGCCAATAAGATCCCTGCAAGAACCTGAATCGGCAGAAAAAGTCCCGGGAAACGCCATTTCCCGGGACTTTTCGCGTCTACTTGTTCCGCAAATACTCCACCAGAAACTCCGCAGCCTGCCGGTATCCGGCAAAGCCCTGGCCGGTGATGGTCTTGACGCAGGCGGCGCGGACGTAGGAGTGCTGGCGGAATTCCTCCCGCGTCTCCATCTTGGAGATGTGCACCTCCACCGTGGGGAGGGCCACAGCCTTCACCGCGTCCAAAAGCGCCACGCTGGTGTGGGTATACCCGCCGGGGTTCAGAATGATGCCGTCCATGCCCTCAAAGTAGGCCCGCTGGATGGCGTCCACCAGGTCCCCCTCGTGGTTGGACTGACAGCACTCGACCTCCACCCCCAGCTCCGCGGCGAAGTCCGCCGCGTACTCCAGCAGCTCCTTGTAGGTCCCCGTGCCGTAGACAGCCGGCTCCCGGATACCCAGCATGTTCAGATTGGGCCCGTTCAGCAGTAAAAACTTCATATCCGCACCTCCTCCTTCAGATCCCGCAGGATGGCCGCCACAGTCTCCGCCGTGGAGCCGTCGTTGCTCACCGTCACATCCGCCGCCCGCCGGTAGAAGGGCTCCCGCTCCATCTCCATCTCCCGCAGCCGTTCCGGCGAGGTGGACAGGGGCCGCCCCCGTGTGGCCAGCCTGGACACGTCCCGGGTGATCCGGTAGATCCGCCCATTCTGCCGCAGGTGGGGCAAATTCCGCTCAAAGAGCACCGCGCCGCCGCCGGTAGCCAGAACGATCCCCGACCGCTTTCCCAGATCGGACAGCACCTCCGTCTCCAGCGCCCGGAACCGCTCCTCCCCCTCCCGGGCGAAGATCTCCGGGATGGACTTTCCCGCCCGGGCGGCGATCTCCTCGTCGGCGTCCACGAAGTCCCGGCCCAGCCTCCGGGCCACCGCCGCGCCCACGGAGCTCTTGCCGCTGCCGGGCATCCCGATCAGCACCACATTGCTCACCGACCCCGCCACCTCCCGGAGCACCGCCTCCATCTTTTCCTCGGAGACGCTCTCCCCGGTGAACAGCTCACAGGCCCGCCGGGCCTGGGCCACCAGCATGGGAAGCCCCCCGGCGGCGGGGATGCCCAGCGCCTCGGCCTGGAGCAGAAAGGCGGTGCGCAGGGGATTATAGACCACATCCACCACCCCCCGCAGCCGGGGAAACCGGCCCAAATCGACAGCCCGCTCCCCATTCCGTGGAAACATCCCCACGGGGGTGGTATTCACCACAATCTCCGTCTCCGCTCTCTCATACACGTTCTCATAGTTCAGCGCCCCGGACCGGGACACCCGCTCCACCGAAGCCGCCCCCAAATCCTCCGCCGCCCGGAAGGCGGTGAGGGAGGTGCCGCCGCTGCCCAGAATCAGCACATGCCGCCCGGCAAAATCCACCCCCGCCCTTTTCGCGGTGTGGCAGAAGCCATAGTAGTCGGTATTCTCCCCCCAGAGGGTCCCGTCGGGCCGCCTCACAATAGTATTGACGCACCCAATCCGCCTGGCTCCCTCCCCCAACACCGCGCAGTAGGGAATAACAGCCTTCTTATAGGGAATGGTCACATTGATCCCCTTGAAATCCCCCTCCTCCAAAAACCCCGGCAAATCCTCCTCCGCCAGCTCCCGAAGCTGATAGTCATACCCTCCCAGCGCCCGGTGAATCCGAGGCGAGTGGCTATGCCCCAACTTCGCGCCGATCAGCCCGTAGTCCACAGGCAAGTTCCCTCCTCTCTCATTATCTCAAATTAGGAATGAGGAATTAGGAGTTAGGAATTGTGGTATTCGCCTGCGGCGAATGAATTTCAATCATCCGGCGCAAGCCGGACACATCCATTCCTAATTCCTAATTAAAAAGCTACTCTTCGTTATACGCTCCCAGGAACACAAACAGCTCCAGTTCCTGCTCCAGCTCGCTGAGGAGCTTGCGCACGCTGGGGTCGTAGATGCTGCCCTCGAAGTCCATGTAGAACATGTAGTGGAAGTCCGCGCCGGAGATGGGCCGGGATTCCAGCTTGGTCATGTTCAGCCCCAGGGCCGAGAATCGGGCCAGGACGCGGGTCAGGGAGCCGGGGGTGTGGCCCACCTTGAACATCAGGCTCAGGTGGTCCGCGCCGGGGTAGATCTCCGGGTCCTTGGCGATCAGGATGAAGCGGGTGTAGTTGTTGTCCGTGTTGTGGATGCCCTGGCGCAGCTCCTTCAGGCCGTACATGGCGGCGCAGGCGGGGCTGGAGATGGCCGCCGCGTCGGTGCGGCCGCTCTCCGCCACCAGCTTGGCGGCCATGGCCGTGTTCTCGCAGACGGTGACCTTCACACCCGGCAGGGTCTTGAGGAACTCGCTGCACTGGCCGATAGCCTGCTCGTGGGAGAAGATCTCCCTGATCTGCCCCAGGTCCGTACCCGGGTGGGCCAGGAGGCTGTGGTTCACGTGGAGCTTCACGCTGCGCACAATGTGGAAATCGAAGCTGCGCATCAAATCGTAGACGCCGTTGACGCTGCCGTTGGAGCTGTTCTCGATGGGCAGGATGCCGTACTGGCACAGCCCCTTCTGCACCGCGGAGAACACCCCCTCCCAGGAGCGGAAGTACATGATGTCCGCGAAGGAGAACACCCTGTCGCAGGCCTGCTGGGCATAGCCCCCCTCCACGCCCTGGCAGGCCACCACCGCCTTTTTAGGCAGCATCTTGGGGGTGTTTTGAAGGGCCTGGTCGATCTTCCTGGTCACCGGGGACTCCTCGGTAATCAGCATGCTCTGGTAGGACCGGCTGAGATCGAAGAGGGTGGTGAAGAGGATGCGGGCGTAGCTGTCCAGCTCGTCCCCCGCCTGGACGGAGACGCGGGAGAGGATCTCCCGCTCCCGGCCCTGGTGGACCACGGCCATGCCGTTGTCCTTCTTGTACCGGGCCACCTGGGCGCAGAGGCCCATCCGCTTGACAAACAGGTCGGTCATCTGAGTGTCGATGGCGTCAATCTCGCCGCGCAGTGTCTGTAAATCCATGGTAATTCTCCCTTTCTGTATGCTGTTTCCCGCCCCGGTCCAAAAGCGTCAAAATCCGCTCCAGCAGAAACCCGGACAGGTAGTAGACCGTCTCATAGTGGATAAACTCCGTGGTATTTTTGTCCCAAAAAAGGTTGATCTGGGCGGGAAACTCCTCGTCGGCGCGCCAGAACTGGAAGTACACCGGCAGAAAGGGGAAGGCCAACAGCCGGTATCCCGGCTCCCCCCTGGGCATCCGAACGCCGCCCATGGCCTCCAGCACCGCCGGCAGCCGGTCTGGGTCCATCCGCGCCGCCTCCGCCTGATACCCCTGAAACGCGGAGCTGCCGTGGACCTGGTTCCCCAGGGCCGCCGTACTGACCCACTCGCCGGAGAGGGCAACCCCCTCCCTGGACCAGCACAGGGCGTCAAAAATGGTAAGCACCTCGTTGAAGCTGCCCCCGTCCTCATAGGGACCGTTCCCCTCCCGCCGCTCCACCGCCGCCGTCCGCCGGTGGATGCGGTATTGGAGGTCCAGGAAGGGCAGGTAGAGATAGTCCCCGTCGTATCTTAGCCGGAGCTTTTGAATGATTTTCTCCTGATCGTACTCCAAAAACAGCTTCTTGGCGTTCTCCGCCTGAATTTCGTAATTATTCATCTTTTTATTTTCCCCACAAATGTTCCATTTGCGGGGACCCCCTTTTGATTTCACTTCCTTGGCGGGAGTAAATCCCGCCTGCGGCAAGATTTTTGCTTCGCAAAAATGCTTGGACGCGCTGCCGCGCGGCGGCGGCGATGCCGCCGTAGCCCTCCTGACTCCCCCTCGTCTTTTTCCCCACAAGTGTTCCATTTGCGGGGACACCCTTTTGATTTCACTTCCTCGGCGGGAGTGAATCCCGCCTGCGGCAGGATTTTTGCTCCGCAAAAATCCTTGCACGCACTGCCCTCCTAAATCCCCCACGCCTCGCAGGCAGCCAGGGCCGCCGCGGCCTCGACGACCACCAGGGCCCGGGGCAGGATACAGGGGTCGTGCCGCCCGTGGATGGTCAGCTTGCAGTTCTCCCCGGTGCATAGGTTCACCGTGTCCTGCTCCCTGGCGATGGAGGGGGTGGGACGGATCACCACCTCAAAGCTCACCGGCATCCCGTTGGTGATGCCGCCGTTGACGCCCCCGGCATGGTTGGTCCTTGTGCGGACGGTATTCCCATCCATATAGAAGGGGTCGTTGGCCTCGCTGCCCCGCATGTGGGCCAGCCGGAACCCCGCCCCAAAGGCAATTCCCTTCACCGCCGGCACGGCGAAGAGGTGCCTGGCGAAGATGCCCTCCACATTGCAGCCCAGGTCCGGGGCCCCCAAGCCGGCGGGGAGACCTGTCACCTCACAGGCGATGGAGCCCCCCACGCTGTCCAAATCGCTCTTGGCGGCCAGAATCACCGCCTCCATCTCCTCCGGCGAGGGATCCTGCACGCCCCCCACCATGGAGATTCGGGCGCTGACCGCCGCACCCCGCTGCCGCAGGAGCTGCTTGGCCACCGCCCCGGCGAACACCAGGGGCGCGGTGAGCCGCCCGGAGAAGTGCCCGCCCCCCCGGTAGTCCAGGCACCCCCGGGAGGCCACGAACCCGGCGTAGTCGCCGTGGCTGGGCCGGGGACAGGCCCGCAGGTCCGCGTAGTCCCCGGAGCGGGTGTTGGTATTCTCAATGACGGCGCACAGCGGCGCGCCGGTGGTCTTCCCCTCGAACACGCCGGAGAGAATCCGGGGCGCGTCCGCCTCCTTCCGGGCGGTGGCCAGAGGACTGTTTCCCGGAGCCCGCCGGGCCATCTCCGCGGCGATAAAGTCCCCGTCCAGCGCCAGCCCCGGGGGAACGCCGGTGAGGGTCACCCCGATGGCCGGCCCGTGGGACTCGCCGAAGATCGTGTAGCTGAGCATAGCCGCGCCTCCTCACATTGGAAATCTAATCGGTGCGAATAAAACACTAACGCCAATATTAAAGTTCTCTTTGGGTACTTTTTCTTTCAAGAAAAAGTACCGCCTAAAGCCCGGTAGTCCTCCCAGAAGGCGGGATAGGACTTGGCCACGCACTCCGCGCCGGTGAGGGTCACCGGCCTCTCGCAGGCGGTGGCGGCCACGGCGACCATCATGGCGATCCGGTGGTCGTTCTGGCAGTCCACCGTGACGCCTCCCTCCAGGGCCGGGCGGCCCCGAATCGTGAGGCTGTCGGCCCCCTCCTCCACATCGGCCCCCAGAGCGGCCAAGGTCTGCCGCACGGTGACAAGCCGGTCGCTCTCCTTCATCCGCAGCCTCGCGGCGTTCACCAGCCGGGTGGTCCCCCGGCGCACGGCGGCCATCACCGCCAGGGGCGGCACCAGGTCAGGGCAGTCGGACACGTCGATATCCCAATCTCCCGGTCTGCTCAGGCGCTGGAAGTGGGGCACAATCACCATGTCCCCCTGAATGGAAAATGGGTTGAGCCCCTCCACCTCCACCTGACTGCCCAGGGCGATGGCCGCATACCAGAACGCCGCCTGGGACCAGTCGGCCTCGATGGTCAGCTCCGCCGCCTGATACTTCTGCCCCCCGGGCACCAGGAACCGCTCATAGCCCTGATTCTCCACCCGAATACCGAACCGCGCCAGCACGTCCACAGTCATATCCACATACCCCCGGCTCTCCAGCGGGGAGGTAAGCTGAATTTCGCTGTCTTCCCCAAGCAGGGGCAGGGCGTAGAGGAGCCCCGTGACAAACTGACTGGACACATTCCCCGGCAGGCGGTACACCCCCGGGGGCAGCAGCCCCCGCAGGGTGAGGACGCCGTCCTCTTGCCGGTAGAAAATCCCCTTCTCGTCGAAAATCGCGAAGTAGGGCCCCTGGGGCCGCTCCATCAGCCGTCCCCGGCCGGTGAACACCCCGCCGCCCCGGAGGGCCAGGGCCACCGGCATGAGAAAGCGCAACGTGGACCCGGACTCCCCGCAGTCCAGCAGGGACTGATTGTCGCTGGAGGCGCGGAGGGTCCTCATGCACCGCTCCGTGGCGTCGATATCCTCCGACCGGGCCAGATTGCGCAGCTTGCTCTCCCCCGCCGACAGTCTGGCCGCGATCAGCGCCCGGTGGGCCTGGGACTTGCTGGCGGGGGGCGTCACGCGCCCCCGGAGCTTTACAGGGGTCAGCTTCAAATCCATACCGCTCTCCTTTCCCCCGTCACCGCCGGGAGTTCACCAGATAGTAGGGCTCCCAGGGAAAGCCGTCCATTCCCCGGTACCAGGCCTGCATATAGGGCTTCAGCCGCCCCATGCTCTCCGCGTACCGCCGCTGCTCCTCCGTCTGTCCTCTGGCGGCAAAGGCCCGCACCTCGGCATACAGCGCATCCTGGTCAATGGTGGTGCACTTCCGATTCTCCACCACCCGGACCCCGTCCACAAACACGTCGGTGACGAACCGCCCCAGCGCCCGGTGGAGCATGGTCCCCACCGCTTCCGCCTCGGACACCACGCAGGGGTTTCCCTCGATCTCCCGGAGGTCCAGCACGGTCACGTCCCCCCGCATCCCGGGCTTCAGCGCCCCCACAACCCCCGCCAGCCCCAGGGACTTGGCGGCGTTGCGGGTGCCCATGGCGAACACCTCCCAGGGCGTCAGGGCCCGGTTGTTCTCCAGATCAAACCCGCTGAGCCGGGAGAGGTAGGCGATCATCCGCAGCTCCATGAAGGGGTCCTCGTCGTCGTTGATCCCCTTCTCGTCGATGCCCAGAGCCACATTGACCCCCGCCCGCTGGAGATACCACACCGGGGCAATCCCGTTGCGCATGGCTAAATTGCAGCTGGCGTGGTGGGTGACGGAGGCCCCCCGGTCCCGGAGGATCCCGATGTCCTCCTCGTCCAGATACACCGCGTGGCCCAGGGTCAGATTGTCGTCCACAATCCCCAGCCCGTCCAGCCGCTTCAAAAGGGACTTGCCGTACTTTTTCAGCCCATACCCCCGCTGAATAGGCGTCTGGAGGGTGTGGATGTGAACAGGAATGTGCCCATAGTCCTCTGCCGTCCGCTTCACCTGTAAAAGGAGCTCGTCTGTAGCCCCATGGGCCCAGCAGGGCCCCAAAAAGATCCGGCTCATATCGCTGTTCCACTCCTGGTACAGCCCCTCAAACCACTCAAAGTACATCCGCCGGGCCCGCTCCTTGTCAAAGAAAATCCGGGGACGGGCAAAGGCCCTCAGATCCTCCGGCAGCGTCTCAAAAAACGCCTCGTCGTCGCTCACCAGAGCGTTCACGTCCCGGATCCCCGGCGAGTAGGCCAAGCGCATTCCGGTCCTCCGGTAGGCCGCCAGATACCGCCGGGACACCTCCGGCGCACTCCCGTCGCACACCGTCCCCATGACGTTGTGGTGCATAGTGGTGCAGCCGTTCCGAAGATGCCGCAAAGCCGTCAGCGGGGCGTTCAGATCCGGGGGCAGGACGATGCACCGGCTCCAGTCGTAGAGGGCGTTCTCCAGATAGTCGAACCCCACTCCCCGCTGGACGTGGGACAGGCCGCTGCCGTGGGAGTGGGCGTCGATGAGCCCCGGCAGCACGGCGCAGTGCGCCCCGCCCACGATCTCCGCCTCCGGGTGGCGGCGGCACAGGGCCGCGGCGTCCCCCACCTCCGCCACCTCGCCGCCGGAGAGACAGACCGCCGCGTCCCGCAGCAGTCCCCCCGCCGGATCGGCAAAGTCGGTGTAGACGTACTTCCCTCTGACAATGCAGTCCATATCCCCTCCGTCACTCGCCGTACAGCGCCCTCAGCTGCTCCAGCAGGGCGTCCTTCCGCATCCGCATGGGCACAGCCTTTCCCAGCTCCCGCAGAAGGATCAGGGTGATCTCCTCCCCGTCCCCCTTCTTGTCGATGCCCACAGCCTCCGCCATGGTCTCAACGGGGCAGTCGATCCGCTCCGGCAGTCCGAAGGCCCGGACCAGCCCGGCGACAGCCGGAACTACCCCGGGATCGGTGATCCCCAGTCCCCCGCCGATCCGGGCGGCGGCTATCATCCCCGCCGCCACCGCCTGGCCGTGGGTGCAGCTCTCATAGTGCCCCGCCAGCTCGTAGGCGTGGCCCAGGGTGTGCCCGAAGTTCAAAATCATCCGCAGGCCAACGTCCCGCTCGTCCTGCTCCACCACCTGCCGCTTGCAGTCGCAGCAGGTGTGGAGGACGGTCTCAATCTCCCCCATCACCGCCTCCCGGCCGGGCCGGGCGGCCAGGAACTCAAAGAAGTCCCTGTCCCAGATGCAGCCGACCTTAATCACCTCCGCCATCCCGTCGGCAAAGGTGCCGTCGGGCAGGGTCCGCAGAACGGAGGGGTCCATCAGCACCAGCCTGGGCTGGTAGAAGGCCCCGGCCAGATTCTTCCCGGCGGCCAGATCAATGGCGGTCTTCCCCCCCACGGAGGAGTCCACCTGGCTGAGAAGCGTGGTGGGAATCTGCACATAGTCGATCCCCCGGAGGTAGGTGGCGGCGGCAAACCCCGCCATGTCCCCCGTCACGCCGCCGCCCAAGGCCACAATGCAGTCGCTGCGCGTCAGCTTGTTGGCGGCCAGAAACTCCAGAATCTCCCCGTAGGTGGTCAGATTCTTGCTCCGCTCCCCGGCGGGGAAGGTGCATAGGCAGGGGGTAAACCCGGCCCTCAGGAGGGACTGACCCACCCGGTCGGCGTAGAGGCCGCGGACCGTGCTGTCGGTAATCACGGCGCACCGCCGGCCCCTCACCACCGCGGCGATCTCCTCCCCGCAGCGGTCCAGAATTCCCTCCTCTATGCGGATATCGTAGTCGTTGGCAGTATTCACATGCAGTGTCTTCATCCCGTATTCTCCCCCCGGCGCACGGCCGGAACCGTTTCTTAGAAGCTGTACCAATAGCCAAAGTATTCAGATATGCGAGGCAAAATTGTCGATGACAAGGCGAAAAATCGCAGGAATACTTTGTGTATTGCAAGATTTTTCAACACAGTCAGCGGCAATTTTGGCCGCATAGATGTGTGCTGAGGCTATTGGTACAGCTTCTTACTCCGCCTCTCCGGCGTCCAGCGCCGTCTTGGCCTCCCGCCCCTCCCGCAGGAGGGCGGTGAGCCCCTCCTCGTCGCCGGTATCCAGGGCGCTCTCATACAGGCGCAGTCGGTCGATCAGCCCCTGAATCTCCCCCCGCAGGGCCTCCCGGTTGAGCATGAACAGCTCCGCCCACATCTTTTCGTTGAGGAAGGCCACCCGGGTCATATCCCGGAAGCTGCCGGCGGAAAACCCCCGGTGCTCCGCGGCGGCGGGGCTCTTCACATAAGCGCTGGACACCACATGGGCCAGCTGACTGGTGAGGGCGATGATCCGGTCGTGCTTCTCCGGCGTGGCGATCTCGTACCGGGTGAAGCCGATGGCGTCGAACACGTCCTTGAGCTTCTTCATGGTCTCGATCTCGATATCCTTATGGGGCGCCAGAATCATGGAGGCCCCCAGGAACATGTCCCGCCGGGAGTTCTCAAAGCCCAGCTTGGCCACCCCCTCCATAGGGTGCCCGCCGATAAAGGTGAAGCCGTTTTTCTCGGCGATGTCCCAGCAGGGCTCACACACAGCCCCCTTCACCCCGGCGCAGTCCACCACCACCGCCCCCCGGGCGATGACGCCGGCGTGGGATTCCACCCAGGCCACGGTGTCCCGGGGATAGAGGGCCAGAATCAGGATGTCGCACTGGCCCACCCGCTCCCCGGTGAGCTCCTCGTCGATGACCTCCAGGAGCTTGGCCCGGTAGATCACCGGCCGGGAGAGGTCCGCCCCCCACACGGTGTGGGGCGTATTGGTCTGGATAGCCCGGGCCAGGGACCCGCCGATGAGCCCCAGGCCCACGATGCCGATATTCATGGGGAACCACGTCCTTTCCTGGAATCTTCCCGCTTACTCATAGCTGTACCGGCAGAAGGGCAGGATCTGCCGCACGTTCTCCGCCAGGGCGCCGAAGGCCTCCGGCGTGATGGACTGGGGCCCGTCGCACAGAGCGTGCTGGGGGTCGTTGTGGACCTCGATCATAAGCCCGTCGGCCCCGGCGGCGGCGGCGGCCAGGGACATGGCGCGCACAAGGCTTGCCTTCCCGGTGGCGTGACTGGGATCCACCACCACCGGCAGGTGGGTCATGGACTTGAGCACCGGCACGGCGCTGAGATCCAGGGTGTTCCGGGTGTAGGTCTCATAGGTGCGGATGCCCCGCTCGCAGAGGATCACCTGCTCGTTGCCCCCGGCCATCACATACTCCGCGCTCATCAGCAGCTCCTGGAGGGTGCCGGCCATACCCCGCTTGATGAGGATAGGCTTGCGCAGGTGCCCCAACTCCTTCAAAAGCTCAAAGTTCTGCATGTTCCGGGCCCCCACCTGGATCACGTCGATGTCGTCGAAGTACTCCAGCTGATTGAGGTCCATCAGCTCGGTAACAATGGGGAGGCCCGTCTCCTTTTTGGCTTCCAGCAGCAGCCGGATGCCCTCCGCCCGGAGGCCCTGGAAGGCGTAGGGGGAGGTCCGGGGCTTAAACGCGCCCCCCCGGAGGAAGCCCGCGCCGCTGTCCTTCACCGAGGCGGCAATGGAGCAGATCTGCGCCTCCGTCTCCACGGAGCAGGGCCCGGCGATGAACTGGAAATTCCCGCCGCCCAGCTTCACACCGCCCACGTCGATGACGGTGTCCTTGGGGTGGAACTTCCGGTTGGCGTTCTTGAAGGGCTCCTGGATGCGCTTGACCTCCTCCACGATGTCCAAAGCCTTGATGAGGTCGATATCCACCACCGAGGTGTCCCCCACCAGGCCCAAAATGGTGTGCTTGGTACCGGTGCTGGTGTGGATCTCCAGTCCCAGGCTCCCCAGCCAGTTTTTCAGGTTGTCCAGCTGCTTCTCATTGGGATTCTCTTTCAAAATGACGACCATAGCGATGCTTCTCCTTTAACTGAGTATTGCACAGGCGTCTCCCTGCGCGCGCAGGCCCGGGAACAGGAACAATAAAAAAAGCCTCACAGTGAGATTTCACCGTGAAGCTCCGATCCGCCTCTGGCTCCTACGCCGTCAGACCCGCGAATTTCTTCTCTTCGGTGAAACCCAAATAAGCCTTACCCACGTAAAAGTAGGTAAAGCCGTAAAAGAAGAAATAATCTCTTGTCTGAAGGTTTTGTGTCATCTGCGTATGCTCCCTGCCATCGAAAACTGCGGACAGTATACCACGGACCGCGGCGTTTGTAAAGTCTTTTTTTGCCGGACCGGGCCGAACGCAGAAAAAGCCCCTGTTCAGGATTCGTGCTGCTGGTTGAACCTTCGGCAAATCCGCGAAAATGAGTTGTCCGGAAGTCTGTGCTGTGTTATAATCCGAGAGACATATTGAAATTTTGAAGGAGGAATGGCGTGTGGTCAGCGACTTTTTTGGAGCAGCATTTCCGTGGATTTTAATTGGTCTATTTGTAGCCATCAGTTGCTCTCTTATGAGTAAAAAAAGAAACAAATGAGGATTTATCGGACGATCACAATTTCAGAAGCTGTACCAACAGGTGAAGCATACAGCTTTGCGAGATAAAATTGGAGATAACAAGGCAAAAATCGAAGGCAAAAAATCGCAGAAATACTTGGTATATTTCCAGATTTTTTAACGCAGTCAGCGGCAATTTTAGACACAAAGATGTGTATTGCACCTATTGCTACAGCTTCTCAGCGGTGACCGCCCGTTTTTTGTGTTTCGACGAATGCTTTTGAAAAACAGCTGTTAGCAACACAAAGCTTGAACAGGGACCAGAAAAAACACATCTTTACATTTTTCTCCGAAACTGTTATACTACTTTACATCCAATATGCTGTGTTCCGCGGCCCGGCCGCGGCGGGGGGAAGTCCGGTGAAAATCCGGCGCAGTCTTACCTCTACTGTATGCACCATCCGGTGTGAGCCAGAGGACCCAGGCGCAGCGGTGAAAAGCGATGCTCTTAGGTGGAGAGTTCGGCGGCCTTCTCCGGCAGTTCCTGCCCTCTCCCCCTGGGGAGAGGGCTTTTCTTTTTCCAGAAACGGAGGACACCGTGGCCAAACTTGCACACTATATCGACGTGGGCCAGCGCCGGCTGCGCTGCGGCTGCACCACCGGCACCTGCGCCGCCGCCGCCGCCCGGGGCGCCGCGGAGCGCCTGCTGTCCGGCTCCTGGCCCGACACCGTCGCAATCCTGACCCCCGCCCGGATCCCCGTCACCGCAGAACTTCTGAGGCGGACCGCCGGACCGGACGGGGCCTCCTGCGCGGTGGAGAAGGACGGCGGCGACGATCCGGACATCACCGACGGCCTGCTGATCTTCGTCCACGCCGCCCTCACCGACGCCCCCGGCATCACAATCGAGGGCGGGGAGGGGGTGGGCCGGGTAACTCTGCCCGGTCTGGACCAGCCGGTGGGGGCCGCCGCCATCAACTCCGTCCCCCGCCAGATGATTACCGCCCAGCTCCTTGAGGCCGCCGCCAAATACGGCTACGCCGGCGGTTTCTCCGTCACCGTCTCCATCCCCGGCGGCGCGGACATAGCCAGACGCACCTTCAACCCCCGCCTCGGCATCGCAGGCGGCCTCTCCATCCTGGGCACCGGCGGCATTGTCCGCCCCATGAGCGAGGCGGCGCTGATCGACTCGGTTCGCCTGGAGATCAGGAGTCTCCGCGCCCGGGGCCACGCGGATCTCCTCATCACCCCCGGCAACTACGGAGAGGACTTCTGCCGGGACGTGCTCCGCCTCTCCCTCACCCGCTGGGCCCTGTGCAGCAACTACGTGGGCGAGGCCATCGACTGCGCGGCGGGATCCGGCGCCCGCAGCCTCCTCCTGGTGGGGCACCTGGGCAAGCTGGTCAAGGTGGCCGGCGGAGCCATGAACACCCACTCCAAAACCGCCGACGGCCGGCGGGAGACACTGACCGCCCACACCGCCCTCTGCGGCGGCGATCCGTCCCTGACGGCGGCCATCTACGCCGCCCCCACCACCGACCGCGCCGTGGAGATCCTCCGGGACGCGGCGCTGGACCGGCCGGTTCTCCGCTCCATTGCCGCCGCTCTGGACGAGCAGCTCAAGCGCCGCGCCGGCGGCATGGCCATCGAGGCCCTGTTCTTCTCCAACCGCTACGGCATCCTGGGGCAAACCCCCGGCGCGGAGGAACTGCTGCGCCTCCACGCCGCTGATGACGAATTAGGAGTTAGGAATTAGGAGTTAGGAGTGAATGTGTCCAGCTCCGCTGGACGATTTGCACTGTTCCGACATAGGACAGGCTCCTGCTCTCTGCCGGCACACATATTCCCATCTCTTCACTCAAAATTTATGCAGCGCCTCTTTAAAATCCCGTCGCCGAAGGCGACACCGCCATTCCTAATTCCTAACTCCTAATTCCTAACTGAAAGGAAGGTTCACCCACATGATCCACTTCATCGGCGCAGGCCCCGGCGGGGCCGATCTGATTACCGTCCGGGGGGCGCGGCTTCTGGGCGAGGCGGACTGCATCATCTACGCAGGCAGCTTAGTCAACCCGGAACTCCTCCAGTACAAAAAGGACGCCTGCACCGTCTACGACAGCGCGGGCATGACCCTGGAGGAGGTTTTGGCCGTCATGGCGGAGCAGGAGCGCACCGGGCACACCACCGTCCGCCTCCACACCGGGGACCCCTGCCTCTACGGGGCCATCCGGGAGCAGATGGACGCCCTGGACAAGCTGGGCATCCCCTACGACGATACCCCCGGCGTCTCCTCCTTCTGCGGCGCGGCGGCGGCGCTGAACGCCGAGTACACCCTGCCGGAGGTGTCCCAGTCGGTGATTATCACCCGCATGGCCGGCCGTACCGGCGTCCCGGAGGGGGAGCAGCTGCGCAAGATGGCCGCCCACGGCTGCACCATGGTCCTCTTCCTCTCCACCGGCCTTCTGGAGGAGGCCCAGGAGGAGCTTCTGGCCGGCGGCGTCTATACCGCCGACACCCCCGCCGCCATTGTCTATAAGGCCACCTGGCCCGACGAAAAGGTCTTCCGCTGCACCGTGGGCACCCTGGCCCGGACCGCCCGGGAGAACCATATCACCAGAACCGCCCTTATCACCGTGGGGGACTTTCTCGGCAAGTCCTACGACCGCAGCAGGCTCTACGACCCCGGCTTTACACACGGCTACCGGGAGGGAAAAACGCCATGATTATCGCTCTGACTGCCTTTACCCGCCAGGGGGCCGCCCTGGCCCGGAGCCTTTCCGCCGCTCTGGAGCAGGAGGGGCACCAGTGCGCACTCTCCCTTCCCCGCTCCTTAGGGAAGGCATTTCATCACCCCCAGACCTACGCCAGCGTAGGGACCTGGGCAAAAAAGCAGTTCTCCAAAGCCGGCGCACTGATCTTCGTGGGAGCCGCAGGCATCGCCGTCCGGGCCATCGCCCCCTGTGTGAAGGACAAGTTCACCGACCCCGCCGTCCTCAGTCTGGATGAACTGGGCCGTTTTGTCATCCCCCTTCTCAGCGGCCATGTGGGGGGCGCCAACCAGCTCGCCCGCCGCATCGCCGCCCTCACCGGCGGCACAGCGGTGATCTCCACCGCCACCGACGTCAACGGTCTCTTCGCCGTGGACGAGTGGGCCGCCCAGCGGGACATGTCCATCACTGACCGCGCCCTGGCCAGGGAGATCTCCGCCGCCCTCCTCCGTGGGGATCCGGTGGGCTTTGTCAGCGACTTCGCCCACGCCTGCCCGGAGGACCTCCACCCCGGCTCCGCCGCCCTCGGCGTCTGGGTCACCTACCGCGCCGCCGCCGGCCCCCACTCCCGCACCCTCCGCCTGATCCCCCGGCGTCTGTATCTGGGCATCGGCTGCCGGAAGGGGAGCAGCGAGGCGGCCATCCGCGCCGCCGTAGACGAGGCCCTTGCCGGCATCGACCCCGCCGCGTTAGCCGGTGTGGGCACCATCGACCTGAAGCGGGAGGAGGAGGGCCTTCTGGCCTTCTGCCGCCGCCGGAGCCTGCCCCTGACCTTCTTCACCGCCGACGAGCTCTCCGCCCAGCCGGGGACCTTCACCCCCTCCCGCTTCGTCCAGAGCATCACCGGCGTGGACAACGTCTGCGAGCGCGCCGCCGCCGCCCTCTCCCTCGGCCCTGTCGTCCTCCCCAAGCGCGCCAGAGACGGCGTCACCGTGGCCATCGCAGAAAGACGCGCTGACGCGCTCGTTTGAGACCCGCTTTGTGCTCGTTTGAGACCCGCTTCGCTGGGCTCTCAAACGAAGGGGACTACGCCGTCTGAAATGGCACAGCCATTTCAGACGGGGGGATCGCAGCCGCCTGCGTCGCACTCGCCCTCCGCTGGCGCGGAGGACTCGCACGCTTGTCGGCTGAGAGGTATTTTTTCCGAAAACGCGGTTTCCGGAAAAAATGATTTCAGATTTTTTGCGCCCTGCGGGGCGCAAACCCTCGCGGGGCGCTCTTTGCGGCTGAGGCCGCAAATTCAGCGGGAGCGGGAAGCTGTTCAAAATCGTCCAGCGAAGCTGGACACCGCAACTCCTAACTCCTAATTCCTAACTCCTAATTCCAAAGAACTTGGAGGTTCTCTCTATGCAGAAACTAACAGTAGTCGGTCTCGGGCCCGGAGCGGGACCGGATCTGACGCTTCGGGCCCGGGACGCCATTGAGGCGGCGGATCTGGTGGTGGGCTACACCGCCTATATCGCCCTGATCCGGGACGCCTTCCCTGAGAAGGAGATGGTCTCCACGGGGATGAAAAGGGAGGTGGACCGCTGCCGTCTGGCGGTGGAGGCCGCCGTGTCCGGCAGGAGCGTGGCGGTGGTCTGCTCCGGCGACTCGGGTATCTACGGCATGGCCGGCCTCATCTATGAGGTCTCCCAGGAGTACCCCCCCATCGACATCGAGGTGGTGCCCGGCATCACCGCCGCCTGCGGCGGCGCGGCAGTCCTGGGCGCGCCCCTGACCCACGACTTCGCGGTGATCTCCCTCAGCGACCTGCTGACCCCCTGGGAGAAGATTGAGCGCCGCCTCCAGGCCGCCGCCCAGGCGGACTTCGTAGTCTGCCTCTACAACCCCCGCAGCCGCAGCCGTTCGGACATGCTCCGCCGGGCCTGCGATATCCTGCTGGAGAGCAAGGCCGGCGACACCCCCTGCGGCTACGTAAAGAACATCGGCCGGGAGGGCCAGACCGCCGTCCTCCTCCCCCTCGCCCAGCTGCGGGACTGCGAGGACGTGGACATGTTCACCACCGTGTTCATCGGAAACGAGCAGACCAAAATCATCAACGGAAAACTGGTGACCCCCCGGGGCTACTTACAGCGGGAGGCATAGCCCCCCACCCTCTCAAGGAGGCGCCCCCCATGCAGGACACTCTGGCTGCTTTCCAGAAAAACTTCCCCGACTCCCTCATCATCCTCACCGTCTTCTTTCTCAGCTGGACCGCCTTTGGCCTGATCCTGGGCCGTGGGATCGCCGGCTGGTTCCCCTTCCTGTGCACCAGCCGCTTCTATCTTCCCCTTCCCGGCAAACGCCTGCCCCGGATCCTCATCAGCCGGGAGACCAGCCACTGGGGCAAGACCCAGCCGAAATACATCCACGTAAAATACTACCTGGTGGCCCCCCAAAACCGAAACAAGCTGAACCTCTGCGGTACCCTTTTCTACCTCACCTGGCTGGGCTTCCCCCTCCTCCTCCCCTTCGCCCGCCAGCTCCCCCAGCCCCTCCGGGACCTCTACTACCCCCTCACCTTAGCCAGCCCCCTCCTCTTCCGCTTCTTATCCAGCATCGACTACGACCGAGGCTTCCGCCGCGCCTACCAGGCAGAACAAAAAGAGCGCGAACAGAGAGAAAAAGAGGAAGAACAAAAATAACCACCAGCCCCGGCGGCCTTTACCGCACTCCGACCAGCGATTGAACCGGGCTCTTCGGAGGCAAGTCGAAGCGAGGCAGGCAGAGCGGCAGCGGACGCCTATAAAAAGGCTATAGACGGGGGAACGCTCTCAAGACACCTTCTGCTATGCGAGACCCACCGCCGCCGGCGTCCGAAGCACCAAGCTAAAATCCCGCACCATTCTGCCGAGACAGCGCCGCGTCCCCGGGGTTCTTAGGGGGCAGGCGTGTAAGGATTGTGCCCCCCTGCGGGGGGCTAAAATCCGCCCACGCCGAACCCCTAAGCGCCCTTTTGGGTACTTTTCCCGCGTGGGAAAAGTACCTCGCCCGGGGGCGAAACCCCCGTCCCCTTCCCGCCGCCAAGGGCGGCGATTGCCCCGCGCCGCGTCGGCGCAAAAAAGCCTCCCGCCCTGTCGGGCGCAAAAAGGAGCCCCCTATGGAAAAAATCCTCCTCTTCGGCGGCACCGCCGAGGGCCACGAGCTGGCCTGCTGGCTCCACAGCCGGCAAATCCCCTTCACCGTCTGCGTCGCCACCGACTATGGCGGCGCCCTCCTGCCGGAGGACCTCCCCACCCGGGTGGGCCGCATGAGCCAGCTCGACATGCAAAATCTAATCGCAAAAGAGAAGTATACGCTGGTCATCGACGCCACCCACCCCTACGCCGTGGAGGTGACGAAAAATATCCGCGCCGCGTCGGAGGCCGCCGGGCGGCAGTACCTGCGCCTCCTCCGCCAGTCCGACGGGGAGGACAGCTGCCACAAAACCGACAGCATGGCCGGCGCCGCCTATATGCTCCAATCCCTCCCCGGCAACGTCCTCCTCACCACCGGCAGCAAGGAGCTGCACCACTTCGCCGTCCCCGGTCTGATCGACCGTTGCTACCCCCGGGTCCTGCCCATGCCGGACTCCCTCCAGCGGTGCCTGGACCTGGGCTTTCCCCCCGCCCACATCCTCTGCATGCAGGGCCCCTTCTCCCGGGAGCTCAACGCCGCCCTGCTGCGCCAGTACCACATCAAAACCCTGGTCACCAAGGACACGGGCGCCTACGGCGGCTTCCGGGAGAAGGCCGACGCCGCCAGAGACGCCGGCTGCGCCCTGCTGGTGGTGGAGCGCCCCACCCAGGAGACAGGCATGGCGCTGGACGAGATACAGGACTACATCAAAAGGTGGATTCATAGATGAAAGTCTATTTAATTGGAACCGGCCCCGGCAGCCGGGAGCAGATGACTGCCGCGGCCCTGTCCGCCATAGAGGAGTGCCCCGTCCTCATCGGCGCTCCCCGCCTGCTGGAGGGCCGCGAGGGCAAGACCTGCCTGCCCCTGATTGCCGCCGCGGACATCGCCCGGGCGGTCCGCGCCCAGGGGGAGGGTCCGGTGGGCGTCCTCCTCTCCGGGGACGTGGGCTTCTACTCCGGGGCCAAGAATCTCTACCCGCTCTTGGAGGACTGCGAGGTCGTCCCCCTACCGGGGCTGAGCAGCCTGACCTGCTTCTGCGCCAGACTGCGCACCCCCTGGGAGGACGCCTGCATCGTCTCCGCCCACGGCCGCGCCCACAACGCCCCCGGCGCGGTGCAGAGCCACCGCAAGACCTTCATCCTCACCGGCGGCAGCTACCGCCCCGACGCCCTCTGCGCCCAGCTGACCGACTGGGGCCTGGGCGATGTGCGCATCTCCGTGGGGGAGCGGCTGAGCTACCCAGACGAGCGCATCACCACCGGCACGGCAGCGGAGCTGGCCGGCCGGACCTTCGACACTCTGGCGGTGGTTTTAGCGGAGAATCCCGCCCCCATCCGCCGCCCCTGCGCCGCCCCCGCCCTTGCCGACGGCGACTTTCTCCGGGACAAAACGCCCATGACCAAGGAGGAGGTCCGCGCCCTCTGCCTCTCCAAGCTGCGCATACAGCCCCACCACACCGTCTGGGACGTGGGCGCCGGCACCGGATCCGTCTCTGTGGAGTGCTGTTTTGGGGCAAACGAGGGCCGCGTCTTCGCCATCGAACGCAAACCGGAGGCCGTGGCGCTCCTCCGCGCCAACAGGGAAAAATTCGGCCTCACCAACCTGCATATTGTGGAGGGAACCGCGCCGGCGGCGCTGGAGGACCTCCCCGCCCCGGACCGGGTCTTCTTAGGCGGTACCGGCGGCTGCATGGAGGACATCCTCCGCCTGGCCGTACAGAAAAATCCGGCGGTCTGGATCGTGGTCACCGCCGTAACCCTGGAGACCATCGCGGAGGCCATGCGCTGCTTCTCGTCCCTGGGCTTTACCAACGCGGAGGCGGTGCAGATCGCCGCCACCCGCACCCGTCAGGCGGGGAACTACCACCTGATGGACGCCCAGAACCCGGTGTGGATCGTGTCCGGGGAGGCGCGCCATGACTGACCGCCCCCGCCTGATGCTCTGCGCCGCGGCCAGCGGCAGCGGCAAGACCACTGTCACCTGCGCCCTCCTCCGCGCCCTGCGTCAGGCCGGAAAAGCCCCCGCCGCCTTCAAGTGCGGTCCGGACTACATCGACCCCATGTTTCACAGCCGGGTGGTGGGCGTCCCCAGCCGGAACCTGGACCTCTTCCTCATGGGCGAGACCCCCTGCCTCCGATCCCTTGCGGAAAACGGCGGCCGCCTCTCCGTCATCGAGGCGGCCATGGGCTACTACGACGGCATCGCCATGAGCGACCAGGCCAGCGCCTACCGCCTGGCCCGGCTCACCGATACCCCGGCGGTGCTGATTCTGGACGGCCGGGGCCGCGCCCTCAGCGCCGCGGCGGCGGTCAAGGGGTTCCAGACCTTCCGCCCGGACTCCCATATCCGCGGCGTCATCTTCAACCGCGTCTCCCCCATGCTCTACCCCCGCCTGAAGGAGGCGGTGGAGCGGGAAACCGGCCTGCGCGCCTACGGCTTCCTCCCCCAGTGCCCCGACTGTACCATCGAAAGCCGGCACCTGGGCCTTGTCACCGCCGCCGAGGTGGCGGATCTGACAGAAAAGCTGGACAAGCTGGCGGCCCTGGCCCAAGAGCACCTGGACCTCCCCGGCCTCACCGCCCTGGCGGAGACCGCCCCGCCCCTGTCCGCCCCTCCGCCGGATCTGCCCGCCCCGGTACCGGGCCGCCCCCGAATCGCCGTGGCCCGGGACAGCGCCTTCTGCTTCTACTACGCCGACGCCCTCCGCCTTCTGGAGCGCCTGGGCGCGGAGCTGGCCTTCTTCTCCCCCCTCGCCGACGCCGCCCTGCCGGAGCACGCCGCCGGCCTCTACCTGGGCGGCGGCTACCCGGAGCTGTACACCCGCGAACTGGCGGAGAACGCCCCCATGCTCCAGTCCGTCCGCGCCGCCGTCCAGTCCGGAACCCCCACCCTGGCCGAGTGCGGCGGCTTCCTCTACCTCCATCAAACCCTCGCCGACGCCGGCGGCCGTCACAGCCGCCAGATGGCCGGTGTTTTCCCCGCTGAGGCCGCCAGCACCGGCAAGCTGAGCCGCTTCGGCTACATCGCCATGACAGCCCGCCAGACCGGTCTCCTCTGCGCCGCGGGGGAATCTCTCAACGCCCACGAGTTCCACTACTGGGACAGCACGTCCCCCGGCGACGCCTTCCACGCCCAGAAGCCCCAATCAAGCCGCGCCTGGAGCTGCGCCCATCACACCCCCACTCTCTACGCCGGCTTCCCCCACCTCCATCTCTGCGGCTGCCCGCAGGCGGCAAGGCGGTTTGTGGAGGCCTGCGCGTCCCGCGGGGGCAGTGAGGAGATAGGAGATAGGAGATAGGAGTGAATGTGTCCAGCTTCGCTGGACGATTGGAATTGCATTTGCCTTCGGCAAATTCCATGTCTCCTCCCCTCCTCTCCGCTTTCCGCTCCCCACCCTCCGCTCTGAAATATTCAAATTCTGTCGCCGGAGGCGACACCTTCACTCCTATCTCCTATCTCCTATCTCCTAACTGAAAGGAAGGGTTTCCATGACACTCTCCGCACTCCTCAACCGCATAGCGCCCGCCGACCAGGCCGCCATGGCCGCCGCCCGGATCCGCTGGGACAGCGTGGCCAAGCCTCTGGGCAGCCTCGGCATTCTGGAGGACCACATCGTCCGCATTGCCGGGGCCCAGGGCACCCCCGACGTCTCCCTGGCTAGGAAGGCCATCGTGGCCATGTGCGCCGACAACGGCGTGGTGGCCCAGGGCGTCACCCAGACCGGGCAGGAGGTCACCGCCGTGGTGGCCGAGAACATGGCCCGGGGCGCCTCCAGCGTCTGCCGCATGGCGAAGATCGCCGGGGCGGACGTGGTTCCGGTGGACATCGGCGTGGCCCGCCCCGTGTCCGGACACAGTCTCCTCCAGCGGAACATCCGCCGGGGCACCGCCGACTTCACCGCCGGCCCCGCCATGACCCGGGAGGAGTGCGAGAAAGCCATCCTCACCGGGGTGGACATCGTGGAAAATCTGGCCGCCGAGGGCTACTGCCTCCTTGCCACCGGGGAGATGGGCATCGGCAACACCACCACCTCCTCCGCGGTGCTCGCCGTCCTCCTGAGCGCGGACCCCGCCGCCGTCACCGGCCGGGGGGCCGGCCTCTCCACCGAGGGCCTGGGCCGGAAGATCGACGCCATCCGCCGGGGCATTGAGATCAACCGCCCCGACCCCGCCGACCCCATCGACGTTCTGGCCAAGGTGGGCGGTCTGGACATCGCCGGCCTCACCGGCGTGTTCCTGGGCGGCGCCCTCCGCCGCATCCCCGTCCTCATCGACGGCCTGATCTCCTCGACAGCGGCCCTCTGCGCCCGGCGGCTGTGTCCGGCGGCCCGGGACTACATGCTGGCCACCCACGCCTCCGCCGAGCCCGCCGGCGCCGCCGTGCTGGAGGAACTGGAGCTGAAGGCCATCCTCCACGCGGACATGCGCCTGGGCGAGGGCACCGGCGCGGTGGCGGTGATGCCCATCCTGGACATGGCCCTGGCCATCTACCGGGACATGTCCACCTTCCAGCAGATGGACATCGACGCCTACGAGCACCTGAGCTGAGCCCATGCTCCTCTACATATTCGGCGGCGCGGGCAGCGGCAAGTCCGCCTTCGCCGAGGAGCAGATCGTCCGCAGCGGCATTGCCGGCCCCCTCTACGTCGCCACCATGGAGCCCCATGGGCCGGAGGCCCAAGAGCGCATCGAGCGCCACCGCGCCCTCCGCGCCGGCAAGGGGTTTCGGACCGTGGAGCGCCCCCGCGCCCTGGAGGCCCTCCCCCTCCCCCCCCGCTGCGCCGTCCTTCTGGAGGATCTGACCAATCTCTTCGCCAACGAGTGGTTCGGCCCCGCCCGGGAGGGGGCGGCGGACCGCGTCCTTGCGGGCCTCCGCCGCCTGAGGGAGCAGACCGCCCTGACCGTGGCGGTGGGCAACGACCTCTTTGCCGACGGCATGGACTACGACGCCGACACCCTGGCCTACCTCCGCGCCCTGGCCGCCCTCAGCCGCGAGACGGCGGCCCTGGCCGACGGGGTCTTCGAGGTGGTCTGCGGCATCCCTCTGCGCTGCAAATAGGCCCTCATACATCTGTAGAGAAAACGAGGATTTTCCCATGAAATCCCTTCTCATCGCCCTCTCCATGTACACCAAAATTCCGGTTCCCCAGGTGGACTGGGACGAGAAGTCCCTCCGCTGGGCGCTGTGCTGGTTCCCGGCGGCGGGCGTCATCATCGCCGCCGCGCTGCGCCTGTGGCTCTGGCTCTGGCCCCGGCTCGGCCTGACCGCCCTGGGTCCGGCCGTGGCGGTCCTGATCCCCGTCGCCCTCTCCGGGGCCATCCACCTGGACGGTCTCTGCGACACCTGCGACGCCCTGGCCAGCCGCCGCAGCCGGGAGGAGAAGCTGCGCATCCTCAAGGACAGCCACACCGGGGCCTTTGCCGTCATCTGCTGCGCCCTGTACCTCCTGCTCTTCACCGCCGCCTGGGCCGACACGGCCCTCACCGCCGCCTCCGCCGCCGTCCTGTCCCTGACCCCCATTCTCAGCCGCTGCCTGTCGGGCCTGGCGGCGGTCTCCTGGCGCAACGCCCGGGGCAGCGGCCTCCTGGCCACCTTCACCCACCCCATAGAGGCCCGCAAGGCCCGGGCCGTTCTCCTCGCCGAGACAATCGCGGCAATTCTCGCCATCGCCCTGCTCTGCCTGGACAGCGGCGCCTGGGAGCTGCTGTCCGTCCCCGCCGCCGCCCTGGCCGTCTTCGCCTGGTACTACCGCCTGGCCCATCGCCAATTCGGCGGCATCACCGGCGACACGGAGGGCTTTTTCCTCCAGCTCTGCGAATGCGCCATGGTGGCGGCTGCGGCGGTGGCGCAACACCTTCTTGAATTAGGAATTAGGAGTTAGGAATTAGGAATTGCGGTGTCCAGCTTCGCTGGACGATTTAAAATGTTCCAGCAGAGATAGGAACCCCTCTCTCTGCTCTAAAAATTCCAATCCGCGGCGTCAAGCGCCGCCACCAAAATTCCTAATTCCTCATTCCTAATTCCTCATTGAACCGGAGGTTTCCCATGACTCTCATCATCGGCGGCGCCGGGCAGGGCAAGCTGGCCTACGCCCTGCGCCTCACCGGCCTTACTCTCGACCAGGTCTCCGACGATCCACGCTGTCACCGGCCCGTCGTCACAAATCTCGCCCAGTGGCTCCGGCATACGGAGGACCCCTGGACCGCTCTGGATGCCCTTCTGGACGCCTGTCCCGACGTCTGCCTCCTCTGCGACGAGGTGGGATGCGGCGTGGTGCCCATGGACCCCCTGGACCGCCGGTGGCGGGAGCGGGTTGGGCGCACCTGCTGCATTTTGGCGGAGCGGGCGGATCGGGTCGTCCGCCTCTGCTGCGGTATTCCCACTATTATCAAAGGAGCGTAACGCTATGGAACTCATTCTCGTCCGCCACGCCACCACCCAGGGCAACCTGGAGCACCGCTTCATCGGCGTCACCGACATTCCCATCCTCCCCCAGGGGGAGGACCTGGCCCGGACCGTGTCCCCCACCCTGCCGGCGGTGGACCACGTCTACCGCAGCCCCCTGGTCCGCTGCCAACAGACGGCGGCCCTCCTCTGGCCCCGGCACCCGGACCAGACGGTGATCCCCGGCCTCCGGGAGACCGACTTCGGCCCCTTCGAGGGCAGGAACCACGAGGAGCTGAAGGACGACCCCCTCTACCAACAGTGGCTCACCACCTCCGACCTCTCCAAGCTCCCCGTGGGGGAGAGCATCCCCGACTGTACCCGCCGCCTCAGTGACGCCATCCGGCAGGTGGTGGCCCACGCCAGGGCTCACGGCTATGAGCGGGTAGGGCTCTGCACCCACGGCGGCAGCCTGATGAACCTGATGAGCAGCCTGGGCGTCCCCGCCCGCCCCCACTACTACGACTGGGAGTGCCCCAACTGCAGCGGCTTCGCCGTGGAGGTGGAGGAGGAGCCCCTCCGTCTCCGCCTCCTCAGCCCGGTGGGGAACTGGAAATGACCGCCCGCCTCCTCTGCCTCCTCCTGGGAGTGCTCCTGGACCTCCTCATCGGCGACCCCCGCACCCTGCCCCACCCGGTGCGGGGCATCGGCTGGCTCATCGCCCGTCTGGAGTCCCCCCTCCGCCGCCTGTTCCCCCTCACCCCCGCCGGCGAGCGGTGGGCCGGCCGGCTGCTGGTGCTTCTGGTCGCCGTCCTCCCCACGGCTCTCACCGCTTTTGTCCTCGCTGTTATCCGCTGGGCCTGCGCCCCCCTGGCCTTCGCCCTGTCGGTGCTCCTCACCAGCCAGTGCCTGGCCCTGACCTCCCTCCGCCAGGAGAGCATGAAGGTCTGCGCCGCGCTCACCGCCGGGGATCTTCCCGCCGCCCGCGCCGCCGTCTCCATGATCGTGGGCCGTGACACGGACTGCCTGGACGAGGCCGGCGTGGCCAAAGCGGCGGTAGAGACCGTGGCGGAGAATTTCTCCGACGGCGTCATCGCTCCCCTGCTCTTCCTGGCCGTCGGCGGCCCCGCCGCCGGCATCTTCTACAAGGCGGTGAACACCATGGACTCCATGGTGGGCTACCAGACCCCCCGCTACCAGCACTTCGGCCGCTGCGCCGCCAGACTGGACGACCTTCTGAACCTTCTCCCCGCCCGCCTCTCCGGCCTCCTGCTGTGCCTGGCCGCGCCCCTGGCCGGCCTCAGCGGCAAAGAGGCGTTTCGGATCTATGGCCGGGACCGGAAGAACCACAAGTCCCCCAACTCCGCCCACACCGAGGCGGCGGCGGCAGGCGCTCTCGGCATCCAGCTGGCGGGCCCCAGCCGCTACTTTGGCCGTCTGGTGGAGAAGCCCACCATCGGCGACCCCACCCGGCCAGTGGAGCCGGAGGACATCCGCCGTGTAAACAGCCTGGTAGCCCGCGGGTACGCCGCAGCAGTTTCCGCGGCAGCTCTGCTCACCATCTTGACAGCGCTCTTATCTTAGAAATCCGGAACGAATGTATCCAGCGGCAACGGAATTTTCTCTCTCTTCCACCAAAAATCTACTCCCTGCCTCCCATTGTAAATCCGTCGCCGCAGGCGACACCACAATTCCTAACTCCTAATTCCTAATTCCTAACTCTCCGGAGGTTTCCATGCCAAACGCCCAAGCCCCAGTCTACACCCACGGCGGCGACGTCTGGAACCACCCCGCCGCCCTCGACTTCTCCGCCAATCTCCACCCTCTGGGGATGCCCCCGGCTGTGGCGGAGGCTGTCCGCTCCTCGGTGGAGGCGGCGGTGAACTACCCCGACCCCTTCTGCGCCGACCTGCGCCGCGCGATTGCCGCCCTCCAGGGCTGCTCGCCGGAGGAGGTGATCTGCGGGGCCGGCGCGGCGGATCTCATCTACCGGCTCTGTCTGGCCCTGCGCCCTGAGAGGGCCCTCGTCACCGCCCCCACCTTCTCCGAGTATGAGCAGGCCCTCCGCCTGACAGGCTGCGCGGCGGAGCGGTTTCCGCTTTGCGCGGAGCGGAAATTTGACCTGACGGAGGACTTTCTCAGCGCCCTGACGCCGGGGATCGGCCTCGTCTTTCTCTGCACCCCCAACAACCCCACCGGCCGCTGCATTCCCCTGCCGCTCCTGGCGGAGATCACGGCCCGGTGCGGCGCCATCGGGGCCCGGCTGGTGGTGGACGAGTGCTTCATCGCCCTCACCGACCGCCCCAGCGCGGCGGAACTGCTGGCGAAAAATCCTCAGCTCTTTTTGCTGCGGGCCTTCACCAAGACCTACGCCATCCCCGGCCTGCGCCTGGGCTACGGCCTCTGTGCCGACGCCGCCCTCCTCAGCGCCCTCTACGGCGCGGGTCCCCCCTGGGCGGTGTCCAGCGCGGCCCAGGCCGCGGGCCTGGCCGCCTGCGCCTGCCCCGACTGGGCGGAGCGGGGCCGGGCGGTCCTCCGCGCAGAGCGCCCCCGGCTGATGGGGGGCCTTCGCGCCCTGGATCTGACCGTATGGGAGGGGGAGGCCAACTACCTGCTCCTCCGCGCCGGCCGCAGCGACCTGCGGGAGCGGCTTTTGGAAAAGAATATTCTCATCCGCTCCTGCGCCGGCTGCCCCGGTCTGGGACCGGATTACTACCGGGTCTGCGTCCGGACACACCCGGATAATACCCGTCTGCTGCAAGCGATAAGGGAGGTGCTGTAGGTGGCGAAGGCCATTATGATTCAGGGGACCGCATCCAACGCGGGCAAAAGTCTGCTCTGCGCCGGACTGTGCCGGATCTTTGCCCAGGACGGCTATCGGGTCGCCCCCTTCAAATCTCAGAACATGGCGCTGAACTCCGCCATCACCGCCGACGGCCTCGAGATGGGCCGGGCCCAGTACGTCCAGGCCCTGGCGGCGGGGGTGGAGCCCTCGGTGGACATGAACCCGGTGCTCCTCAAGCCCACCAGCAGCGTGGGCAGCCAGGTCATTGTCTGCGGCGTCCCCCGGGCCACCATGGCCGCCCGGGAGTACTACCGGTACAAGAAGGCCCTGCGCCCGGAGATCGAGGCCGCCTACCGCCGCCTCAGCGCGGAGAACGACATCGTCGTCATCGAGGGGGCCGGCTCCCCGGCGGAGATCAACCTCCGGGCCGACGACTTTGTCAACATGGGCATGGCAAAAATCGCCGGCGCCCCCGTGCTCCTCTGCGGCGACATCGACCGGGGGGGCGTCTTCGCCTCCCTCTACGGCACGGTGAAGCTGCTGGAGCCGGAGGAGCAGGCACGGATCCGGGGCCTTATCATCAACAAGTTTCGGGGGGACGCGGCCATCCTCCGCCCCGGCCTGACCACCCTGGAGGAGCTGACGGGAAAGCCGGTTTTAGGCGTGGTGCCCATGCTGAACGTGGACATCGACGACGAGGACTCCCTCTCCGCCCGTCTGGACCGGGGCGGCCGGGTGGGGCTCATCGACATCGCGGTCATCCGCCTGCCCCGTCTCTCCAACTTCACCGACTTCAACCCGCTGGAGCGTCTGGAGCAGGTGAGCCTGCGCTATGTGGACGACCCCCGGACCCTGGGGGAGCCGGATCTCATCATCCTGCCGGGCACCAAAAGCACCCTCTCCGACCTGCGGTGGCTGCGCCAGAGCGGCATGGAGGCCAAACTCCTCCAGCACGCCAGCCGGGGCGGGGCCGTCCTGGGCATCTGCGGCGGCTACCAGATGCTGGGGGAGGAGATTGCCGACCCGGAGGGGGTGGAGGGCGGCGGGACCCTGCGGGGCCTGGGCCTCCTCCCCGGCCGGACGGTGTTCCGGGGGGAGAAGACCCGCACCCGGGTGGAGGGAACCTTCACCGCCGCCCAGGGCGTCTTCGCCGGCCTCGCCGGCGCCGCCTTTACCGGCTACGAGATCCACATGGGCGAGACGGAGAATTTGCACCCCGTCATGACCCTCCGGGACCAGACAGGCCGGGAGAAGGCCGACGGCCAGGCGGCGGGCAATGTCCTTGGCTGCTACATTCACGGCCTCTTTGACCGGGCGGAGTGCGCCGGAGCGCTGGTGGACTGCCTCCTCCGGGCCAGGGGTCTCACAGCCGGGACCGCCGCCCTGGACTGGGCCGAGTACCAGCGGACCCAGTACGATCTGCTGGCCGACGGCCTGCGCCAATCCCTGGATATGGAGGCCATCTACCGGATTTTAGCGGAAAAATAACCGCCGGCGAAGCCACAGAGCGCAGACGGACCGCCCGTCAGACCCGAGCGTCCGACGGCGGCACCCCAGTGCCGGGGCGATACGCACGCCAGCGTCCGGTTGAGAGCCGGCGGGATACCGAATTGGTGCAGTTTTTTCACCGACAAGGCGCTTTGACGTGGAAATTCCGGGTTGATTTCAATGAAAAGGAACATGGAACAACGAAAAAGTCACCCCAAGGCAGTGTTTTGACGGTTTTCAAACAGTCTCCGGGCGCGGGAGTGCCGTCAGGAGCCCTCTGACGCGGCTGCCGGCAGCTTCTACCGCAAATTCCAGGCTGCGGCCGCCGGCACAGCTTTTGGCGGCGGTGCCCCTGTTAACGCCGATTTTGACAATTGAAAAAGCGTGAAAAAAGCGAATAAAACAGCCGTTTTTCCGCTCAATTCTGCAAAATATACCCCTTGTGTTGCACGCTCTGTTGCACGAAAAAAGGGTTTTATTACCATATTCAACAAGGGAGGAATCTCTATGAAAAAAATTCAGCTGGAGCAGACCGCCCCCGGGGACATCGAGGCGCGGAGTATGGCCATCATCGCCTCGGAGATGGGGCCCCACACCTTCACCCCGGAGCAGCTGCCCATTGTGAAGCGCTGTATTCACACCAGCGCGGATTTTGACTATGCGAAAAACCTGGTCTTCACCCCCGACGCGGTGGCGGCGGGACTGACGGCTATCCGCGGCGGGTGCACCATTGTCACCGACACGGAGATGGCCCGCAGCGGAATAAACAAACGGGTCCTGGGATCCTTCGGCGGTCAGGCGGTGTGCTTCATGGCGGAGGCCGACGTGGCTGCCGAGGCGAAGGAGCGGGGAATCACCCGGGCGGCGGTATCCATGGAGCGGGCGGCAAAGCTGTCCGGGCCGGTGGTACTGGCGGTAGGCAACGCCCCCACGGCGCTGGTCAGGGCCTGTGAGCTGATGGAGAGCGGAGCCTTTGCCCCGGCGCTGGTAATCGGGGTGCCGGTAGGGTTTGTAAATGTGGTGGAGAGCAAGGAGCTGCTGCGGACCATGGATCGCCCCCATATCGCCGCCATGGGCCGGAAGGGCGGGAGCAATGTGGCGGCGGCGATCTGCAACGCCCTGCTGTACATGGCGTCAGAGGGGCGGAGAGAAGCCTTTTGAGTTAGGAATTAGGAATTAGGAGTTAGGAATGAAGGTATCGCCTGCGGCGATGGATTTGAATTTTTGAGTGGGGAATGGAGAGTAGAGAGCAAGAGCTTGCCCTCTGTTGGAACAATTTAAATTGTCCAGCTTCGCTGGACTCATTCACTCCTCACTCCTAACTCCTACCTCCAGCATGGCGCTGTATGGGGAGACTTTGAACAATCGGGAGGGGTTTGGGTGAAAAAGGCGATTTTGGCGGTTTCTTTTGGGACGACGCATTTGGATACTCTGGAGCGGACTATTGCGGCCATTGAGGGGGATCTGGCGGCGGCTTTCCCGGATCGGGACTTCGCCAGGGCTTTTACCAGCGGTATGGTGCGCCGGCGGCTTTGGGATCGGGAGGGGCTCTCTGTTGACAGTCCCGCGCAGGCGCTGGATCGGCTGTATCGGGCCGGGTATGAGGACGTGGTGGTGCAGTCCACCCATGTGATGAACGGGGAGGAGTGGGAGAAGCTGGTCCGGGAGGCCCGGCCCTACGCGGATCGGTTCGCCGCCCTCTCCTTCGGCTCGCCCCTGCTCACGGAGGCGGCGGACTACCAGGCGGCGGCAAAAGCCCTGCTGGATCGGCTGCCGACGGCGGAGGTGGGAAGCGCCGTGGTGTACATGGGCCACGGGACGGAGCACCACGCCAACGCGGTGTATGCGCTGCTGGAGTATATTCTGCACGACATGGGGCGGCGGGATATCCACATCGGCACGGTGGAGGGGTATCCCGGGTTCGAGGAGGTTTGCAGGCGGATAGAGGAGCAGGGGGATGTAAAACGGGTGCTGCTGCTGCCGCTGATGATTGTGGCCGGGGACCACGCCAAAAACGATCTGGCCGGAGAGGACGCCGACTCCTGGCGGGCCATGCTGGCCCAGCGGGGCGTCGAGGTGACCTGCCGGCTGGAGGGACTGGGGGAGAACCCCAGAGTGCGGGAGATCTTTGTGGAACACGCTAAGAGGGCTGAGGGAAATTAGGAGTTAGGAATTAGGAATTTTGGTGGCGGCGCTTTGCGCCGCAGATTGGAATTATTCAGAGTGGAAATGGCGGAGGCCGCGGTACGCGGCCAAATTCGAATTGTCCGGCGTCGCCGGACACAGTCATTCCTAATTCCTAATTGAAAAACGATGGGAGGATTTTTGCACGATGGCAAAAGGTATCTTGTACGGCGTAGGCGTGGGGCCCGGGGATCCGGAGCTTTTGACGCTGAAGGCTTTACGGATTTTGAGGGAGGCCGATGTGGTGGCTGTGCCCGATAAGGGGGACGGCGAGGGGACTGCCCTGGGGATTGTGAAGGATCATGTGCGGGGGAAGACGCTGCTCCGGTGCGCCACGCCTATGGTGCGGGACCACGGGATGCTCTCGGCGGCCTATGACCGGATTGCGGAGGATCTGTGCGCGCAGCTGGAGGCCGGAAGGTCGGTGGCGTTTATTACGCTGGGGGACCCCACAGTGTACTCCACCTATGTGTATGTCCACAGGCGGGTGCTGGCGCGGGGGTTTGAGGCGGTGCTGGTGCCGGGGGTGCCCTCCTTCTGCGCGGTGGCGGCCCGGCTGAATATGAGCCTCTGTGAGCACAGCGAGCGGCTGCTGATCGTGCCCGCCTCCCACAAGGACATGGAGGACTGCCTGGGCGTGGACGCCAATCTGGTGTTTATGAAGGCCGGGCGGGAGATCGGGGCCCTGCGGAACAAGCTGGAGGAACACGGGCTTCTGGATCGGGCGGCCATGGTCTCCCGGTGCGGCATGGAGGGGGAGGAGGTCTTCCCCCGGTTCGCCGACATGGACGAGACGGCCGGGTACTTCTCCGTGGTGGTTGTCAAGAGGGGGGAGTAGGATGGCGCTGTGCATGTCCGGGCTGGACTACGCCAAGGCCCCCGTGGCGCTGCGGGAACAGCTGAGCTTTACGAAAAACGCCGTCGCCGGACTGGACCGGACCCTGGCCGGGCTGCCGGGGGTGGCGGGGGCGGTGGTTCTCTCCACCTGCAACCGGACGGAGGTGTACCTCTCCTGTGAGGGGGACGATCCGGATCCGGGGGATCTGCTGTGCCGGGCGGCGGGGGCGGACTATGCCGCCTTCGCTCCGGCGCTGGTGACGCGGCGGGGGGAGGACTGCGTCCGGCACCTGATGGAGGTCTCCTGCGCTCTCCGCTCCCAGATTTTGGGGGAGGACCAGATTCTGACCCAGGTCAAGACCGCCCTGGCCCTGGCCCGGGAGGCGGGGACGGCGGACGCCACGCTGGAGACGCTGTTTCGCACCGCCGCCGCCTGCGGGAAGGCGGGCAAGGGGGCCGGACGCCTGGCCGCCGTCCCCGCCTCCGCCGCCCACCAGGCGGTGGCCGCCCTGGGGCGGGCCCTGGGACCCCTGGCCGGCCGGCGGGTGCTGGTGATCGGCAACGGGGAGATGGGGCGCCTGGCCGCCTCCCTCCTCCGGGAGGCCGGATGCGCGGTGACGGTGACCCTGCGTTCCTACCGCCACGGGGAGACCATCGTCCCCGCGGGCTGCGCCGTGGCGCCCTATGAGGACCGCTACAGCGCCATGGAGGGGGCGGAGGCGGTGGTCTCCGCCACGGTGAGCCCCCACTACACCGTGGCGGCGGATCCCTTCGGCGCTCTGAAGAGCAAACCGCAGGTGCTGGTAGATTTGGCGATGCCCCGGGATATTCAGCCGGATCTCAGCCAGCGGTTCCCCGGCGTGGCGCTGTGGAACATCGACGACCTGCGGCCCCAGGGGGAGGCGGACAGCCGGGTTCTGGCGCAGGTGCAGAAGACGGTGGAGGATCACATGGAGCGGTTCCGCCAGTGGAGCGTCTACCGGGAGAGCCTCCCCGCGCTGGAGGCGGTAAAGGCGGCGGTGCTCCACCGGGTGCGGGGCATGGAGGCCGAGGAGGCCGCCTGCAAGGCGGTGGATCTGCTGGCGGGAGGACTGCCCGCGCCCCTGACGCCGGAGGCGCTGGAGGCGTGCGCGGCGAAGATAAGGGCGCACTCAAGGTGAATGAGGAATTAGGAGTTAGGAATTAGGAATTTTGGTGGCGGCGCTTTGCGCCGCAGATTGGAATTATTTAGAGTGGAGATAGCGCAGACCGCCGCAGCGTCCAAATTCAAATTGTCCGGCGACGCCGGACACATTCACTCCTAATTCCTCATTCCTAATTCCTAATTGGAAAGGTGGTTCGTATGCGGTTTCCATTATTCATCGACCTGACCGGCCGCGCGGTTGTCGTCGTTGGCGGCGGTACGGTGGGGCTTCGGCGGGCGGCGGCTCTGCGGCGGTTCGGGGCGCGGGTGACGGTGGTGGCGCCGGCGCTGCGGGAGGCTTTGGAGGGCGTGGACTGGGTGGAGCGGGCCTATCGGGAGGGGGATTTGCAGGGGGCCTTTTTGGCTGTGGCCGCTACTGATGACCGGGCGGTGAATCATGCGGTCTATGAGGAGGCGAAGAGGGCGGGGGTGCCTGTCAATGTCTGTGACTGTCAGGAGGAGTGCGATTTCTTCTTTCCCGCGCTCTGCGAGACCGGCGGGGTGGTGGCCGGCGTCGCGGGGGACGGAGGAGACCATCAAAAAACTGCGCGGGCGGCGGCGCTGATTCGCCGGGTTTGGGAGGAGGATCTATGAAGATACGCGTGGGAAGCCGGGACAGCGTGCTGGCGGTACGGCAGGCGGATCTGCTGATGGAGGCGGTGAAGGCCGCCCACCCGGAGATCGAGCTGGAGTTGGTGACGCTGAAGACCACCGGGGACAGGATTCTGGACAGGACCCTGGACCAGATCGGCGGGAAGGGGCTGTTCGTCAAGGAGCTGGACGAGGCGCTGCTGGACGGACGGGCGGATGTGACGGTACATAGCTGCAAGGATCTGCCCATGGAGATTTCGCCGGCGCTGCCGCTGGCGGCGTTTTCCCGGCGGGAGGATCCCCGGGATGTCCTGGTACTGCCGGAGGGGGCGGAGGGGCTGGACCTCTCCAGGCCCGTGGGGTGCGCCAGCCTCCGGCGGGGGATGCAGGTCAAAGCACTCTATCCCGGGTGCACGGTGGCGCCGGTGCGGGGGAATGTGCTCACACGGCTGCGGAAGCTGGACGAGGGACAGTACAGCGCGCTGATTCTGGCGGCGGCCGGGCTCCGGCGGCTGGGGCTGGAGGGGCGTATCTCCCGGATATTTTCCCCGGAGGAGATGCTCCCTGCCGCGGGGCAGGGAATCCTGGCCGCCCAGGTCCGCTCCGGGGCGGATACGGAGTACCTGCGGTGCTTCGACGATCCCGTGGGGCGGGCCTGCGCCCTGGCGGAGCGGGCCTTCGTCCGGGCCCTGGACGGCGGATGCAGCTCGCCTGTGGCCGCTTTCGCGGCGGTGGAGGGAGAAAAGATGTTCCTCACGGGGATGAACGCCGCCGGGGAGAAGGGGACGATAACAGGGGCCGCGGGCCAGGCCGAGGATCTGGGGCTGGCGCTGGCGGAGCGGCTGCGATAGGAGGAGGACGGCTATGCGGAGTGGACATGTGACGCTGGTGGGGGCGGGACCCGGGGATCCGGGGCTGCTCACCCTCAGGGGGCGGGAGGCTTTGAGCCGGGCGGAGGTGGTGGTCTATGACCGGCTGGTCTCCCCCGCGATTCTGGCCATGGTCCCGGCGGGGGCGGAGAGGATCGACGTGGGCAAGGAGGCCGCCCACCACAAGATTCCCCAGTGGCAGATCAATAAGATTTTGCTGGACAAGGCTTTGGAGGGCAAGCGGGTGGTGCGGCTGAAGGGCGGGGACCCCTTCGTCTTCGGCCGGGGGGGCGAGGAGCTGGAACTGCTGGAGCAGCACGGCGTCCCCTTCTCCGAGGTGCCGGGGGTGACCTCCGCCATCGCGGCGGCGGCCTACGCGGGGATTCCGGTGACCCATCGGGACTTCTGTTCGTCGCTGCACATCATCACCGGACACGCACGGGCCGGGAAGGATCTGACCATCGACTTCGAGGCGCTGGTGCGGACCGGGGGGACGCTCATTTTCCTGATGGGCGTCACGGCTATGCCCATGATCGTGAAGGGGCTGCTGGAGGCCGGGATGGACGGCGATACGCCGGCGGCCATGGTGGAGGACGGGACGCTGTCCCGACAGCGGCGGTGCGACGCCACCCTCGCCACCCTGCCGGATCGGGCGGCGGAGATGGAGATCCGCTCCCCCGCCATCATCGTGGTGGGGCGGGTCTGCTCCTTAGCGCCGCGGTTTGACTGGTTCGAGCGGCTGCCCTTGAAGGGGCGGACGGTGGTGGTGACCCGGCCCAGGGAGAGGGCCGGGGTGCTGTCGGACCGGCTGCGGGATCTGGGGGCCAACGTCTGGGAGCATCCCTGCATTGAGACGGTCCCCATTGTACCCTGCCCCGCCATGGAGGCGGCGCTGGAGGGGCTGGGGCGGTATGCGTGGGTCTGCTTTACCAGTCCCGCCGGGGTGGAGGCCATGTGGGCCTGCCTGCGGAGGGGCGGACGGGATGCCCGGGCGCTCTCCGGGGTGAAGATCGCCGCCATTGGGCCGGGGACGGCCAAGGCGCTGGGGGCCGTCGGGCTGGCGGCGGACTATGTGCCGGCGGTCTATGACGCCGCCCACCTGGGGGCGGGGCTGCCGGCGGAGGGCCGGGTGCTGATTTTACGCGCGGAGATTGGGTCCAGGGATTTGACGGAGGCGCTGGAGCGGCGCGGGATCCGGTTTGAGGATGTGGCGGTGTATCGCACCCGGTATGAGCATCCGCTGTCCCAGGGGCTGCGGGCGGCGGTGAATGCCGGGGCGGTGCGGTATGCGGCGTTTACGTCGGCGTCTACGGTGAAGGGGTTTGTGTCCTCCGTGGGGGAGGATACGGACTTTTCGCGGCTGGTTGGGCTCTGTATCGGGGAGCAGACGGCGGCGGAGGCGCGGCGGTTTGGGATTGCCGTGCGGGTGGCGCGGGAAGCCACCATTGATGCGCTGGTGGATCTGGCGGCGGCGTGTGGTGTGGAGGATACGGTATGAGGACGCTTCCGATGGACGCGGACGATGGGGCGATCTTGGAGGTCCTGGAGGAGTGGACGGACCTCCTGGCGGCGGAGGACTACGCCGGGGCGCTGGAGATGCTGCCGCCGGATCCGGAGCAGAACTGGACGCCGGCGCTGCTGGAGTCCGACGTGTACGGCTACGGGCTCCCCGGGATGAGCCGGGAGGAGGCTGCGGAGCAGTTTGGGAGCGCGGACTATAAGGTGACGTCCCTGCGAGAGTGTGTGGACCGGGAGGAGATTGTGCAGGCGCTGGACGTCGGGCGGTTCGTGCCGAAGGCGCTCCCCAATGTGGTGGGGATGGTGCACTATGAGGGGGTACCGCTGAATGGGAAAAGGAGCGATCTGACCGGGATTTTCTATTTGGTGAAGGTTTCGGAGGGGGAGATGATTTTGCAGTTTCATGATTTGCATGTGATGTGAGAGAGAATAATGGCACCCTGTAGGGGCGGATAGTGTCCGCCCGCCGATATGCGGTGAATACCGGCAGGGTGGGCGAATGGTATCCGCTCCTACGGATGGTCTACCGAACCGCCACGGTTGACAGGGGACAGCGCACCGGGATCTGAGCACCCTACGAAAGAACGGTAAGCCAAAGTGTGCGTTCCGTCAGGGACGGCGGCCTTTGCGGTGCTCCCGCCAGCGATGAGCGTATCAAGTTTCGGGGGCAAGTCGTGGCGAGGCAGGCAAAGCGGCAGCGGACGCCTATAGCATAGCTATAGACGGGGGGACGGTTGCCAGTACCTTTTTCTCAGCGAGGACCACCGCCGCCGCGTGGAGGCGGCAGGGTCGGACAAACACCGGACTGCCGAGGGGGCGGCGCGTCCCGGGGTTCTTAGGGGGGAGGCGTGTAAGGGCCGTGCCCCCTGCGGGGGCTAAGGCCCGCCCACGCCGGACCCCTAAGTGTGCTTTTGCCTACTTTTCTCACAAGAGAAAAGTAGGTCGCCCGGGGGCGAAACCCCCGTCCTGTCCCGCGCCGAAGCCGGCGCGAAAAAGCTGTGCACTGCGCCGCGGTACCCCCGCCGCCGGAGGCGGCGCGCGGAGAACTGAGAAGCCGTACCAATCGCCGAAGTATGCGGATTTGCCAGTTAAAATTGCCGCAGACAAGGCAAAAAATCGCAGGAATACTGTTTGTATTTCAAGATTTTTTCACGCGGTCCGCGGTGATTTCAGGTGCAAAGCCCCATGCTGTGGCTATTGGTAGAGCGTCTGACACGGGACAGAGAGTATTCCCCCCTGTAAATCGAATTTTGAATCACTATTTGAACACAACCTACGATTGGAGGGCTATAGCTATGGATCTGGTGCAACGGCCCCGCCGGCTTCGGCGGGGGGAGGCGGTACGGCGGCTGTGTCGGGAGACGCGGCTCAGTGGGGACAGCCTCATTTATCCGATTTTCTTTGACGAGACATTGAAAGGGACGCGGGAGATCGAGAGCCTGCCGGGGCAGTTCCACTACGGGCTGGACAGCGTGGGGCGGGCGGTGGAGGACTGCCTTGCGCACGGGGTGCGGCACTGCATCCTGTTCGGGCTGCCGGCGGAGAAGGATGCGGCGGGGTCCTCCGCCTATGCCCAGGACGGCGTGGTACAGCGGGCGGTACGGGGGATCAAGGAGGCGTATCCCGAGTTCCATGTGATTACGGATGTGTGCCTCTGCGAGTACACCAGCCACGGGCACTGCGGGGTGCTGAAGGGGCAGGAGGTGGACAACGATCCCACCCTGGATCTGCTGGCGAAAACCGCTCTGAGCCACGTGGAGGCGGGGGCGGATATGGTGGCGCCCTCGGACATGATGGACGGGCGGATTGCCGCCATTCGCGCGGCGCTGGACGCCGCGGGGTATCAGATGACGCCCGTTATGGCCTACTCCGCCAAGTACGCCTCGGCGTTCTATGGGCCCTTCCGCTCCGCCGCCGGGTCCGCGCCGGCCTTCGGGGACCGGAAGGGGTACCAGATGGACCCCCACAACCGGCGGGAGGCCATGAAGGAGTGCGCCCTGGATATTGAGGAGGGGGCGGATATCATTATGGTGAAGCCGGCGCTGTCCTATCTGGACATCATCCGGGAGTGCCGGGACCGGTTCGACCGGCCGCTGTGCGCCTACTCGGTGTCCGGGGAGTACGCCATGATTAAGGCCGCGGCGGCGGCGGGGCTGGTGGATGAGCGGCGCATTATGTGCGAGAGCGCCCTGTCTGTGTTCCGGGCGGGGGCGGATATGCTGATTACCTACTACGCCAAGGATCTGGCGGAGGCCATTCGAGAGGGGGAGATCGGGTGATGGGTGTTTCGGAGACATTATTTGCGGCGGCGCAGAGGGTGCTGCCCGGCGGGGTCAACTCCCCGGTGCGGGCCTACCGGGCGGTGAAGATGGCCCCCCGGTTCATTGCCCGGGCCGACGGGGCCTATGTGTATGATGAGGACGGCAGGAGGTACATCGACTACGTGTGCTCCTGGGGGCCCATGATCCTGGGGCACAACCACCCGGTGATCCGGGGGGCGGTGGATCGGGCGGTACGGGACGGCCTCAGTTTCGGCGCACCCACCCGGCGGGAGGTGGAGATGGCCCAGCTGATGGTGGATCTGGTGCCGAACATCGAGATGGTGCGGATGGTGAACTCCGGCACCGAGGCGGTGATGAGCGCCGTGCGGCTGGCCCGGGGGGCCACCGGGCGGGACAAGATCATCAAATTCGAGGGCTGCTACCACGGGCACAGCGACTGCCTGCTGGTGAACGCCGGGTCCTCGGCCCTGGCCGGGGGACGGCCCAGCTCCGCCGGGGTGCCGGAGGACATTGTCAGGCACACGCTGACGGCGCAGTTCAATGATCTGGGGTCGGTGGAGGCGCTGCTCTCCCAGTATCCCGGGGAGGTGGCCTGCGTGCTGGTGGAGCCGGTGGCGGCCAACATGGGCGTGGTGGCCCCGGCGGCCGGGTTTTTGCAGGGGCTCAGGGATCTGTGCGACAAGTATGGGGCGCTGCTGATTTTTGATGAGGTGATTACCGGGTTCCGGCTGGGGGTCGGCGGGGCGCAGGAATACTATGGCGTCCGGGCGGATCTGGTGACCTTCGGGAAGATTATCGGTGGCGGAATGCCTGTGGGGGCCTACGCCGGGAGTCGGGAATTGATGGAGCAGGTGGCCCCCTGCGGACCGATCTATCAGGCGGGGACGCTGTCGGGGAATCCGGTGGCTATGGCCGCGGGGCTCAGTCAGCTGCGGTATCTGAAGGATCATCCGGAGGTGTATGCGCAGATCGACGGGTACGCCGCCAGGCTGGCCCGGGGGATGCGGGAGATTGCCGCGAAGGCCGGGGTGGCGGTGGCGGTGAACCAGGAGGCCAGTTTGCTCTCCCCCTTCTTTGTGGAGGGGGAGGTAGAGAGCTTCGCCGCGGCTAAGGGCAGCGATCTGGACCGGTATGCCGGGTATTTTGCCGGGATGCTGGAGCGGGGCGTGGCCCTGGCGCCGGCGCAGTTTGAGGCGATGTTTGTCAGCGCGGCCCATGGTGAGGAGGAGATGGAGAGAACGCTGGAGGCGTTTGGGGAGGTTGTTCATACTTTTTCTTTTGAAAAAGAAAAAGTACCAAAAAGAAAACTTTCATGAGGGCTTTATGATGGATATGATGGAGCTTGCAGGACTGATTGTGTCGCCGGAGGAGTGGCTTGTATTTCAGGAGGCGATCAGGCTGCTGGAGCGGGATGACTATGCCGGGTTTTATGGGAAGTTCTCCGGCGTTGTGCAGCGCGTGCTGTTTATTGACAACAGGGAGGAATTCCTGGACTTTGCCGGGGAGAATGCGCTGGACCGGGAGTGCGTCTGCGCCGCTCTCCTCTGCGAGAGGGGATATGGGCTCTCTGTGGGCGGGTATGAGGAGGATTTGACCCCGGCCCTGGCCGGCTTCCTCCAGGCGCGGGAAGCCGCGTTCCCGGAGGTCCTGGAGATCATCCGCCGGGAGAAAATCTACACGGACTGCGCCGATTTCGACAACTTCAAAAAGTCGCTGACCGAAGTCAACCAGGTCCTGGACAGCCGCGGCCTCCGTCTGGCGGTGTGGGAGGACTGTGTCTACTGCGACTGCGAATACACCCTGCTGCTGCTCAAAAAGAAGCTGGCGGAGCAGGCCGCCCGCTGGCAGAGCGAAAATTTTGAGATCTATCTGTAAAGAAAACCGCCGGCCCGGATTGCTATGCGATCCGGGCCGGCGTCTGTTCGGTTCACAGTTTGTTCAGGTTTTCTTCACAGAAGGTTCTTATCCCCTTCACGACGTATTCAAAATTCCGGGCTAAGATAGCAGCATCGGGAGGTGATACTTGGGAAAATGAAAAAAAGGTTCCAGAGACGCTATAAAAAGGAGGTCTGCCATCGAAGAACACTCTGTCACGCCGGTCAGAACTCATGCCCAACATGGCGGGAATGCCATTTTACATAGATCCCTTTCACACTCTCTCTTTTCACACTCTCTCTTTTTTGTCAGACATTTGGGGAAGAAGAGGCCCGCCGCTTAAGCGGCGGGCCTCTTCTTATCAGTTGCTGTATAGGCAGAAAAAAGTATACAGCGAGGCGCAGGACGCAGGCAGGGACGACTGCCCAGCCGTTGACGGCTGCTGATGGGACGTACCCCCTTGCGGGTACAGCGAAGCTGTGCGCCATTTCTCTCGCTGATCTCCGCCGGGTTTCATGGTATTAACTGTAAAGCTGCCTGCCGAACTCGAAGGCCCTTTGCAGGTGCGGGGTGCGGTCAATCTGCGGCTTTCCGTCGGTATCCCCGCAGCCGCCGGCCAGGAGCACTCCCCTGTCGTGAAATCCGATGTAGTTGACCAGGGCGAATTGATAGTAGGAGACCGCCTGCTCAAACGTCCAGAAGTAATTGTCCGCTGCGGTCATCAGCAGCGCGCAGTCCTTTTGAGGATACTTCTCATACCTGCCCAGGGGCGGAGCCGGGTCCTCCCTGGCGATGCAGTAGAACCGCTCAATAAAGGCCTTCATCCTGGACGAGACCGTCCAGAAGTACAGCGGCGAGGCGAACACCAGGCAGTCCGCCGCCTCTATCCTGGACACGATGCTGTTGAAGGCGTCCTTCTGGACGCAGGGCTTCCCATAGCGGCAGGCGTTGCAGCCCAGACAGCCCTTGACCTCATGGGTCAGAAGCGAAACGACCTCCACAGCGTGCCCGCTCTCCTCCGCGCCGCGGACAAAGCTGCCGACAAGCTGCGCGGTGTTCCCCCTCACCCGGCCGCCGCCCTGTATGACCAGAATATTTTTCATATGTACTCCCTTCAACATACCAAAAGCTCTGCTCCTCTCCCCTATTATACATACAGCACCGCCAAAAGAAAACCCCATTTTATCAAAGAATCCGCTGCGTTCTTCGATAAAATGGGGCAAATTCCTCCCCAAGACTCAAACCCCGCCGCCGCGGCGGACCTCTCCCCTCTCCGGCAGCTTTTGCGCGAAGCGCAAATCAATAAAATCCGTTTTTCCGGAAACCGCGTTTTCGGAAAAACACTCTGCGGGCCGCGCTCGGCCCGGACCTTTTGACCTGGAATCGGCCAAAGGCCGCTTCCAGGTCAAAAGCCCCCCCGTAAATCAAATCCTCATTTGAAATCAAAGATTTCAAATGAGCCCCCTTATTCCCCTCGATCAAAAGCCCAGCGAAGCGGGTTTTGATCGAATCTATTTCTCGTACGGCGACAGCTCAAAGCGGATAAAGTAGCCCTGGCTGTGCTTGCACACCGGGCACTGCTTCGGGGCCTTGGTGCCCTTTTGGACGTGGCCGCAGTTGAGACACATCCACTCCGTCTCCACGTCGCTGACAAAGAGCTTTCCCTGCTCCATCAGCTGGGCAAAGCGCTTGAAGCGGTCGGCGTGGACCTTCTCAATCCTGGCGATCTGGCGGAAGGCCGCCGCCACGGCGGAAAAGCCCTCCTCCTGGGCCTTGTCGGCGAAGGCGGGGTAGATGTCGCCGTACTCGTCGTTCTCGTGGTCCGCCGCCAGCTTTAAAAGCGTCAGCACGTCGTCGGTGCAGTCCACCGGGTAGCCGGCGGTGATGACGATGTTGTCGCAGCCCGCCTCCTTCAGGTAGTCGTAGAAGATCTCCCCGTGCTCCTTCTCCTGGCCGGCGGTGTACTCGAAGATCATCTGGATGACCTCCAGGTCGTTCTTCTTGGCCGCGGCGGCGGCGAAGGTGTAGCGGTTCCGGGCCTGGCTCTCCCCGGCGAAAGCCCGCAGCAGGTTGTCCTTGGTCTCGCTGTTCTTCCAGTCCATGGCAGTTCCTCCTTTGATTGGCGTGGTCGGATTGGCAGAAATAGTATGGGCCGGTTTTTCCGCTTTTATCCCGCCGCGCAGGTATATTTCCTGTGAAGCTGGTAAGAATAGCGCATGTACTCACCTGCGGGAAAGGAGGTGTCCGTATGGACAAGAACCAGAACAAGAATCAGAATCAGAACCAGAATCAGAACAGTAACCAGAACGGCAATCAGAATCAGAACCAGAACAACCAGAACAAGAATCAGAACCAGAACAAGAAGTGAGCGGCGCGGAGGCGGTGAGGATGAACCCTCGCCGTCTCCGCTTTTTTTCCTTGACAAATCTGTTTGGAGGGTATATAGTTCACTTTGTGAATTATATACCCTCTCCCGCTCTGACGGGAGCGCGGACGATCTGCTGCACAACATTCCGATTACATAGACCATGGAGGTACATAGACATGGCCCTGCGCATCATTACCGATTCTGCCTCGGACCTGAGCGCCGCCAAGGCGGAGCGGAAGCGGGTGGAGGTGGTCCCCCTGACGGTCCAGTTCGGGCCCGCCACCTATTACGACGGGAAGACGCTGACCAACGACCTGTTTTACAAGCTCCTCACTGCCGGGGAGTACCATCCCACCACCGCCCAGCCCTCGCCGGAGGCGTTTTTGAAGCGCTTTGAGGCCGCCCGGGCCGCCAGGGACGAGGTGCTGTGCGTCCTGCTGGCCTCCAAGCTCAGCGGCACCTGCCAGAGCGCCAGCATCGCCCGGGGGATGTGCGGCGGCGAGGGAATCTACATCGTGGACAGCGCCACCGCCTCCGGGGGGATTCAGATCCTGATTAACTACGCCTGCAAGCTCCGGGACGGCGGTTTAGGCGCGGCGGACATCGCCGGGGCTCTGGAGCGGGTGGCACCCCGCATCCGGGCCTACGCCGTGGTGGACACCCTGGAGTACCTGCGCAAGGGGGGCCGGCTCAGCGCCGCTCAGGCGGTACTGGGCACGGTGTCCCGGCTGAAGCCGGTGATCTGCGTCCACGACGGGGCGGTGACCGTGGCCTCCAAGTCCTTCGGTCAGGCGGCGGCTATGAAGCAGCTCCTGAAGCTCATCGGCCAGCACCCGGTGGACGACTCCTTTCCCTCCTACTTCGTCTACACCGACAGCGACGCCATGCAGGACAGCTTCGCGGCGCAGCTCCGGGAGGCCGGCCTCCTGCCCACCCGGATGCACCCCTGCGGCCTGGGGGCCACCCTGGGCGCCCACGTGGGGCCCGGGGCCTTCGGTCTCATCTATGTGGCCGAGGAGTAGTGCAATTCCTTCAGCTTTTGGGAAAATGTGACCCGGCGCCCCTTCAAATATGCACAAAAAATCATGTTAATTTTTTGTCAGAATGCAGATTGCAAAACCGCCCCGGCTGTGGTATGATAGGACCATCAAAAGGGAGTAGTTCCACCCCCCGGGAAATGGGTGGCGCACCCTCGTCAAGACGGCCAGAAGTGGTCCGGGCGGTGCGGAGATCGAGAGATTTGAACGAGACTTTTACCCACTGGGTAAAAGTTTCGTTTTCTTGTATCCCAACCTATTCCCCGATGAAATCTTGCCGGCAAGAAGCTGTCGCACAAATAAAAATTTTTAGGAGGTAAAGAACATGTTAGACATTCTGTTGAAGTTCCTGCCCGCGGTCGTTGCGGTGGTTCTGATGATCCTGCTGTTCATCCTGGGCTATCTGAAGGCGCCGCCGGACACGGCGTACATCATCTCCGGTCTGGGGAAGAAGCGGATTCTCATCGGCCGGGCGGGCTGGCGGGTGCCCTTCTTCGAGCGGGTGGATAAGCTGAGCCTGCGGGTGATGCAGGTGGACGTGAAGACCAGCGAGGCGGTGCCCACCAACGAGTTCATCAACGTCACCGTGGACGGCGTGGCCAATATCAAGATCTCCTCCAACCCGGAGCTGCTCAAAAAGGCTGCCGAGGCCCTCCTGGGGATGCGCCAGCAGGAGCTGATTAGCCTGGTTACCCAGGTCCTGGAGGGCAACATGCGCGAGATCGTGGGCAGCGTGGGCCTCAAGGAGATGGTGCAGGACCGGCAGGGCGTGGCCAAGAAGATCACGGAGAACGTGGTCCCCGACATGCAGAAGCTGGGCATTGAGGTGGTGAACTTCAACATCCAGAACTTCAAGGACGGGGCGGGCACCATCGAGAACATGGGCATTGACAACGTGGAGCAGATCCGCAAGAACGCCCAGATCGCCAAGGCCAACGCCCAGCGCGACATCGCCATCGCCACCTCCCAGGCCCAGCAGGAGGCCAACGCGGTGAAGGTCCAGTCGGAGAAGATGATCGCCGAGCAGAACGCCGAGCTGGCCGTGCAGCAGGCGGAGATGCAGGTCCGGGCGGACACCAAGAAGGCCGAAGCCGACGCCGCCTACTCCATCCAGCAGGAGGAGCAGAGAAAGACCATCGAGGTCACCCGCACCAGCGCCGACATTGCCAAGAAGGAGAAGGAGGCTGAGCTGGCCGAGAAGGAGATCGCCCTGAAGGAGCGCCAGCTGGACGCGGAGATCCGCAAGCAGGCCGACGCCATGAAGTACCAGGCGGAGAAGCAGGCGGAGGCCGACCTGATCCGCCGGCAGAAGGAGGCCGAGGCCCAGCGGTTCAAGGCCGTCCAGGAGGCGGAGGCCCAGAAGTACCGGGTGATGCAGGAGGCCGAGGCCAAGAAGGCGGAGGCCGACGCCCAGAAGTACCGGGTCATGCAGGAGGCCGAGGCCCGGAAGGCCGAGGCGGAGGCCCTGCGCTTCTCCATGGAGCAGGAGGCCGAGGGTATCCGGGCCAAGGGCCTGGCCGAGGCGGAGGCCATCGAGAAGAAGGCCGAGGCCCAGAAGAAGATGGGCGAGGCGTCGGTGCTGGAGATGTACCTCACGGCCCTCCCCGAGGTGGTGAAGAACGCCGCCGCGCCCCTGAGCCAGACAGAGAAGATCGTCATGTACGGCGACGGCAACTCCACCAAGCTGGTCCGGGACGTGATGGCCAGCGCCAGCCAGATCGTGGACGGCATGCGGGAGTCCACGGGGATCGACCTCCAGGCGGTGATCGCCGGGTTTGCTGGCGGGAAGGCCGCAGCGCAGACGGAGAAGCCGGAGGAGCGCCCGGTGGTGGAGATCTGATCCGGAGACGGATCCCCCTCCCGCTCAGACAGCACGGCGGCGGACGCATACAGAGGTGGAGCGCGCAGCGGGATATCCCGCTGCGCGCTCAGCCTGTCGAAAAACCTGACGGTTTTTCGACAGGCTGAGGCAAATTGCGGCCGATGGCCGCAATTTGTCGCCTGTGCCTGAGCCGCGACAGCGGCAAGGAAATGCCCTTGGGGGTCGGGCGGGCGATTGCACGCGAAAGAAACCCCTCTTGGGGGCCTCTCACACTGTCCTCCTTGCCGCCATCCTACCCTGCCGGCTTTTTCGACAGGCCAAGTGCGCAGCGGGGCAGGCCTGTCTATTGGGCAAATACACGCCCGGTGCCTAAAATTCAGGCACCGGGCGTGTATTTGCCTATTGTTCTCTATGAAGGCGGACGCTACAATAGGCCCCAACGGAGGGCGTGAAGATTCTGCTCTCAGCCCGCCGCGCTGCCGGGAAGGGCGCCGGCGCTCCGGAGGAAGGCCTGCCGGGTGGATCCGGCGAAGAGCTCGCAGATGCGCTCGGCCCGGGCCAGGATGTCGTAGCTCATCCCGGCGTTGAGCCAGTCCAGGGCGATGCCGATGAGGGTACACTTGTAGTAGCGGATCAAAAGCTGCCGGTCGGCGTCGGGGATGGAGAGGCCCTGGGAGGCGGAATCGACAAACTCCTCCACCGCGTAGAGCATCAGCCGCTCCAGGTGGTCCAAAAACACCTCCCGCTGGATGGAGCGGTAGATGTGCAGGATGGCCTGCCGGTCGGAGCGGCAGAACTGGAGAATCAGTCCGATACAGTCCGGGATGGACTCCAGGCGGCCGTGCTCGCGGACGATCTGGTCCGCCCGGGCCTTGATGATCCGCTCCAGCAGGGCGGGGATATCCCGGTAGTGGTAGTAAAATGTGTTCCGGTTGACGCCGCAGCGCTCCACAATCTCCCGCACGGTGATCCGGCTCAGGGGCTTCTCCTCCAGGAGCTCATAGAAAGCGTTGGCAATCAGCTTCTCCGTACCCTTCACATCCGCCCCTCCTTGTTTTCAGCGTAATAGTATTATTATAGCGTATGCCGCGGAAAAAGTAAAGAATTTCCCTGACTGACGAATTTCAAGGTTTTTTAACGCAGCCCGGGCGGAAAATCCGGCGGCAAGACGTGTGTGTCGATTGATTCGGCGCTCCCCTGACGCAGCAGCCGATGTGATTTTTTCAGCAGACCGTGCGTTCGGGCCTATAGAACGGGCCCTGACTTATTTTTCAGAAAGGAATGAGTTTTCCCATGAAACCCACCTCCATGCTTCGCCGCCTCACCGCCGCCGCCCTGGCTCTGACAGCCGCCGTCTCCGCCTCGCCGGTCATGGCGGAGCCCATCGGCGACCGGGTGACGCCCACCTGCGACGAAGCCTACTACGCCACCCTGGACTACTACGGAAATCTGACCCAGGGCAGCGTGGTGAAGAGCTACACCCTCAACGGCGCCGGCGCTATCACCGACTACGGGACCTACGACGAGGTGGTGAACCTCACCGACGGCACCGTTCCCGCGCGCAGCGCCACCTCCACCGTGTTCCGCTTTGACGACGCCCCCGCCCGCTTCTACTTCGAGGGCAAAACCGCGGAGCCCTTTGCGGCCCTCCCCTGGACCATAGCCGTCTCCTACACCCTCAACGGCGTGCCCGCCAGGGCGGAGGATCTGGCGGGAAAGACCGGCGTGGTGGAGATCCGGCTGGATATCCTCCCCAGCGACGCCGCCAGCGACTACGCGAAGAACAACTACACCCTGGAGGCCATGGCGGTGTTTAACCAGGACGACATCCTCTCCCTGGAGGCCCCCGGGGCCCAGGTGCAGCTGGTGGGCAACCTGCGGGCGGTGCTCTTTGTCGTCCTGCCCGGGGAGGAGCAGCACTTCTCCATCCGGGTGGGCAGCGACAGCTTCTCCTTCGGCGGCATGACCTTTCTGATGGTCCCCGCCACGCTGGCGCAGCTGGAGGAGGTCGCCAAGCTCAGTCAGCGCAAGGATGAGCTGGAGGAGGACTACAACAAGCTCTCCGACAGCTTTGACACCCTCCTGGACTCCATGGGGGATCTGGGCGGCAGCCTGCGGGACACCGCCGACGGCCTGGATCAGCTGGATCAGGCCCGGGACACCATTTCCGGCGGCAAGGATCCGGTCTATGCCGACGGCGACCGGCTCCGGGAGGACCTGGCGGCGCTGGAGGGGTCCCTGGGGCTCCTCCCCGGCCATCTGGAGGACGCGGACGGCGCCGTGGTGGATCTGAACGGCTCGCTGAAGGACCTCACCGACGCGGCGGTGGACTTGCAGGGGGATTTAGACGAGGTGAGCGGCTGCCTGGAGGACCTGCGGGACGATCTGCGCCGCATCCGCGCCAGCGGCAGCGCCACGGAGAGCGATCTGGCCGCCGTGGGCCGGGATCTGGATAACCTGCGGGATAAGCTGAAGGACGCCACGGAGACGCTGACCATCCTGGATATCCGGATCAACGGCGGAATTCTGAAAAAACTTGACAAGGATTTCAGCGATGACGCCGGCAAGAGCTTCATCACCGTCCAGAAGAAGCAGCTGGGGGATGTGCTCAGCCAGGTGGACAGCCTGGACGGCCTGTGGACCGCCGTGGCCAGAGATCCGGCGGGCAGCCCTGCGGAGACCATCGGCTTTCAGCAGTTCCAGATCGCGGCGCTGATCGCCTCGAAGAAGGCGGCGGACGCCGCCGGGGCCGCGGCCCTGCTCGGACAGATGAGCGGGGTGGTCTCCTCCATCAACAGCGCCGCCGCGCAGCTGGAGGCCGCCGGTCTGGATTGGGACGCCGCTCTGAAGCAGGCGCTTGCCGGCGCGGGGGCGGAGGCCGCTGCCGCCTATCAGCAGGCGATGGCCATGGAGAAGGTCTACGCCGCCGTCTGCGGCGGCACAGACAAGCCCATGGACAAGGGGGCGTTCTTTACCGCTCTGCTGATGCTCAGCGACATCACCGCCCGGCCGGACCAGATGGAGACGGTGCTCCAAAACAAATCCGACTACGCCAAGACCGGCAAGGTCCTCTCGGAGCTGGGCGGCGACCACGACACGGAGGCGGTGGCCGGGATGCTCTCCGACCTGGCGGTGCTCCTGGGCCATATGGGCAGCGGCGGCCTCACCGGGAGCCTGGGCGGTCTGATCGACAGCGCCGGCAGGGCCATGGGCAGCCTGGGGGACGCCTCCTCGGCGGGTCAGGACCTGACGGCGCAGGTGAACAGAATCCTTGACGAGCTGCAGGATCTGGACGACACAGTAAACGACCACGTGCCCGGCCTGCGGGACACCCTGCGGGACACGAAAAATCTTGTGGGGGATCTGCACCTCACCGTGGGGGACGCCAACACATTCCTGGGCTCCTTCCGCAATCTGGCCCGGGAGGCGGGCAGCCAGCTGGACGCGGGTACCCGGCAGAGCCTGCAAAGTCTGGCGGAGACCCTGCGGCGCACCGCCCGCAGCACCGACAGCGTGGGCGATGTGAAGAGCGCCAAGGACGCCCTCACCGGCATCATTGAGGACAGCTGGAGCGAGTACACCGGCGATGTGAACAACCTCCTGCTCATGGACGCCACCGCGCAGGCCCAGTCCCTCACCTCCCGGCGCAACGCCGCCCCCGCCAGCGTGCAGATCCTTCTGCGCACTCAGGAGATCAAGGCGGAGGAGGTCCAGGCGGAGACCATCCGGGCGGAGACGGAGGCCCCCACCACCTTCTGGGGCCGGGTGGCCCAGATGTTCCGGGACTTCTGGAGCGCCGTCACCGGGATTTTCAGGAAGAAGTAGGAAAGGAGGCCATTCCGCTTGCTGGAAAAAATCGCCCATTGGCTGAGCAGAAAGCCCAAAATCGTGGCGCTGACAGCGGTCCTTCTGCTGATCCCCTCGGCCCTCGGCTTCATTGCCACCCGGGTCAACTACGACATTCTCTCCTATCTCCCCGAGGATCTGGGCTCGGCCCGGGGGGAGCGGCTCCTGGAGGAGCCCTTCCACATGGCCGCCACCAGTATGCTGGTGGTGGAGGGGATGCCCGCCGGCTACACCAACCGTCTGATTAACGACATCAAGGCCGTCCCCGGCGTCAGCAGCGTGGTGTGGCTGAGCAATTTGGTGGGCGTGCAGATCCCCATGGAGATGATCCCCGCCAACTTCCGGGATATCTTCTTCTCCGGCGACGCCACCATGATTATCATCCAGTACGAGAAGGCCGGGGCCTCCGACGAGACCATGCACGCCATCGACGCCATTCGGGAGCTGTGCAGCGAGCGGTGCTTTCTGGCCGGCTTCTCCGTGGTGATGAAGGACACCAAGGACCTGATGGACAGCGAGCTGCCCGTCTTCGTGGGCCTGGCAGTGCTTCTGGCCCTGGCGGCCATGATGCTGACCCTGGAGTCTACGGTGCTGCCCTTCCTCTTTCTGGGGGGCATCGGCATGGCCATCCTCTACAACTTCGGCACCAACATCTTCCTGGGAGAGATCTCCTACATCACCAAGGCCATCGCCGCGGTCTTGCAGCTGGGCGTGTCCATGGACTACTCCATCTTCCTCTACCACCGGTACAAGGAGGAGCAAGGACACTTTGACGACAACCGGGACGCCATGGCCCGGGCCGTCGTGGCCGCCTTCACCTCCCTCTCCGGCAGCAGTATGACCACCATCGCCGGCTTCCTGGCCCTGTGCTCCATGCGCCTGACCCTGGGCCGGGACATCGGACTTGTGATGGCCAAGGGCGTGGTGCTGGGCGTGGCCACCGTGGTACTGGTGTTGCCGGCGCTGATTCTGCTCTTTGACCGGCAGATCGAAAAGCACAAGCACAAAAGCCTCCTGCCCGATTTTGACCGGGCCAACGGCTTTATTCTCCGCCACCGGCGGTTCTTCTTCGTTCTGTTTCTGCTGCTATTCCTCCCCGCCCTCTACGCCCAGAACCACGCCGGCATCTACTACAAGCTGGACGAGTCCCTGCCGAAGGACCTGCCCTCCATTGTGGCCAATGAGAAGCTGAAGGACGACTTCGACATGGCCTCCTCCCACTTCATCATTCTCCGGGACGACGTGGCCGCCACGGACATGAACGCCCTGGAAAATGCCATTGGGGACGTGGAGGGCGTCACCTCCGTCCTCTCCTACCACGCCATGCTGGGCACCGGCATCCCCGACTTCTTCATCCCCGAGGCGGTGAAGGATATGCTCAAGCAGGGGGGCTATCAGATGATGATGGTGAACTCCAGCTTCGCCACCGCCTCCGACGAGGCGGCGGATCAGCTGGCCCGGCTGGACGATCTGGTCACCGCCGTGGACCCCGACGCCTTGATTACCGGCGAGGCCGCCATGACCAACGACCTCATTGAGACCACCAACCTGGACTTCACCGTGGCCAACAACCTGTCTGTGGCCGCCATCTTCCTGATTGTGGCGGTGGTCTTCCACTCCCTCACCGTGCCCCTGGTGCTGGTGGCCGCCATCGAGCTGGCCATCTTCATCAACCAGGGCGCGGCCTACTTCACCGGGGCCTCGGTGCCCTTTATCGCCCCCACCATCATCAGCTGCGTGCAGCTGGGGGCCACGGTGGACTACGCCATCCTGATGACCACCCGCTTCCAGGAGGAGCTGCGCAGCGGCAAGGGGCGGATGGAGGCCATCCGCATCGCCGCCAACTCCTCCAACGCCTCCATCATCACCAGCGCCCTGGTGCTCTTCTGCGCCACCCTGGGCGTGTCCTTTGTCTCCTCGGTGGACCTGATCGGCTCCATCTGCGTGATGCTGGCCCGGGGGGCCCTGATCTCCGCGGTGATGAGTATGACGGTGATGCCCTCCATCCTCTGCGTCTGCGAGCCGCTGTTTGGCAAGACCAGTCTCCACTGGCGGAAGGCGCCTCCGCCCCGAAAGCGCCGCGGAGCGGGGACAGTTTCGCCGGAGACGCCGGCGGAGGAGACTGTCCCGCCGCCGGATGCAGAGGATGCCGCGCTGCCGGCAGCCCCAGCTGCCGCCGCGGTTCCCCCTCCGGCGGAGGAGGGGCAGGCGGAGGAGCGCCAGGAAGAGGCCGCTCCGGCCATTCAGAGGACTTGAGCGCTCAGGGGGGCGTTTGAAAAATGGCGAGGCGCCTGAACAGCGGTTCTTGCTGCCGGAGGGCGCTATGGGCTGAGACACACGAAAACCGGTAAAGCTCGGCGAACCCCCCTTTCGCCGCCGGTCATCCTGCCGCTTCCTGAACAGGCCCTATGCAGACGCCCGGCTTCTGATAGAAATCAGACGCCGGGCGTCTCAGCTTGTCGAAAAACCAGATGGGTTTTTCGACAAGCTGAGACAAATTGCGGCCGATGGCCGCAATTTGTCGCCTTCGGGCGGGCGATTGCACACGAAAGGAACCCCTCTTGGGTAGCCCCGACAACATAGTTGCCGGGGCTACCAGATTTCGGCCCACAGCCGAAATCTGTCGCCTGTGCCTGAGACGCGCAGCGGCGAGGAAATGCCCTTGGGGTGCGGCGGGTGACTTGACGCGAAAGGAACCCCTCTTGGGTTCCTTTCACACTATCCTCCTTACCGCCAGCCGGCTCTGCCGGCTCTTTTGACAGTCTGAGACACCCGGCTTCTGCGCTGCGCCTCCGGGGCGCGGATCTGGAGATTCGCCCTCCCTCCGGACGGCTCATGGGAGCGTCCTGTCAGGTGCGGGAAATGAAACAAACCTGATCCGCCGGTGAGGAGACGGAATAATACTTGCCAATTCTCCATAGGAATGATACAATATGGACGGTTACGTACAGGAGCGGGCTGTTCCGGCTTGCAGAAAGCGGTCACCCATACGAGAGGTTCAGGAAAAGGCAGGAGATGAAAGTGTCAATCTTTGATCGTTTTGTCTCAAGAGAGGCGGGCGAGCAGGAAAGAAAATCGTTTCACCCCACTCCTTACAGGAAGATGTTTTCCCTGCTGGATGCCGCCGGCAGAGAGGTAAAGGCGCGGTATCCGGACGACGGCAAAATCGTAGATGATTTTATCTGGGTCTTGAAGGCGGCCTGCAAATCCCGCAACAAAAAGGCGCTGGACGAGATGCAGCCCATGAGAGCGGAGGCGCGCTTTTTCCTGGCGCAGGATCGGATGTGCGCCTACGCGTGCCTGCTTCCGCCGGAGAACGGCGGAGAGGAAATAACTCTGGAGGAGTTCCTGGGGGATCTGCACTACGAGGGGATTAACTACAATATTTTACAGGAAGAAATCCAACGGGAATTCGCCCTTGGATACCTCCGCCTGTTCCCGGTCGCGCGGGGAAAGCCTCCTCTGGCGGGGGAGGACGGCAAGGTGACCGAGCTCTTTCAGCGCCGCAAGAATATGCGCCTGGAGGTGCAGAGCGGAAGTCAGGTGGATTTCTCTCAGGACGTCCAGCTGCAGCCCATTCGGAAGGGGACGGCCATCTGTCTCATCCAGCACCCGCGAGCCGGCACAGACGGGATGGATGTGACGGGGCAGGTACTGCCCTGCCCGCAGGCCGTCAGCGCCCACATACCCCAGGGGGAAAACACCGCGCTCGACAGGGACGGGCAGGCCCTCATGGCCAGCGCGGACGGGATTTTGTACATTGAGAATGACCGGTTCTGCATTCATGAACAGAAAATTATTGACGGTGACCTGGAACAGTTCCAGGGCGCCCTCCACATCTCCGGCAATCTCTATATAGGCGGAAACGTGGACGGCGAGGTCGATATAGAGGCCTCCGGCGATATTGTTATCAACGGAAAGATCGGGCAGGGGCGGGTCATCTCCACAGGCGGAACCGTCCGCGTTCAGCAGGGTATCTACGGCGTCAGCGGGAAGACCTATATCTCCGCCGGCTGTCAGGTACAGTCCCCCGTGGTGGAGTGGACGGAGATCCGCGCCGGAACCAGTGTGATTACCGAAACCATCTCCAACAGCACCATCCGCTGCGGCGGCACAGTCTACGTCATGAGCGGCCGCGGCATGATCGTGGACAGCCTGATCCGGGCGGGGGACAGCATCCTGTGCCTGCGCGTCGGCAATCTGGCGGGGGGCCGCAGCCGCTTCTCTGTGGGCTATCCCCCGCAGATCCCGGAGGCCTGGGAGCAGATCCGGGAGGAGCTGGCAAAGGTGCAGTCCACCCTTGAGATGCTGTGGGATTCCATTACCAGTCTGCGCAAAAAGGGCGCCCGGATCTCGGACAGGGAGAAGGCGCTGCTGGACCAGCTGGTGGAGCAGCGGGACCTCTACAGTGAAAAACGGGAGGCGCTGACAGCAGATCTGCGGACAACCAGTCAGGCGCTGGACAAAAAGAGCAAGGGAAAAATACGGTGTGAAAAGCTGTATCCCTTTCTGGACGTCCAGATCGGCAAGCTGACCGAGGAGATTACCACCATGGAGGAGGGGTGCAGTATCCACGTTGAGGAGGGCGCCATCCTCTTAAAGTAGGAAGCCGTATACGCCGTCAGAATCCGGCCGGTTCTGGCGGCACGCCGTTCCGCATGCCGCCGCGCTCGGGACGGCCTTTGACAGGTGATTTGCAGCCGCTTAGGAGGAGAGCTATGACAGAACAGGAACTGTTGCAGTGCGCCCTGGATCTGGGATTCGCCGACGCCGCCCTGATTGACACGGCGCGTATTGTCTTTGAACCCGCCTTCCGCCCCCTGTGTGAGGAGAACCTCTGCGGGCAGTACGGCGTCAACTACTCCTGCCCCGACGCCTGCGGAACGGTGGAGGAGATGCGCAGCCGCGTGCTCCGCTACCGCCGGGGACTGGTGCTCCAGACCATGTGGAACATCGACGACCCCCTGGACGGCAGCCAGACCAGGCCCGCCAAGGCCCGGCACAACCGCATGACCCGCCAGCTGATCGACCAGGCCGGCGGCGGGCTGATGGTGGGGGCCAGCGGCTGCTCCCTCTGCTCGCCCTGCCTGATGGGAAAGGGGGAGCCCTGCCGCTTTCCGGACCGGCGGTGGTCGTGCATGTCCGCCTACTGCATCTTTGTACAGGAGATGGCCCAGACCTGCGGCATGGACTACGACGCCGGCGGACTGGTCTCCTTTTTCAGCCTCTACTGCTTCGACACGCGGGGGCAGGCCCCCTTGTCCAATTAGGAATGAGGAATTAGGAATTAGGAATTTTTTTGTTGAGAGCACAGGTGTTCCGATGGGGACAATTCCTAATTCCTAACTCCTAATTCCTAATTTTAAAGTGGGTTTCGCTCTGCTCGGAAAAATCGGGCCGGCGGGGAGTTTCTCCCTGCCGGCCCGGTTCAAATGTCGTACAAGGTATGTGGGCAATGCTGTGTTACAGTCGGAAGAAGTTCATCAGCATCTGCGCCGCCTGCGCGCGGGTTACCGGCCCTCCAGGCTCCAGCCGCCCGTCTTCATAGCCGTTGACGACACCGTTCTCCACCGCCCAGCGCAGGGCGTCCAGGGCATAGCCGCTGGCCTCGTTGGCATCGCGGAAGCGCAGTTCCTTTTCCGCGGCCGCAGGGCTCCCGGCGTACCGCCAGAGCATTACGGCCAGCTGCTCGCGGGTGACAGGCTCGTCGGGGGCGAAGCGGCCGCCGCCGAAGCCCTCCACAAGGCCGTTCCGGCTCGCCCAGATCACAGCGTCCGCATACCACCGGCCGGGAAGCACATCGGAAAAGGGACTGTCCCCCGTCACAGGAGGTCTGCCCGCCTGGTTGTAGAGAATCTGCGCCAGCATAGCGCGGGTGAGGAGGCCGTCGGGAACAAAGTTTCCGCTGGCACTGCCGTCCATCAGGCCGTTTCGCAGAACAAAGTCCACGGCCTCGTGGTACCATGTGCCCACGCCGCCCACATCCGGGAAGCGGCGGGAGGGACAGTCCGCTCCGCCGCCGCAGGGCTCCTCCCCGTCCTCCGGCAGGGGCGCAAAGGAGGCCCTTACCGTCACGTCCCTGCTCGGCATGTTAAAGGTATACCTGCCGTCGCTCTTCGCGGTCAGCTCCAGCTCGGTCCCCCGGCTGTCGGTGACCGTCAGCGCATCCAGGGCATAGCCGGCGGCCGGGGCAACAGTCAGGGTAACGGTGCTGCCGCTGCTGGCCCTGGCGCGATTGCTGGTCACTTTGCCGTGGTCCGCTCTCTCGACGGTAACGTACCAGACGCTGACGCTGCTGCCGCCGCTGGGACCGGAGGGCGGCGTGGGCACAGGGGGCGCCACGGTCCGCGGGCAGCCGCACACCCTGCAGGCGGTATCCCCATCACTGTAGTAGCTGTGGGGCCCATAGCTGCCCTTCTGGCCGTTGCCGGTGATGTCGCACCCGGGGGCGGTACACTCGTGCCAGTGACAGGCGCTGTCATAGCTCCATTCCGGCGCCCAGCTGTGAACATGCGCAACGGTCCGCACATACTGGCAGTCGTTGCACACGGCATCCAGATCATCGTCGTAGCGGTGCGCCCCGTAGCTGTTCTTCTGCGCGCAGCCACCGAAGCCGCACTCCTGCCAGTGGTGGGTTTCGCTCCTCTGCCAGTCCCCCCACGAGTGCGTCTCATGGAGGCTGAACGGTCCCGACACCGCGCCTGCCAGGTAGGAATTGCCGTCCTCCGGGTTCCTCCTCCACTCCACTGTCGCGTCCTTCTCCGCGAGGGTGATCGCCTGCCTCTGCGTGTCCAGGGTCACCTTGTAATCCGAGGGCAGGTAGCCATCCGGGAAGCAGACCGCCGTGTTCACCGGGAAGCCCTCCGGAAAGGTTCCGCTTACAAGCAGATTGTACTCCCCGCAGTCGGCGGCGAAGGTACCGCCTCGCTCTATGGTAAACGCACCGGTGAAGTCGCTCACGCCGCCAAGGAGCATTCCATTAACCGTAACGCCTCTCTCCCCGGAGACACGCAGCGTACCGCTGCCGCCTATAACAACCTCTCCGGCCGATATGGCGGTTCCGGCACCGCCGCTCACTGTCAGGGTTCCGTTCACCAGGACGGATCCGTCCACCCCGCCGGACTGGCCTATATCAATACTGCCTTCAACCGTAACCTTCGCACCCTGCGCTACGGTGAGGGTATCCCCATTCATCCCGTTGGAAATTCTGTTTAGAATCGTCAGCTCGCCGGGGCCGTCGAAGACCACGTCGGCGGACTGAAGGTACAGACCGTTCTTTGCGATCTCCAGCACGGCGATGCTGCTCGCCTCCCCGGTGACTACCGTCACCTCCCTGTTACCCGGCAGGGTCACCGTGCCGTCGATACGGACGCCCTGCAAGGTGAGGGTTCCGCTGCCCTCGTCCCATTGGTAGCCGTCTCCCGCGGGTATGGCTGCGGGATCGCTGAAATCAAGATTTCCGGCAACCTCCGACAGCGCCCAGACGGGGCACAGGCTCAGGCACAAAGTCAGAGCGGCGGCAATGCTGATTAGTCTTCGTCTCATAGGCCCTCCTCCTTGTGCAGCAGAGGCCGTTCCGTTCCCCCCTGGGGGAACGGAAGAAGAGGGTTCCCTCTTCTTCATGCGCCATTGCTGCAATTTTCTATGGTATATTATACAGGAGCCTGTCCCAAAAAGCAAGCCGGCTTTCCTGCCGTACACGATTTGTTTCCCGCTCTGCGAAGCGGAGAAGAGAACAGAGACAGGCTCCCGGCAGGACGCGGGCCTGAATGGGAGTCTATCCTATAAAGGAAGCCCTGCATCAATCGGTGCGCACGTCGATTGATGCAGGGCTTCCTTATAGTCTAACATTTGAAAATCTGCAAAGTTTCGGCACAGGGGCGGAAATTGCGCCCCCTTCGGCGAAAACCGCAGAACCCGGCGGGTACAGGAGGGTCATTGCCTCTCCCGGAGGCGGCGGAGGAGGCGGAGCTTGGCGGCTTTGATTTTCGCCATGTAGCGGCTGGAGTAGAGGGCTCCGGCAATCAGGCCGCCGAGGACCAGGCCCAGGAGGAAGCCCGCGACGGCGTCGTAGGGCGGGGTCTCCATCAGGTCCAGGGCGTCGATGGCTATGTAGAGCACCATGGCCAGAATGCCCGCCAGAAAGACGTAGAATACCTTCCGGGTGTGGGCGATCTTCTCTGTGTTTTGATAGTCTGCCGCCTTCATAAGCGTCTCCTTTTCTTCTCCGTCTGTCCGATTGCTCCTCCGCTCCCCGTCCAGAAGCTCCCCCACCTCCACGCCGTAGCAGTCGGAGAGCTGCATGAGGAGATCGAAGTCCGGCATGGTGGTCCCGTTCTCCCAGCGGGAGACGCTGCGGTTGGAGACGTTCAGGCGCTCCGCCACCTGCTCCTGGGTCAGCCCCCGCTGGCCGCGCAGCTGACGGAGGAAGCGGCCGATCTTCTTTTGGTCCATAGGCATAAGCCCCCTTTCGCCCCCTCAGCATGGCCCCGTCAGCCGGGAATGTACAGGACAGAGGGTGAGAATCCTCCCCACTCCGCGGGAAGAATTCCTTTTACTTTCCGGCCGCTTCGTATTATACTATACCCACCACACTCAAAAACACAACGCAGCAGGCAGCGGCGGTCCCGCCGCGGAGGGAGGCACTCTATGCGCATTATGGCCATCGACTACGGCGACGCCCACACCGGGGTCGCCATCTCCGACCTCACCGGCCTTCTGGCCGGCTACACCGCCACCATCCACAGCCGCCGGCAGCCGGAGGTCCTCCAGGCCCTGGGGAAGCTGATCGCGGAGTACGGCGTCACGGAGCTGGTGCTGGGCTACCCCAAAAACATGGACGGCACCCTGGGCCCCCGGGCGGAGAAGGCGGAGCTGATGAAGGAGGCGCTGGAGGAGACCTTCGGCCTGCCGGTGGCCCTCTGGGACGAGCGGCGCACCACCATCGACGCCCACAACATTCTGCTCAGTCAGGGAAAAAACGGCCGAAAGCGCAAGGGCATCGTGGACGCGGTGGCGGCGGCGCTGATCCTGGAGGGCTACCTCACCCGCCGCCGGCAGGGGTAGGTCCCCTGTTCCCAAAAAGTTTACATCCCCGCCCTTGACTCCGGCCCCGGGACGTCCCATGCTATGCTCCGCCTGTATGCCGGCCATGGGGACGCAGCGCCTCCTCTGTCTGGATCTTATTCCCTGCCGCGTCCGCACCTCTCCTCGCCCGGGCCTGCCGGTAAAACCGGCAGGCCCGTTGTTTTCATTATATCCTGCCCGGACGCAAAAAGCAACGCAGGGCACGCGCACTCCCTTTCTCTTTTACGATGACAGTACCTTACTGTCATCAATCTCGCCGAACGCATGCAAATACCCCGTATCCCTGAAAGCGGTTGCATCAAAGCCGCACTTCTGCTATAATCATGGCGCTAAACTGAAACGCAAAAGGAGTGATCTGCCATGCCAAACGAACAGGCCGCCGCGCCGAAGCTGAAAACCAATCTGGATACGGATTTTCTTAAACTGATCGCCATCGTTTCCATGCTCATTGACCATGTGGGGACGGTCTTCTTCCCGCAATACCCGGTTTTCCGCTGGATTGGCCGGCTGGCCTTCCCCATTTTTGCCTACAGCCTGACAGTGGGCCTGCTCTATACCCGAAACATCCGGAAATACCTGATTCGCCTTGGCATCTTTGCCCTTATCTCTCAGCCATTCTATACCTTCGCTTTCCACCCCTGGGACTGGCAGACAGAGTGGATGGTCATGAATATCTTCTTTACTCTTTTTGTCAGCCTGCTGGCAATGTGGGGGCTGCACACCAAACGGTGGTGGCTGTTTATTGCCATGTTCCTATTGACCAGCCTGGTAAATTTCGACTACTCGTGCAACGGCATCATTCTGATGCTGATTTTCTATCTGTGCCGGAATCGCCCCATTTTAGGCGCCGGGCTCTACGTCCTGACCTGGCTCCCCGCCCTGTGGAGCGGATACATAGAGGATCCCAAATCTCTGCTTATAGCGGGGCACGCGATCAACTGGACGATCTTCGGCGCTCTATCGGTTTTTCCCATTTATTGGCCCACACGGACGGGGATTAAAATTCCCAAATGGTTCTTCTACGGCTTCTATCCCGCCCATCTGGCTGTCATTGGCATTGTCCGTGTGATTTTGAAGCTATGATAAGAAGCTGTATCAATAGCCGAAGTATGCAGGTTTGCCGGCTGAAATTGCCGCACCTGTAGCCCCCTCCTTTGCAGGCCGCATAAAATTCACAAAAATCCGCAACACTACCCACACAGGCCCTCTGGCTGCCAGCCAGTCGGCCCTCTGAGAGAGGAGCGGATCTATGGACATCAATCTGCGCAAGGCGGCTATCGTGGGCTGCGGCTACGTGGGGGCCTCCATCGCCTTCCGTTTTTTACAGCAGGGCGTCTTCTCCCACCTGGTACTCATCGACGCCAACACCGCCAAGGCGGAGGGGGAGGCCATTGACCTCAGCGACGGCCTCCCCTACGGCTCCGCCATGGAGATCACCGCCGGCGGCTACGACGACATCACCGACTGCGCCCTCATTGTCATCACCGCCGGGGTGAATCAGAAGCCCGGGGAGACCCGGCTGGAGCTGATTGACCGGAACGCGGGCATCATGCGGAGCATCATCGCCGAGATCACCGCCCGGGACTTCAAGGGAATTCTCCTGGTGGTCTCCAACCCGGTGGATGTGCTGACCTACACCGCCTGGAAGCTCTCCGGCTACCCCAGGGAGCGGGTCATCGGCTCCGGCACCGTACTGGATACCGCCCGGTTCAAGCAGCTCCTGGGCCGGGAGCTGGGGGTGGACAGCCGGAACGTCCACGCCTTCATCATGGGGGAGCATGGGGACAGCGAGCTGGCGGTGTGGAGCGGGGCCAACGTCTCCGGCCTGGATCTGGACGACTTCTGCCGGCTGCAAAACCTGTCCCTGACGGCGGAGCGGCGGGAGGGGATGTACCAGTGCATCCGGGGCAGCGCCGACGCCATCATCCGCCGGAAGGGGGCCACCTACTACGGCATCGCCATGGCGGTGGGCCGGATCGCCGCCTGCATCATGAAGGACGAGCGGTCGGTGCTCCCCATCTCCGTGGTGCTGGAGGGGGAGTACGGCCTCCGGGGCCTGGCCCTCAGCGTCCCCTCCATCGTGGGCCGCAGCGGTCTGGAGCAGACGCTGGAGATCCCCCTGAGCGGCGACGAGGAGCGCTCCCTCCGCACCTCCGCGGAGCAGATTTCAGCCGCCATAAAAGAACTGAAGCTATAGGCATAAAAATAACTTCTGCACCAGTGGTGCGGGAGTTATTTTTGCCTGTAAAAAGCCCTCGGCAGAGTTTGCGGCGCGAACGCCGCAAATAAATTGCAATCATTTTTGCCGGAAACCGCGTTTTCGGCAAAAATACCCTGCGCAGAGCGAGCGTCGCAGGACTAAGGCCGTCCCCCGTGGGGGACGGCCTTAGTCCGAGGCGCAGAGCGCAGCGAAAACTCCTTTCGCCTGAGAACCCAGCGAAGCGGTTCTCAGGCGAGGCGGCGTAAGCCGCCCTTATTCCGCCGCCTTGCCCAAATAGGCCTCGGCGATGGAGGGGTCCTTCAGCAGCTCCCTGCCGGGGCCGCTGCGGGTGATGCAGCCCTGCTCCAGCACGTAGGCCTTGTCGGCCACAGACAGCGCCTTCAGGGCGTTCTGCTCCACCAGCAATATGGTCTTGCCCATGGACTTGATCTCCCGGATGGTGTCGAAGATCGTGTTCACCAGCAGGGGGGCCAGGCCCAGGGAGGGCTCATCCAGCATGATGAGGTCCGGCGCGGACATGATGCCCCGGCCCATGGCCAGCATCTGCTGCTCGCCGCCGGAGAGGGTGCCGGCGATCTGGTTCTTCCGCTCCTCCAGGCGGGGGAAGATCTCGTAGACACGCTTCATATCCCGCTCGATGCCGTCCTTGTCATTGCGCAGGTAGGCGCCCACGCGGAGATTGTCGTAGACGGAGAGGTTGGCAAAGATGAGACGGCCCTCGGGCACCTGGCAGATCCCCGCCTTCACCACCTTGTTGGCGGTGGTGGAGAGAGGCTCGCCCTTGAAGTGGATCTCGCCGGACTGGTACTTCACCAGACCCGAGATGGCGTTCATCATGGAGGACTTTCCCGCGCCGTTGGAGCCGATCATGGAGACGATCTGCCCCTCCTCCACGTCCAGGGAGATGCCGCGCAGGGCGTGGATGCCGCCGTAGTAGACGTTCAGGTCACGGATTTCAAGCATCGCCATTCGTGTCGTCCTCCTTTCCAAGGTAGGCCTCGATCACCTCGGGGTTCTTCTGGATCTCCGCCGGGGTGCCCTCCGCCAGAGGCTTGCCGAAGTTCAGCACGAAGATCCGGTCGGAGACGTTCATGACCAGATCCATGTGGTGCTCGATAATCAGCACGCTGAGATCGAACTTGTCCCGGATCTCCCGGATCATCTCCATCAGTGCCAGAGTCTCCTCCGGGTTCATGCCGGCGGCGGGCTCGTCCAGGAGCAGCAGCTTGGGGTTGGTGGCCAGGGCCCGGGCGATCTCCAGACGCCGCTGCTGGCCGTAGGGCAGGTTCACAGCCACCATGTCCCTGTACTGCCAGATGCCCATGAGCTTCAGGAGCTCCTCGGTCTTGGCCCGCAGCTCCTCCTCCTGGCGGGCGTACTTGCTCAGCCACTTGGGGCCGGCCTTGAAGCGCCACAGGGACTGGAAGATGTTGTAGTCCGCCATGGCGTGGCAGGCGGTGAGCACGTTGTTGTAGACGGTCTCGCTCTTAAAGAGGCGGATGTTCTGGAAGGTGCGGGCCATGCCCTGGGACATGATGGCGTGGGGCTTGAGCTGGAAGGGCTTCACGTCGGTCTCCCGGGCGTCGTCCTTGATGATGTCGCTGCCCTGGCCGATGCACTTCCCGTCGAAGATGATGCGGCCCTCGGTGATGGCGTAGACGCCGGTAATCAGGTTGAAGATGGTGGTCTTGCCCGCGCCGTTGGGGCCGATCAGGGCGTAGATCTCGCCCTTCTTGATCTGGAAGGAGACGTCGCCCACGGCGGTGAGGCCGCCGAAGCGCTTGGTCACATGCCAGAGCTCTAAGATCACGTTGGGGTCGTGGTGCTTGAATACCATTTGCTCCTTGCTCATCCCTTACGCCTCCTTTCCGCTGTCCGTGCCGCCGTCACTCCCGGCGGGCAGCGTGGGGTTCTTCTTCCCGCTGAACCACCCCTTGATTACGCGGAAGAGCTTCAGGTCGGTAATCTCCTTGCCGCCCATGAGACCTCTGGGCCGGACGATCATGATGATGATGACGGCCAGGCCGTACATGACCAGACGCCAGTCGCCCACGGCCCGCAGCAGCTCCGGCAGGGCGCACAGCAGCACCGTGCCCAGCACCGCGCCGGTGATGGAGCCCATGCCGCCGAAGATGACCATGATGGTGTACTCCGTGGACTTGACCATCATAAACATCTTGGGCTGGAGGTAGCCGAAGTAGTGGGCCAGCATGCCGCCGGCGATGCCCGCGTACAGCGCGGACATGCACATGGCCAGCATCTTGCTGCGGAAGGTGTTGATGCCGCTCATCTGGGCGGCCAGCTCGTCCTCCCGGACGGCCAGCATACTGCGCCCGTGCTTGGAGTTCATCAGCAGCGCCGTACCGGTGACGAAGACCACCACAATCACCAAAGCGGTGCCGAAGCTGGTCTTCAGGGGGATGCTGGCGATGCCCTTGGCGCCGTCCAGAATAAACTCCTTGCCGTTTACCGTCCAGCTCAGCTGGAGGTTGTTGAAAATCAGACGTATGGCCTCGCCCACGCCCAACGTGGCGATACAGAAGTAGTCGCCCTTCAGGTTCAGGGTGATCTTGCCCAGCAGCGCGCCCAGGCCCATGGCCACCAGACCCGCAATCAGCAGGGAGAGCAGGTAGGGCAGGCCGAAGGACATGGTGCAGATGACCGCTATGTACGCGCCGATGCACACAAAGCCCGCGTGGCCGAAGGAGAACATGCCCGTGTAGCCGGTAAGGATGGACAGACCCAGCACGATCAGCAGGGTGTAGCAGGATTGGATCAGAATGCCTTCGATGTAGTACCAACTCATATCTGTCTCCCTCCTTACGCCTTATCTTCCACGACCTTGCCCATCAGGCCCGAGGGCTTGACTACCAGGACAAGGATCAGGAGCCCGTACACGAACAGGTCGCGCAGATTGGAGTTGAAGGACGCCACAAAGATCTCCATGATGCCCAGGAGCACCGAGCCCACAATGGCGCCGGGGAGGCTTCCCAGACCGCCGAACACCGCGGCCACAAAGGACTTGTTGGTCACCTGGCCGATGGTGGGACGGACGATGAAGCGCATCCCGTAGAGCATGCCGGCGAAGCCCGCCAACACGCCGCCCATCAGGAAGATGGTGAAGATCACCAGGTCGCCGTTGATGCCCATGAGGGTGGAGGCCTTCTCGCTGTAGGAGCAGGCCCGGATGGCCAGGCCCACCTTGGTCTTCTGGATGATGAACATCAGAATCAGCAGCGCCACCACGGAGACCACGATCATCATCAGACTGTCCAGGCCCAGGGAGACGCCGCCGATGTTGATGCTGTTGGCAAAGAGGGTGGGGAAGTTCCGGGGGGTGCCGTCGATGGCGGCGATGACGAAGTTCTCAAGGAAAATAGACGCGCCCATGGCGGAGATGATGAAGTACAGCGAGGGCGCGTGGCGCTTGCGCAGGGGGGAGTAGACCAGCCGCTCAATGATGACGGCCAGCAGTCCGCTGCCCAAACCGCAGAGCAGGAAGGATACGAAGAAGGGGCAGCCCAGGGCGGTCAGGGTGAAGTAGCCCACATAGGCGCCCACCATGATGACGCCGCCGTGGGCGAAGTTGGAGAAGTTCATAATACTGTAGACCAACGAATATCCCACCGACATCAGCGCGTACATGCCGCCGAGGCAGATCCCGTTGACCAACTGCTGGAGAAAATATTGCATGTATAGCCTCCTTTGGTCCTGTTAGAGCCTGCATTCATAACCGAAAATACCCATTGAACAGCGGACCTCACCGCCCATCCAAAAAGAAAATGTTCCCCGCGCAGCCGCGCGGGCAGCATTTGAAGTTATGAATACAGGTTCTTAGCCTCGGGCGCCCCAGTCAAATGGGGCGCCCGAGTGTCAGAAAGGGGTTTTTTATAGGTTTTCCGGTATGTACAGATTACTCGGCAGCAATGTAGGTCTCAAAGACATAGGTCTTGTTCTTGCCGTCGATGCGCTCCACGCAGCCGCTCTTGCCCACGGGGTTGTGGGTCTCCGGGGAGATCTTGATGTCGCCGGCCATGCCCTTCACCTCGACCTCGCAGTACGCCTTGGCGATGGCCTGGGGATCATCGCTGCCGGCCTTCTCCACGGCGGCGCACCAGAGCAGGAAGGCGTCGTGGGCCATGTAGCCGTTCAGCTCCATCTTGGCGCCGTCCCAGCGCTCGGAGTAGCGGGCGCGGTAGGCGTCGGCGGAGGGGTCAACCAGGGAGACGTGGTTGATGACGTAGGAGCCGTCCACGTCGTCCGCGGCGTCAAAGAGCACCTCGGAGGCGCAGCCGTCGCCGCCCAGGAAGGGCAGCTCAATGCCCAGAGTGCGGGCCTGCTTGTGCATCATGATGTAATCCTGATAGAAGATGGGGGCGAAGATGATCTGGGGGCCGGCCTCCTTGATCTTGGTCAGCTGGGCGGTGAAGTCGGTGTCACCGGCGGTGTAGCCCTCCTCGGCCACGATGGAGCCGCCCTTCTCCTTGAACACGCGGATGAAGTTGTCCTTCAGACCCAGGGCGTAGTCGTCGTTCACGTCGTAGAGCACGGCGGCCTTGTTGAACTTCAGGTAGTCGGCCACAAAGGAGCCGGCGATGTTGCCCTGCTGGGGATCCAGGAAGCAGACGCGGAAGTTGTACTCCTTCAGCACGCCGTCCTGCATGGTGACCTTCTCGTTGGTGGCCACGGTGGACATGTCGGAGATCTTGTACTCATCCAGCACGGACTGGATGGCGATGCACTGGCCGGAGGCGTTGGGCCCGATGATGGCGCAGACCTTGTCCTGCGCGCACAGGCGCTTGGCCACGTTCACGGCCTCCTGGGCGTCGCCCTTGGTGTCGTAGCAGATCAGCTCGATCTCACGGCCCAGGATGCCGCCCTCGGCGTTCTTCTCCTCCACCAGCATCTTCAGCGTCTGGCTCTCGCAGGTGCCGTAGGCCGCCTGGTCGCCGGTGAGGGAGCCCATCCAGCCCAGCTTGATGGTGTCGCCGGAGCCGCCGCCGGAGCCGCCCTTGTCCCCACAGGCCATCAGGCCGAAGAGCATGAGACAGGCAAGAGTGAGAGCAAGCAGCTTTTTCATAGATTTGCGCATGATTGTTTCCTCCTTTATTTTCTATTGACCGCCTTCCGGCGGTCAGGTCGCCGGGGAAAGGCGCACGCCGCGCCATGTGATGATGTGCTGCGCGCATCTTGATATGCGTATAGTCCGGTCAGAGTCCCCGGTTCCCGCGGCCGCAGCCCGCCGCCGGAGGTCCCCCGACCTTGGGAGGACAGCTCTGCTGTTTTGTATTATGACAGCCGGCACACCGGCAGTATCCACCGCCTCTTCTGTGCGGCTCCGCACAGAAACCAAGGCCATGGCCTTGCACCAACCCGATCCTCCCGCCGCGCCTCTCCGGTACTCCTCCCTTCCGCCGAGAGCCCGCGGGAATCCGTCCGCCTGTCACGCAGAGGCGTCCCCGCCGTCTGCCGGTTTTCCGCCGTCGGGGCAGCCGGCTTCGCCTTCGCCCCGGGGCCATTGATTTGCTGGATTTGTTATATTGTAGCATAGTTGACCTTCTGATGCAAGGTTTTTTGTTGAATTTAACTTTTTGCTTAGTATGACAATCTGGAACGGTAAGCATGCAAAACAGGAAGTAAACTCTGAACATGCTGCGACACAATGGGTTCAGCAATTGGCAGCCCTCGGATCCCCGGAAAATTTTCCTCCGGAAAGGATCGGAAACAACAATTAATGCAGCTACAAAAACACCCCTCAAACTACCCGCGGCAACAGGCGGATCCGTCTGAAACCGTCTCCCTGCCGCCATACCTGGATGTGAGTCCATTTGGACCGTTGTCCGGCAGCGGCAACCGCAGGGGGATGTTTTTTCTTACATTCTGCCAGCAGCTCTCTGTATGGCAGACAGCCGCCGGGGCGCCGCCATTTTTCCCGCCGGAGGGCCGCTTTCTGACAGAGCGCCAAAAAAGTCACCGGCCCGATTATTCCATAATCGGGCCGGTGACTTTTTTGCGTCAGGGGCTGTTCGCAGCAGGCAGATATGCGCAGGCCCTAAAGGAGCGGATCCGCAGCGCCGGTCACAGCCCTGTCAGGCGCTCGTCCGGGCGGAGCGCGGCTACTGCGCCAGGATGTCCAGCTCCAGGTATTCCGCCGCCCGCCGGTTTACCGCCGCCCAGGTGGGGCCGGTGCGGAGAAAGTCCAGATCGCTCTGGATGCGCCCGATCTCCCGCCGGATCAGGGGGTGTTCCTCATCCTGTCCGGCTGTGCGCAGACAGTAGTCGATCATCAGCGCGCAGGGGATGATCTCCGTCACCAGGGTGTTTTCCTCTCCGGTGAGGCGGTCCACGTGGGCGGTGAGGTACATCATCAGCTCCTCAAGGACCATCTGGCCGTTGAGATCAAAGACCTCAAAGTCCGGGCCGCCGGGGACGGCAACAGCTCCGCCGGCGAAGTAGGCCGGGCTGCCGCTGAGCTCATAGAAGGCGCTGCCCAGGTCCTGAAGCCGCCGGAGCTCCCGGCCGGTGACCTCCTCCTGGAAGGAGCGGAGGACGAACTCCGCCGCCCAGCGCAGCTGACCAAAGAGCTCGCAGCCGGGAAGGGCGGCCAGACGCTCCCCCAGCCTCACCAGCCGGCAGAGGGTGAAGAGGCCCCAGACGCGAACCTGGTCCTCGTCCAGCTCCTCCGCCAGCTCCGCAACCGCCTGGGGAAACTCATTGGAGAAGAGCGGCTCCTCCTCCAACTCCCCGATGCGGCCGGAGCAGTCGTCCACCAGGGCAGGCCCGACGGCGTCGTAGATTTCATCCCTGGCGCTGTATACGGTGTCGGCCCGTTTGAGGTAGAGCATGGCCTGCGCCGGCAGGGCATTGTCCATATGGGCAACGCCCATCTGATAGTAGTTCACAGCCAGTGCTGCGCAGGCTTCCGTGCTTGACATGGCAGAACGCCTCCTCTATATGAAAGAATAGAGTCGAACAACTTGAGGAAGGGCAAGAGGGAGGCGGGCTGACCGCCGCCAGGGACGGCGGCCCAGTCGCCTCACGGATGGGGCGTGTCCCTTGCGGGTACATCGAAGCTGTGCGCCATTTTCTTCTCCGTTCTCTGCTGGTCTTCACGTTATTCGACTATAGGACTTGTTTGACACGTGGCAATACGCCCAACGGCAAGGGATTTTTTCGCTGGACAGGGCAGAATTTGCAGAAATACTCTATGTATTTCAAGAATTTTTTACGCGGTATGGCGGAACCCCCCGCCGTTTGGGCATGTTGACAATTTTCAAACAAGGCCCGCACACTGATGATAGCACAGGGGGCCAGAAAACGCAAATGGTATCCCGGGTTTCGCGGCGCGGAACAGGCGGCCTCCTCCCCCGCCGAGGGTAATTTTGTGCGCCTCCGACCACCGCCGGAAAAACCGGACCAATTCGCCCGCAGGCGGCCAAAATTTGTATGTCAAATTTGTGCATAATGCTGATCTATAAAATCAAAAAGCAGAAAACGCCCTGTAATCGATACAAGATGTGGCGCTGGTTCCCATCTGCTGCACAAGATATGGGGGAGGCGGAAAAGTCCCGCAGAAGCAACATTATAGAACGTACGTTTTATATTATAAAAATTCATTATTTCTGGGTAATATTGACATAATTCGAGAAAAATAGTACAAAATTTTCCCTTGCAATTTGTCCGGCGAGCGGGTATACTAAAGAACGCGGGTGGTGGAAAGTGGGGGAAAGTAGTGGACTAACCCACAACAGCCCCACAGAGAGAAAGGCAGGTGGGGAAACATGATCGGCCAATATCAGCACAGTATCGACGCCAAGGGCCGGCTGTTTATCCCCGCCAAATTCCGCGAGGAGCTGGGGGAGACGTTTTACGTCACCATCGGTCTGGACGGCTGCCTCAGCGTCTACTCGGACGTGAAGTGGGCGGCTCTGACGGAGAAGTATGAGGCTCTGCCCCTCTCCAGGGCCCGCTCCATGCGGACTCTCTTCGCCAACGCCGCCAGGTGTGAGCCCGACGGCCAGGGCCGGATTCTGGTGCCCGCCAAGCTGCGCCAGTACGCCGCGCTGGAGAAGGACGTGGTAATCACCGGCGCCTCCAAGTGCGTGGAGCTGTGGAACCCGGAGCGGTGGCAGGCCATCGAGGAAGTGGGTCTGGACCCGGAGAATCTGGCCGCGGCCATGGAGGAGCTGGAGCTCTGATTTTCGCGCTGCCGGCGCTTTCAGGCGGGTATTGCAGGTACTACTATTGATACGGCGGGACAGGATAAGATGGAGAAGGATTACGGACACCGGCCGGTGCTCCTGCACGAGTGCATGGAGGCCCTGGCCATCCGGCCGGAGGGCGTCTATGTGGACGGCACTCTGGGCCGGGCGGGGCACTCCCTGGCAATCGCGCAGCGGCTCACCACCGGCCGGCTCATCGCCCTGGACCGGGATGAGACCGCCCTCGCCGCCGCCCGGGAGCGGCTGGCGGCCTATCGGGACCGCGTGACGCTGGTCCACAGCAACTTCAGCCAGGTGAGGCAGGTGCTGTCAAGTCTGGGTGTGGACCGGGCGGACGGGATGCTCTTTGATCTGGGCGTCTCCTCCCCCCAGCTGGACGAGGCGGCGCGGGGGTTCAGCTATCAGCAGGACGCCCCCCTGGATATGCGTATGGACGCCTCCGCGGCCCTCACGGCCCGGGAGGTGGTGAATACCTACAGCGAGGAGGAGCTGCGGCGCATCCTCTTTGACTACGGCGAGGAGCGGTACGCCCCCCGCATCGCCCGGGCCATTGTCGCGTCCCGGCAGGCGCGGCGTATTGAGACCACCCTGGAGCTGGTGGAGATCATCCGCTCCGCCATGCCGGCCAAGGCCCTGCGGGAGAAGCAGCACCCGGCCAAGCGGAGCTTTCAGGCCATCCGCATCGCCGTCAACGACGAGCTGGGGGAGCTGACGCCCATGCTCCGGGGCGCGGTGGAGAGCCTCCGCCCCGGCGGACGGCTGGCGGTCATCACCTTCCACAGTCTGGAGGACAGGATCGTCAAGCAGGAGCTGCGGGAGATGGCCACAGGCTGCACCTGTCCGCCGGAGTTCCCGGTGTGCGTGTGCGGGAAGAAACCCCAGGTGCATCTGGTGAACCGCAAGCCCGTTACCGCCTCGGCGGAGGAGCTGCAGGAGAACCCCCGAGCCCGCAGCGCCAAGCTGAGAGTCGCGGAGCGGACGGAGGCGGCGTTCTCCCCCCGGCCGTAAACGTCGGCGCAGTGCGCACAGCGCCTCCTTTTGGGACAGGTCCCAAAAGGAATGGGCTTTAAACGCAAAAGAGAAGTTACTGTGAAAGGACAGAGAGCATGGCAGCGACAAAGGCGAAAAAGCAATACCGCACGCCGGGCGTGGTGAACGGCTCTCTGGCCTACGATTTCAACACGCTGGAGCGTCAGCTGGACCGCACCGGCCGCATGACGCCGGACCTGTACACCGCGCCTATGGAGGAGCACGCGGCGGATGTAATCGCCCGGGCCCACGAGAAGACCAAGGCGCAAATCCGCAAGGCGGACAAGCTGGCCCCGGCCATGGTGGCGGCCTTCGCCGTCGCGGCGGCGCTGATGGTGCTGACGGTTCTGTGCTATGTGGAGCTGTCGGTGATCTCCAACAGCGTGGTGGACAAGCGGGCCCAGGTAGCCGCCCTCCAGACGGAGCAGGTGGTGCTGACCACCAAGCACGAACAGGCTTTTGATCTGGCTACGGTGAAGGAGGCGGCGCTGGCGGCGGGGATGAGCCTGCCCGGCGAGTCTCAAATCTACAATATCGACCTCTCCACTCCGGACAACGCCGTTGTCTACCAGCAAGAAAAGCACGGCGCCGCCGGGGCGCTGGACACAGTGAAGGAGTGGATTGGCAAAGCGGTGGAATATTTCCGCTGAGAACTGCTTATAGTGATCTGTGTAGCGGCGTGGGGAGTAAGAGGAAAAGCGGCCTCTTACTCCTCAGCTTGTCAAAATGCGTCCAAACAGCTGGCGCCGCCGGCAGGAGCGGCAGATCTGTCGAAGTTTGGCAGAATCACAGCGAGACCCATCGCGCTTCTGTACCCCCTAAGGAGGATTCTTACGTGCCTAAACTGCAAAAACTCAAGCGAAAGGCCGCCAACGCCCGGCAGGCCAGTCAGACCATTCAGCGGCGGACGCTGGTATTCGCCGTCTTTTTCGGCGTGGTGACCTTCGCGCTGCTCTTCGTCCAGCTCTACCGGCTCCAGATCACCGACCACGAGTCCCTCCAGGAGCGGGCGGTGAAGCAGCAGACCCTCAGCACCACCATCTCCGCCTCCCGGGGCACCATCTACGACCGCACGGGGGAGACCCTGGCCGTGTCCGCCACGGCGGAGACCATCTTCATCTCCCCCCGGGACATCGCCCAGCGGCCCAAACAGGAGAACGAGAAGGAGGGCGACAAGGCCACCTACCTGAAGGGCCGCTACGAGGACTACGTGGCCGAGGGCCTGGCCCGGATTCTGGATCTGGAGAAGGACTGGATCTTGGAGCGGATGAAGAAAACCAACTCCCAGTATGAGTGGCTGGTGAAGAAGGCGGACCAGGAGACTGCCGACGAGGTCCGCCGCTTCATCAACGGGGAGATTGACGAGAAGGGGAACATCATCGTCCCCAAGGACGCCCAGGGCCGGCCTCTGGCGGCGGAGGACTGGCAGCGAAACCGGATCACCCTCCGGGGCATCTACCTCTCCGCCGACTCCAAGCGGTTCTACCCCTACTCCACCCTGGCCTCCCACGTGATCGGCTTTGTCAACGGCGAGAACCAGGGGGCCTACGGCACCGAGGCGCTGTACGAGGAGGAGCTCCAGGGGGCCGCGGGCCTCACCGTCACCGCCAAGGACGTGACGGGGAAGACGCTGCTCTACCAGTACGAGCAGTACTACGACGCCCAGAACGGCAACGACGTGGTGCTGACCATCGACAGCAACATCCAGTACTACCTGGAGAAGGGCCTGGAGGAGATGCTGGCTAAATACAGGGCGAAGAACGGGGCCACGGGCATCGTCATGGACGTGAACACCGGCGCGCTGCTGGCCATCGCGTCCCTCCCCAACTACGATCTCAACAACTACAGCGACCTCTACGACGCCGCCCTCCAGCAGCAGTGGGAGGAGGCCAAGACCACCCTGGACGAGGAGGCCCGGTCGGAGAAGCTGGCATCCCTGCGCAACCGCCAGTGGCGCAACAAGTGCCTCAACGATACCTATGAGCCCGGCTCCACCTACAAGATTCTCACGCTGTCCATGGCCCTGGAGGAGGGCGTGGTGAACAAGAACTCCACCTTCCACTGCTCCGGCAGCGTCCGGGTGAAGGGGGTCACCAAGCCCATCAACTGCTCCAACCACGCCGGACACGGCACCCAGGATCTGGCCACCGCCACCGCCAACTCCTGCAACCCGGCCTTCATCAGCATGGGCTACAAGATCGGCTCCGACACCTACTACAGCTACCTGGAGGACTTCGGCCTCTTTGAGCCCACCGGCGTGGACCTCCCCGGGGAGGCCTCGGGCCTCTTCACCGACCGCAAGACCTTCAACAGCGCGGAGGTCTATGTGGCCTGCTACTCCTTCGGCCAGACCTTCACCGTGACGCCTTTGCAGCTGATTACCGCCCAGGCGGCCTGCATCAACGGCGGCTACCTCCACACCCCCTACGTGGTGGAGCAGGTGAAGGACCCCAACGGCAACATCCTGTCCCAGCACGACGCCACCCCCGTGCGGCAGGTCATCAGCGAGGAGACCTCCGCCACTGTCCGGGAGATTCTGGAGAACGTGGTGGCCAACGGCACCGGGCGCAACGGCCAGGTGGCCGGCTACCGCATCGGCGGCAAAACCGGCACCGCCGACAAGACCGGCACCGTCACCCCCGAGAACCCCAGGGGCGACGTGGTGGTGTCCTTCCTCTGCTTCGCCCCGGCGGACGATCCCCAGATCATCATGCTGCTGACCCTGGACACCCCCGCCCGCGACACCGGGACCTACGTCTCCGGCGGGCAGATGGTGGCCCCCACCGCCAGCGCCATTATGTCGGAGATCCTGCCCTACCTGGGCGTGGAGGCCCAGTACACCACCGACGAACTGGTGGGCACCGACGCCACCGTGCCCAACGTGGTGGGCCTTACCAAGGAGGCCGCGGCGGCGCGGCTGAAGGAGTACGGCTTTTTAAATTACCGCACCGTGGGGACCGGGGAGACCGTCACCGACCAGACCCCGGTGGGCGGGGCCATCGTGCCCTCCAACGCGGAGATCATCCTCTACATGGGGGAGCAGAAGTCCACGGACCTGCGCACCGTGCCGGGCGTGGTGGGCCTCTCCGCCTCCGAGGCCAACAAAAAGCTCACCGAGGCGGGACTCATCATGAAGGTCTCCGGGGCCAGCAACCGCAGCAGCAGCACCGTCCAGGCCATCAGCCAGGACCGCCCGGAGGGGGCCCAGGTGGTGGCCGGCACCGTGGTGGAGGTCCGCTTCGGCGACACCTCGGTGAAAGATTAGCGCCCTGTGGGATTGTCCCGATTTTTTACGAAGGAAAGAGGGTTAGAGCATGAAACTGTCCCAGCTGCTTGAAAAGGTGGAGGTGCTCCGCGCCGCCGCGGATCTCACCATGGAGATCACCGGCGTCAGCTACGACTCCCGCCAGACCCGGAAGGGGGAGTTGTTCGCGGCCATCACCGGCTTTGCCGCCGACGGCCACAGGTTCATCCCCATGGCGGCGGAGCGGGGGGCGGCCTGCGTCCTCTGTGAGCAGGCGCCGGAGACCGACATCCCCTACATCCAGGTGGCCGACAGCCGTCTGGCCCTGGCCCAGGTCAGCGCCGCCTTCTTCGGCTACCCGGCGGCGGAGATGACCATGGTGGGCGTCACCGGCACCAACGGCAAGACCACCACCACCTATCTCCTCAAGGACATCCTGGAGAAGGCCGCCGGGGCCAGGGTGGGGCTCATCGGCACCAACCAGAACATGATCGGCGCGGAGGTCCTCCACACCGAGCGGACCACGCCGGAGTCCTACGAGCTCCAGAAGCTCTTTCGTCAGATGGCCGACGCCGGGTGCACCCACGTGGTGATGGAGGTCTCCTCCCACGCGCTGTCTCTGGGGCGGGTGGCCGGGGTCCACTTTGCTGTGGGCATCTTCACCAACCTGACCCAGGACCACCTGGATTTCCACGGCACCATGGAGAGCTACTGCGACGCCAAGGCCCTTCTGTTCCAGGTTTCGGACACCGGCGTGTGCAATATCGACGACCCCTGGGCCTCCCGGGTGATGGAGGGGGCCGCCTGCCGGAAGGTGTCGATCTCCACCCGGGCGCCGGCAGACCTCCGGGCGGAGAATATCCACCTGGGGGCGGAGGGAATCGCCTTCGACGCGGTGGAGAAGGGACAGCGGACAAAAATAGAGGTTGCCATCCCCGGTGGTTTTATGGTATATAATACCCTTGGCGTTCTGGCCGCGGCGGAGGCTTTAGGCGTTCCCCTGGAGAAGAGCGCCGCCGTCCTCCGCCACAGCGCCCACGTGAAGGGCCGGCTGGAGGTGGTGCCCACCGACGGGGACTACACCATTCTCATCGACTACGCCCACACCCCCGACGCCCTGGAGAACGTACTTCGAGCGGTGAAGGGCTTCGCCCGAGGGCGCACCGTGGCCCTCTTCGGCTGCGGCGGAGACCGGGACCGGACCAAGCGGCCCAAGATGGGGAAAATCGCCGCGGAGAACGCGGACTTTGTCATCGTCACCTCCGACAACCCCCGCACCGAGGACCCCGAGGCCATCATCGCCGACATCCTCCCGGGGGTGGCGGAGGGCAGCGCCCCCCACGTCACCGTCCCCAGCCGGGTAGAGGCCATCCGCTACGCCATCGACCACGCACAGCAGGGGGACGTGATCGTCCTCTGCGGCAAGGGCCATGAGGACTACCAGGAGATCGACCACGTGAAGCACCACCTGGACGAGCGGGAGGTGGTGGCAGCATACCTGGAGGAGCGGAAGCAAACAAAAGAGCCGTAAGGGAGAAAACGCTATGTCTATGATCGCAGCCTGTCTTATCAGCTTCGCCGTCACCGCGGTGGCGGGGGGCAAGGTCATCCTGCCCGCCCTGCGCCGGATGAAGGCGGGGCAGAGCATCCGGGAGGACGGCCCCAAGTGGCACGCCGGCAAGTCCGGCACCCCCACCATGGGGGGGCTGATGTTTATTCTGGGCATCGCCGCGGCGGTGCTGATCGCCGGCTGGGGGGAGATGGCCCGGGGGGTGTACACCCACCTGTACGTCTTCGCCTTCGCCCTGGTCTTTGGGGCCATCGGCTTCTTTGACGACTACCAGAAGGTCCACAAGCACCAGAATTTGGGGCTGACGGCCCTCCAGAAGTTCCTTTTGCAGGTGGCGGCGGCCATGGCCTTCCTGGCGCTGATGCGCCTGGAGGGGATGCTGACGCCGGAGCTCTACGTGCCCTTTTTTCACGTCTACTGGCACCTGAGCTGGCCGGTGTATCTGGTGCTGGCGGCCTTCATTATTGTGGGCACGGTGAACGCGGTGAACATCACCGACGGCCTGGACGGCCTGGCCACCACGGTGACCGTACCGGTGGCGCTGTTTTTCGTCTCTGTGGCCACCTGGTGGCGGCTCACGCAACTGGGTATCTTCGCCGGGGCGCTCTTAGGGGGGCTGCTGGGCTTTCTGATCTACAACGCCCACCCGGCCAAGGTGTTCATGGGGGACACCGGCTCGCTGTTTTTGGGCGGGGCGGTGGCGGGGCTGGCCTTCGCCTTCGACATGCCCCTGGTGCTGGCTTTTGTGGGGATTATCTACATCATTGAGACCATGTCCGATATCATTCAGATAACCTACTTCAAGCTGACCCACGGGAAGCGGATCTTCAAAATGGCTCCGCTGCACCACCACTTTGAGCTGTGCGGCTGGAGCGAGATCAAAATCGTGCTGCTTTTCACCTGCATTTCTCTGATTTTCTGTACGCTGGCATACTTCGGCGTAGTGGGACGCTACGCGTTCGCCTGAAGACCGCTTCGCTGGGTCTTCAAGCGAGGATATTTCGTTCGAAAACCAAGGATTTCAAACGAAAGGACGGGGTTACGCTTTTTTCGGAAAGCGGCCTTGGCCGATTTCCGAAAAAACGATTTTAGATTTTTTGCGCGGTCGGCGCAAACTCCTGCGCGGAGGGCGCCCCTGCGGGGGCTGAACGGGGAAGACTGGAAGGAAGGGGGGAAGGTCCGTGACAAGAGAGGAGCGGCGGCAGAGGCAGCGGTGGAAACGGCACAAGGCCCGGGAGCTGAAGGAGATCGCCAAGGGGCCCATCGACCTGCCCTTTCTGGTGCTGGTGCTGATGCTGACGGTCATCGGGCTCATCATGCTCTTCTCCGCCAGCTTTCCATCGGCGCTGAAGGAGCACAGCGACCCCTTCTACTTTGCCCGCAGTCAGGCCATCTTCGCCGCCGCGGGGATCGCCGCCATGGCCGCCATGAGCAAGTTCAACTACCAGCGCCTGCGGGGCTTCTCCACCGTGGCCCTGATCGGGTCCATGGTGCTGCTGGCCCTGGTGCTGACGCCTCTGGGCGTCACCCGAAACCACGCCACCCGGTGGCTGAAAATGTTCCTGGTGGCCGGCCCCCAGTACCAGCCCTCGGAGCTGGCAAAGCTGGGCGTCATCATCTACTTCGCCAACACCATCTCCCTGCGCAAGGACAAGATGCGCACCCTCTGGCAGGGCTTTGCACCTTACTTTATCATCCTGGTGCTCTACGCGGCGCTGCTGCTGCCGGAGCCCCACCTGTCCGGGTGCATCCTGATCTGGGGCATCGGAGCGGTCATGATGGTGGTGGGGGGGATCCACTGGCTCTGGATCGCCTCCGGTGTGGGCGTCGCGGGGGGGGGCCTCTATGCGATGCTTTTTACCGACATCATGGAGAAGATCGCCTACAACTCCGACCGGATCCAGACCTGGCGGGACCCCTGGTGGGACATCGGCGACAAGAGCTATCAGATGGCCCAGAGCCTGATCTCCATCGGATCCGGCGGCCTTTTGGGCGTGGGCCTGGGGCGTAGCCGGCAGAAATTCCTGTTCCTCCCGGAGGAGCACAACGACTTCATCTTCGCCGTGGTCTGCGAGGAGCTGGGCTACATCGGCGCGGGAATCATCATGATCCTCTTCGCCCTGCTGGTGATCCGGGGGTACTGGATCGCCATCAAGGCCCGGGACCGGTTCGGCGCGCTGCTGGCCGTGGGCGTCACCACGCAGATCGCCCTCCAGACCTTCCTGAACATCGCCGTGGTCTCAGGGCTGATCCCGGCCACCGGCATCTCCCTCCCCTTCTTCAGCTACGGCGGCACCGCCCTGCTGATCCAGCTCTTTGAGGTGGGCATCGTACTCAGCGTGTCGCGACAGATACCAGCGCCAAAAGCCGGGTAGTAATATAAAATAATACTGTTCTCTTGACAGAAGATATATAATATCCCGCATTAAAGTTCCTTTCGATACTTTTTCCCCCTCGGGGACGCACTCCACTCAGATTTTGCTTTGCAAAACCAAGTGTCGTTGCAGTCCTTCAAGGAAACGTATGAACAACCCATTGGCAGTGGTAGGGAGGTGGTCCCCATGCGCGTCATCTTCACCTGCGGAGGCACCGCAGGACATGTGAATCCGGCGCTGGCGCTGGCCGGGCTGATCCGGGAGCGGCAGGCGGGGTCGGAGGTGCTGTTCGTGGGGGCCAACCGGGGGATCGAGCGGCGGCTCATCGAGCAGGCGGGCTATCCCTTCGAGGCGGTGGAGATCTCCAGCTTCCACCGCTCCCTGAAGCCCGGGGAGCTGCGGCACAACCTCACCTCCCTGAAAAACTGCTTTCTGGCCCCCCGGGAGGCGAAAAAAATCCTCCGCCGGTTCCAGCCGGAGGTGGTGGTGGGTACCGGGGGCTACGCCAGCTACCCCATGGTCCGGGCGGCGGCAGCGGGGAAGATCCCCGCCGCCGTCCACGAGTCCAACGCCATTCCCGGGCTCACCACCAGGCTCCTGGAGCCCCACGCCAGCGTCATCATGGTGGGGTTTGAAGCCTGCCGCCGGAACTACCGCCACCCGAACAAGGTCCAGGTCACCGGCACCCCGGTGCGGGAGGAGTTCTTCGCCCTCACCCGGGAGGAGGCCAAGGCCCGCCTGGGTATGGACGACGGGAAGCCCCTGGTGATCTCCTTCTGGGGGAGCCTGGGGGCCAGCGAGATGAACCGGCGGATGGCGGAGTTCATCGCCCTGGAGACCCGGCGCAGCCGCTTCCACCACGTCCACGCCGCCGGGGCCTACGGCTACTCCCTCATCACGGAGGAGCTGGGCCGCCGGGGGGTGGACCTCAGCCGGGAGCTGATGGTGGAGGTGCGGGAGTACATCTACGACATGGCGGTGCTCATGCGGGCGGCGGATCTGGTGATCTGCCGGGCCGGGGCCTCCACCATCAGCGAGCTGACGGCCCTGGGCGCCGCGGCTATCATCGTCCCCTCCCCCAACGTCACCAACCACCACCAGGAGCGCAACGCCCAGGTCCTGGCCGACCACGGCGGGGCGCTGATGCTTCCGGAGGAGGAGGCCACGCCGGAGCGGATGCTCCGGGAGACCGAGGCCATCCTCCATGACGAGGCCCGGCGGCAAACCATGGAGCAGAACATGGCCGCCCTGGGCGTCCGGGACGCCAATGAGCGGATCTATCAGACGGTGGTGGGGTTAATCAGGAATTAGGAGTTAGGAATTAGAAATTAGGAATTGAAGCGGGCATAGCAAAATTGGGGACCTCTGCATAGGATGGAGTAGTTTTTCGGAAATTCTACTGCGGAGGGAACCTATGGGAGAGTTTATGATCGAAGGCGGCAGACCCCTGCGGGGGAGCTTGCAGGTGCAGGGGGCCAAGAACAGCGTGCTCCCCATCCTGGCCGCCACCATTCTACATAGCGGCGTGTCCGTGCTCCACCACTGCCCCCGTCTGCGGGATGTGGACGCCTCCATTCGAATTCTGCGGCAGCTGGGCTGCCGCGCGGACTGGGCGGGGGAGGATCTGGTGGTGGACGCCTCCGCTATGACCTGCTGCCAGATCCCGGACCATCTGATGCGGGAGATGCGCTCCTCGGTGATTTTTTTAGGGGCCATCCTCAGCCGCTGCGGCCAGGCGGAGCTTTCATTGCCCGGAGGCTGCGAGCTGGGCCCCCGGCCCATCGACCTCCACCTTGCCGCCCTGCGGCAGCTGGGGGCGGAGATCGAGGAGGGGGGCGGCCGGCTCCACTGCCGGACGGGGGACATGCGGGGACGGGAGCTGACCCTCTCCATCCCCAGCGTGGGAGCCACGGAGAACGCCCTGCTCACCGCCTGCGGCTGCGAGGGGGTCACCACTATCCTCAACGCCGCCCGGGAGCCGGAGATCGACGACCTCCAGCACTTCCTGTGCGCCATGGGGCATCAGGTCCGGGGGGCGGGCACCTCGGTGGTCACCGTTTCGGGCCGGAGCCCCACCCACGACGCGGAGTACACGGTGATGCCCGACCGGATCGTGGCGGCCACCTACCTCTCCGCCGTGGCGGCCGCCGGAGGCGAGGTGGAGCTCCGGGGCGTGGACTACCGCCACCTCTCCACGGTGATCGCCGCCCTCCACGAGGCGGGATGCCGCATCCACAGCACCGGCACCGCCGTCCGCCTCCAGAGCACCGGGGAGCTGCGGGGCATCCGCCCCGTCCGCACCGCCCCCTACCCGGGCTTCCCCACCGACGCCCAGGCGGTGCTCATGGCGGCGCTGCTGAAGAGCCGGGGTACCACCGTATTCGTGGAAAACATCTTTGAGAACCGCTACCGCCACGTGGATGAGCTGTGCCGCATGGGCGCGGACATCCGGGTAGAGGGCAAGGTGGCGGTGGTCTGCGGCGTGGAGCGCCTCCGGGGCGCCTCCGTGGAGGCCACGGACCTCCGGGGCGGCGCGGCCATGGTGGTGGCGGCCCTCTCTGCCGAGGGCGAGAGCCGCGTCGGCTCCATCCGCCACATCCAGCGCGGCTATGAGGACATCGTGGGGGACTTATCCGCGCTGGGCGCGCGGATTTCGATTGAAACCCGCTGACGCTGGGCTTTCAATCGAGAGAAAGGCGGTGTCGTTTGAAATCTTTGATTTCAAACGAGGATTTTATCTGCGGGGGGCTTTTTCTCGGGAAGCGGCAAAGCCGATTCCCGAGAAAAAGGACCGGGCCGAGCGCGGCCCGCAAAGTGTTTTTCCGAGGACGCGGTCCCCGGAAAAACGATTGCATTTTATTTGCGCCTGCGGCGCAAACTCTGCCGAGGGCGAGACGCGCACAGCGCCTCCGGCGCGTGCGACGGCACTGCGGCCTCGCCGTGTGCAAAGTTTGCGGCTGAGGCCGCAAACAAAAGCCTCGCAGAGTTTCGCGGCGCGCACGCCGCGAAATAATCTAAAATCATTTTTTTCGGAAACCGCGTTTTCGAAAAAAATACCCTGCGCGGAGCGGAGTGTGCGAGCGCAAGCGAGTGCATGGAGCGCAGCGAAATCCCCTCGCTTGAAGACCCAGCGTCAGCGGTCTTCAAGCGAATTACCGGAGGTGATAGATATGGCGCGTCGGCGCAGAAATAAACGCTACCGGCGGGGACGGCTGACTGTGCTGCTGCGCTTTCTCTCCTTCCTTGTCATCTGTGCCGCCATCGCCGCGGCGCTGATTCTCTTTTTTAAAGTGGAGAGCATAGAAGTCACCGGCAACATCCGCTACTCGCAGGAGCAGGTCCTGGAGGCGGCGGGGATCGAGTACGGGGAGAACATGTTCCTCATCAACAAGTACGCCATCGCCGACCATATCACCCAGCAGCTGCCCTATGTGCAGGCGGTGCGGCCCTGGCGGCACTGGCCCAACACCATCGTTCTCCAGATTGAGGAGGGGGAGGCCGTCGCCGTGGTGAGCACGGCGGAGGACGCATGGCTCATCAGCGCCGAGGGAAAGCTCCTGGAGCGTCTGGGCCCCGACGGCGGGGAGGGCTATCCCCAGATCACCGGCTGCAAGCCGCTGCTGCCCACCGAGGGCTCCTACCTCTCCCTCCCTGCCGACGGCCACATCACCAGCGCCCAGCTCCTGACGCTGCTGGGGGAGCTGAAGGAGCGGGACATGCTCTCCGCCGCCAGCCGCATCGACTGTACCGACGCGCAGATGCTGGTACTGCGCTACGCCGGCCGGTTTGACGTGCAGATGCCCTACGACGCAGACTACGGCAAGAAGCTCTACACGCTGGAGGAAATCATCAAACGCCTCCAGGACAACGAGACAGGCACCGTGATTCTCACGCTGCCCGACCGCTGCTTTTTCAAGCCGGATGTGTATTGATTACCGCATGTTTTCAAACAGGCGCCGCAGGGCGGGCAGGCGGGACACACCGCTCCCTTCCGACAAAAAAATCTGAAAAAACAGAGGTTTTGCTATTGACCTGAGGGGGAAAGAGGACTACAATAAAAACACTTGTATGCACTTTATGTTGGGCGTGTTTTGTCCAATGATATACAAAGGATAGTACCATCGGGTGGTATGCAATGTCACTGAGGATAGTGGACGGTAGGAGGAACTGTCATGGGATTTGAACTGGTAACCGCGCCTGACACCGTGGTGAAGATCAAGGTGATCGGTGTGGGCGGCGGCGGCAATAACGTGGTCAACCGCATGGTCCGCGACGGGATGAAGGGCGTGGACTTCGTAGTGGTCAATACGGACAAGCAGGCGCTGGATATGGCCACCGCCTCCTATAAGATCCAGATCGGCGAGAAGCTGACCCACGGCCAGGGCGCCGGCTCCAACCCGGAGGTGGGCCGCAAGTCCGCCGAGGAGAGCCGCAACCAGCTGGCCAAGGCCCTGGAGGACACGGATATGGTGTTCATCACCGCCGGCATGGGCGGCGGCACCGGCACCGGCGCGGCCCCTATTGTGGCGGAGATCGCCAAGGAGCAGGGCATCCTCACCGTGGGCGTGGTCACCAAGCCCTTCGGCTTTGAGGGCCGCCGGCGGATGCAGCAGGCGGAGGCCGGCATCGAGGAGCTGCGCACCAAGGTGGACTCCCTGGTGATTATCCCCAACGAGCGGCTGAAGTACGCTTCGGACCAGAAGATCACCTTCGCCAACGCCTTCGAGATTGCCGACGACGTGCTGCGCCAGGCGGTGCAGTCCATCTCCGATCTGATCCGCCGTCCGGGCCTCATCAACCTGGACTTCGCCGACGTGAGCACCGTCATGCGGGACGCGGGGCTGGCCCACATGGGCGTGGGCCGGGCCGCCGGCAAGGGCAAGGCCGAGGAGGCCGCCCGTCTGGCCATCTCCAGCCCCCTGCTGGAGACCAGCATCGAGGGAGCCCGGGGCATCCTGGTCAACATCACCGCCTCCCTGGACATCGGTCTGGAGGAGGTGGAGCAGGCGGCCAACCTCATCAAGGACTATGTACATCCCGACGCCGCCACCATCTTTGGCGCCATCCTGGAGGAGTCCATGGACGACGAGCTCCAGGTCACCGTTATCGCCACCGGCTTCGAGGAGAAGCACGAGGCGCAGCCGGCGGCGGCTCCGGCACAGCAGCAGGCTCAGCAGCCCCAGGCGGCCCCGGCAGCCTCCAAGTCCGCGGAGATCCGCAGCGAGTTCGAGCGGCTCTTCGGGGAGCCCCTCTTTACCGGCGGCGGCCGCAGCGCCGAGGCAGCCAAACCGGAGGAGCCGGCCAAGCCGGAGAAGGAAGACGATCCGTTTGCGGATATTATTAAGATTTTTGACAACAAGTAGCGTTGCTCTGCGAAGTATTGGAGGTGTGAAAGCACCTCCAATTTTTTTCTGCCCGCGTCAGGGTCTGTTTATAGTCAACGCGGTTGAGAAAAAGTAAAAAGGAGGCGGGAGGAAAGAGTATACAGCGAGGCGAAGGACGCAAGGCGTTCTCCGCTGACCCTGAAGCGTATTTTCAAGGCTCTCTTGCCGCGCCGCTGCGGTGTGGGGAGCGGGGGTACAGTCGTGGAACTGTCCGCCCGACGGGGCTCGAAAAAATGTACGGCGGCCTTGAAATATATCTATCTATTTTTACAAATATATGCTATACTGGGAAAAATAAAACGGTAAGGGAGGCTTCGCCATGTCTGTTTTCTCTGAGTATTACTTCCCCTCCAGCGACGGGAAAACGCTGATCCATGTCAACCAGTGGACGCCGGTGTCCCGGCCCGTCCGCGGCGTGGTGCAGATCTCCCACGGCGTGGCCGAGTATGCCGCCCGTTACGAGCCCTTCGCCCGCTTCCTCTGCGCCGCCGGGTTCCTGGTGGCCGCCAACGACCACCTGGGCCATGGCCTCTCCCAGATCGAGGGACAGCCCCCGGTCTACTTCGGGGAGCGGGACGGCTGGACGCACGTGGTGGACGACGTGGCGGCGCTCCAGCGGCGGACGGCGGCGGCCTGGCCGGAGGTCCCCTACTTCCTCTTCGGGCACTCCATGGGCTCCTTCATCGCCCGGACCTACCTCATCCGCTGCCCCGGCCATCTGCGGGGGGCGGTGCTCTGCGGCACCGGGCACCAGTCGCCGCTGGTGGTCTCCGGGGGGCTGCTGGTGGCCAACAGCGAGATCAAAAAGCTGGGGACCGCCGCCTTCTCCCCCAAGGCCGATCAGCTGGCCTTCGGGGCCTACAACAGGGCCTTCGCCCCCGCCCGGACCAAGTTCGACTGGATCTCCGCCAACCCGGACAACGTGGACGCCTACATCGCCGACCCCCTCTGCGGCGGCGACGCCACCCTGGGCCTCTTTCGGGACATGCTCACCGGCATCCGATTCTTGACCAAACAGTCCAACATCGACCGGATGAATAAGGACACCGCCGTGTTCTTCATCGCCGGGGACCAGGACCCGGTGGGGGACATGGGCAGAGGCGTGAAGCGCGCCCACGACGCATTTCAAAAGGCCGGCGTGCGGGATCTCTCCATGAAGCTCTACCACGGCCTGCGCCACGAGATCCTCAACGAGAAATCCAGGCGCTTCGTCTACCAGGACGTCCTCAGTTGGCTGGAGGAGCGCTGCTGAGCTGCACCAGCGCCCGCAGGCTCAGGAGCTCCGTGTTCCGGTAGCGGAGGAGCAGGGCCGCCGAACACACCGCGTCCGCCGTCAGCACCAGCAGGGCGGCGTAGGTGAGAAGGGGCGGCATCAGCGCGGCCAGCGGCACCAGCAGGGGCTGGAGAAAGCGGGCGGCCGCGGCGGAGAGCAGTCCCCAGGCGGCGGAGAAGGGCAGACACACCCGGCCCCAGACGCTGCCGGGCAGGTCGCCGTAGTCCCAGAATTTCACGCCGAAGGCCGCCTCGTAAAAGACGTGGACGGCGTACTCCACCAGGGTGGTCAGCACCGCCCCCCGGAGGGCCAGGGCCCAGAAGCCATAGATCTCCGGCTCTGTCATGGACAGAAACGCCGTCATGGCGAGGCCGTACACCGGACACAGCGGCAGCAGCAGGAAGCACTTGCGCACCTGCCGCTCCGAGCGAACCACCTTGGCAAACATCCGCTCGATGAGGTAGCCTAAAAAGCTGTAGAATAGAAACAGCCAGAACCAGATCATATGCGTCCTCCCTTTTCCGCGTAGCGGCGTAGTACTCCTATGCTGTCCGGAAGGGCGGGAAACCATACGGAAAACTCTTTTTACACTTACAGAGACAAGGAGGCTGCCACAATGACAGAAGCATGGAGCGCCCTGCGGGAGGAGTGTCTCTCCTGCCGGCGGTGCGGACTGGCGGAGACGCGGAAGAACGTGGTCTTTGGCGACGGCAACCCGGAGGCGGAGCTTTTATTCATCGGCGAGGGCCCCGGCGCCAACGAGGACGCCCAGGGCCTGCCCTTCGTGGGCCGGGCGGGGAAGCTGCTGGACGACATGCTGGAGATGATCGAGCTGGACCGGACGAAAATCTTCATCACCAACATCGTCAAGTGCCGCCCGCCCCAGAACCGGGACCCGCTGAACGTGGAGCAGGAGGCCTGCATCGACTACCTCCGCCGGCAGACCGCCCTGATTGCGCCCAAGATTATCGTCTGCCTGGGCCGCATCGCCGCCATGCAGATCATCAAGCCGGACTTCAAGATCACCAAGGAGCACGGCCAGTGGTTTGACAAGGCCGGCATCCGCATGACCGCCCTCTACCACCCCGCCGCCCTCCTCCGGGACCCCTCCCGCCGGCCGGAGACCTTCGACGACCTGAAGGCCATCCAGGCGGAGATCCGCCGCATCTGCACCCATACCTACCCCGACCAGACGGCCAATGGATAGAGCCCTGCTGGAGCGGCAGCTCCGGGAGCTGCCCATCGTGCAGTACGAGTTCTTCCCCACAGAGCAGCTGGTGTTTTCCGACAAGGTCCGGTACATCTGCGAGACGGAGTGCCCCCAGTATAACACCACCTGGGCCTGTCCCCCGGCGGTGGGCAGCGTGGCGGCGTGCCGGGAGCGGTGCCTAAGCTATCCCCAGGCCCTGCTGATCGTCACCATGACGGAGGTGGAGGACCTGGAGAACATGCCCGCCCTGCTAAAGACCCGCTCCGCCCACGAGGAGGTCACCCGCACCGTCCACGGCCTCCTGCGGGAGCAGGGGATCGAGCCCTATGTGCTCTCCACCGAGTCCTGCGAAATATGCCAGCACTGCGCCTACCCCGACGGCCCCTGCCGCCGGCCGGAGGTGATGTACCCCTGCGTGGAGAGCCAGGGGATCCTGGTGTCCGACCTGGCCGAGCGGTTCGGCATCGACTTCATGGCCGCCGGCAACGTGGTCACCTGGTTCAGCCTACTGCTGTACGAGGAGTAATTTTCAACCCAATTTATACATTCCGGAGAGGATGGTATGCCATGAGGCGCTGCATTGCCCTGGGCGGGATGATTTGAATCAACCAAATTTTCAGGAGGTTTTTTCAGATGATCCCGCAGTGGAAAATTTATCCCCGCCCCCAGGGGCACAGCACGGTGTACCTGCAAAACGTGGTCACCGACCCCTCCATTACCGTGGGGGACTACACCTTTTACGACGACTTTGTCAACGACCCCCGGGACTTCCAGCGCAACAACGTGCTCTACCACTACCCCGTCAACGGCGATCAGCTGGTGATCGGCAGGTTCTGCTCCATCGCCTGCGGGGCGAAGTTCCTGTTCAACAGCGCCAACCACGCCCTGGCTTCCCTGTCCACCTACCCCTTCCCTCTGTTCTTCGAGGAGTGGAACCGGCCGGTGGAGCGTCTCCACGAGGCCTGGGACAACCGTGGGGATATTGTGGTGGGAAACGACGTGTGGATCGGCTACGAGGCGGTGATTCTCTCCGGCGTCACCATCGGGGACGGGGCCATCATCGGCGCCCGGGCGGTGGTGACCAGGGATGTACCGCCCTACACCGTCGTGGGCGGCGTCCCCGCCCGGCCCATTCGCCGCCGGTTTGACGAGGAGACCATCCAGACCCTGCTGGCCCTGCGCTGGTGGGACTGGGAGCCGGAGCGCATCGGGTCGGCCATCGACGCCATTCAGGCCGGGGACATCGCCGGACTGACAGCGGCAGCGGAGAGGAGCGCACCATAACCGGGCAGCAATGTTGTCCGGCGGTCTCCCGTCGGGAATGGCTGTAGATGTGCAAAATGGCAGAGGGGCCGGTCTTAAAGACCGGCCCCTCTCTGGCTACTATCGCAGCTTCTCCACATCGTTCAGATAGACAGATACCTCGCCGCACTTGGGACAGATCACCACCTTGACGGCGCAGCCCTCTCTCACCTCCCCTCCGCAGCGCAGACACTTTCGCACTACCCTCACCTCCCCTCCGCTTTTTTCAGTCAGAAGTGCGAAATCAGAGCCTCACCGGAATCTTCCGCAGCATTGCGGCGCTGACGGCCAGGACGGCCAGCAGGATCGCGCCGACGATGGCCTGCCAGGGAACGGCGGAGGCGCCGTCGATCACCCACAGGATTCCCCGGCCCAGGAGGCCGAAGAGGGACCTCTCACCGGACTGGGCGGCGTCGATGGCCGGGGCGAGCAGGGACGGCAGCATACACAGGGGGATCCAGGTCAGGAAGAAGCCCTTGAGGCCAAAGCGGCCCATGACGGCGGTCCAGAACAGATTCAGCGTCACCAGAGCGGCGACGAACACCGCTGCCACGGAGGGCCGGAAGAAAAGTTCCAGCATGTTCATCTCGTTGGTCCAGCCCGGCAGAACAAGGCTGTAGAGGGCGATCTCCAGATGGCAGAGGACCCACAGCAGGGCGCACAGGAGGCAGCACTCCACCGCCGCGGCCAGGGTGTCGAAAACGAGGTAGCTCCGGCGGCTCTCCCCCATGGTGAGGGCGAGGAAGAGGCGGGTGTGGGGGTTCAGGTTGCGCCGGATCAGCACCGCCACCAGGATGCCCACCAGCCCCATGGCGCCCCCCATCATGCCGTAGCCGTCGCTCCAGTTCAGGAAGACCAGGCAGAACAGCAGGGTGAAGGCCATGCCTATGGCAAAGGCGCCGGCGGTGACGGCCACCATCAGGGGCAGGTCAAACAGGGCCAGGCGGGTGTACCGCTGCAGTTGTTTCATCTCTCTTCCTCCCTATAGCTTTACTTCCAAGCGCCGCAGGCGCAGGGCGGTGAGGAGGCCGCCCAGGGCCAGCAGCGCCGCTGCGGCGGCCGCCATCCCCGCAAGGACGCTCCCCCGGCCCAAAAAGGCCAGGGACAGGCGGTCGGAGAACAGGTCCAGCATGCCGATGCTGACAAACCCGCCGCCGATACAGGCGGACACCGCGCCGATGATGAAGCAGCCGATGAGCTTCCACCTGGCGTAGATCACCCCCAGGAGATTGCTGGCGGCGCCGGAGAGGAGCTGCACCAGCAGCAGACCCAGGGCCAGAGCCAGACGGTTGGGGACGGCGGGGCTCAGGGCCAGCAGGAGGGCGCAGAGGACCGCCGGGGCCAGGGCGTAGAGGACCAGGCCGGCCAGATAGCCCACAAGGATGTTCCGCCGGGTCTCCCCCAGGGCCAGCTGCACAGGCATGTACAGGATGTGCATCCCGGGGCCGCAGAGCATCTGGGACAGGGCGGCGCTGGCGGTAATCACAGCAGGCAGCAGGTAGGAGGAGATGCCCCCCTGGGAGAAGTCCACCCGGGCCAGGAAGATCACGCCGATGAACAGGACAGCCCACAGGGCCACCTGGACGGTCTGCCAGAGGGTCAGAAGCCAGTAGCGGATGGTCTCTCTCATTGCTCCCCCTCCTCCTCGCCGCACAGGGCCACAAAGACCTGCTGGAGGCTCATGGGCTGCACCGTCAGGTCGTACCCCTCCCGGATGCTCTGCCCCTCCCGCAGGAACACGGTCACCGCCTTGCTCCGGCCCATATGCCGGGCGTGGTGCGCCTCCAGCCCCGCCGTGGCCGCGTCCACATCCTCCGCCTTGCCGGTGACGTACCGGGCGCTGTCCAGGAGGCTCTGGGTGTCGGCCACGGTCAAAAGCTGGCCGGCGCGGAGGACAATGACCTTCTCCAACACATTGGCCGCCTCCTCAATGATGTGGGTGGACACCAGAAAGGTTCGCCCGGTGGCCTGGTACTCCTCCAGCAGCAGACGGTAGAACTGCTCCCGGGCGATGACGTCCAGGCCCGCCACCGGCTCGTCCAGGAAGGTAAAGGGCGCCTTGCTGGCCAGAGCCGCCACGATGGTCACCATGGACAGCATCCCCTTGGAGAGCTTCCCCAGCTTTTTCTTCACCGGCAGCTGGAACTCGCCGATCAGCCGGTCGGCCAGAGCCGCGTCCCACCGGGGGTAGTAGATGGCAGCGTAGCGCAGGTAGTCCCTCGCCCTCATGGCGCTGAGGCCGCTCTCCGAGGAGACGTTCAGCTCCCGGGAGAAACATAGCTCCTTCAGCGCCCCCCGGTTCTCCCACACCGCCTCCCCGTCCAGCGTCACCGTACCGGAGGTGACGGGAATCTGGGCGGTGAGAGCGGAGAGGAGGGTGGTCTTCCCCGCCCCGTTGCGGCCGATCAGGCCGTAGATCTTCCCCGGCTCCAGGGTCAGGCTCACATCCCGCAGGACCTCCCGGCCGCTGTAGGCCTTGGTCAGATGCTCACAGATCAGTTTCATAGGTCGCTCTCCTCTATCATCTTGATAATCTCGTCTCTCGTGATGCCCAGGCGCTCCGCCTCGTCCAGCAATTCTTTAAGCCGGCCCTCCAAAAAAGCCGTCCGCCGCTTCTCCAGAATCTTCTCCCGGGCCCCCGGGGCCACGAACATGCCGATGCCCCGCCGCTTGTAAAGAATCCCCTGATCGATCAGCAGATTCAGCCCCTTCCCCGCCGTAGCCGGGTTGATGGTAAACCGCCGGGCCAGCTCATTGGTACTGGGAGCCTGCTCTTCCTCCAGGAGGATGCCCCGCAGAATATCCGTCTCAATCATCTCCCCAATCTGCAAATAAATGGATTTACTGTCCGTCAACTGCTGCTGCAATCCCCTTCCTCCTTCCCCTTGTTCTATGGTTCATTACTCATGTAACTAACTATAGAACCAACAAACCAATTTGTCAAGAGGCAAATCCAAAAAATTTTCCGGCAGAGAGACAAGCCTCTGCCGGAAGTCGATCAAATTTTCAAATCCATCCCGCCAAAGGCGGGATCAGCTTGTCAAAAAAACCAACGGGTTTTTCGACAAGCTGAGGCAAATTGCGGCCTTTGGCCGCAATTTGTCGCCTGTGCCTGAGCCGCGCAGCGGCGAGGAAATGCCCTTGGGGTACGGGCGGGCGATTGCACGCGAAAGGAACCCCTCTTGGGTAGGCCCGGCAACACAGTTGCCGGGCCTACCAGATTTCGGCTCACAGCCGAAATCTGTCGCCTGCGGGCGGGCGATTTGACGCGAAAGGAACCCTTCTTGGGTTCCTTTCACACTATCCTCCTTACCGTCATCCTGCTCTATTGACTTTTTTGACAGTCTGATCCCGCCAAAGGCGGGATACCACAACTCCTATCTCCTATCTCATATCTCCTATCTCTCCACTCTTAGCTCTCAGCTCATCCGCAAAATCTCCCGCTTCAGCCGCAGAATAATCCGCTTCTCCAGCCTCGAGATGTACGACTGCGAGATCCCCAGCCGGTCCGCCACCTCCTTCTGCGTCTGCTCCTTGGCCCCGAAGAGGCCGAAGCGGAGAATGATGATCTCCCGCTCCCGCTCCTCCAGGTGGGAGATAGCCTCGGTGAGCAGGGTCCGGTCCACGTCCTCCTCGATGGGGCGGGAGACGGCGTCGCTGTCGGTGCCCAGGATGTCGCTGAGGAGAAGCTCGTTGCCGTCCCAATCGGTGTTCAGCGGCTCGTCCAGGCTCACCTCCCCCTTCTGGTTTACGCTCTTGCGCAGGTACATGAGAATCTCGTTCTCAATGCACCGGGATGCGTAGGTGGCCAGCTTGATGTTCTTGTCCGGCTTGTAGGTGTTGATGGCCTTGATGAGGCCGATGGCGCCGATGGAGATCAGATCCTCGATGTTGATCCCCGTGTTCTCGAAGCGGCGGGCGATGTAGACCACCAACCGCAGGTTCCGCTCGATGAGAGTCTGCCGGGCCTCCAGATCCCCCTGCTGGAGGCGCTGGAGCAGGGCGGCCTCCTCCTCCCGGGGCAGGGGCGGAGGCAGGGTGTCGCTGCCCCCGATGTAGTGGCTTCGGCCGGGGAGCAGCAGGCCCCATTTGGCCAGCAGGGCGCAGATTCGGTTATGTAGATTTTGCAGCCAATGGCGGTCCATATTGCCTCGCTCCTTCCTGTCCGCCGCCCCACAGTCCCACAAATCCGCCGCCGTCGGACAGCGGATGGGGCGCAAGGCCGATGGGGTAGTGCCGCAGCGTCCTGCCGTCGATGGTCAGGGCGTCGCAGTAGAACACCTCCAGCGCCCCGGCGGTCTGGCCCAGGGACTGGTAGGGCACGGTGTGCCGGGGAACCTGGCGGTCCTTCAGCAGGGACGCCAGCGCCTCCGCCCAGACCACGCAGATCACCTGCCCGCTCCCCGGGTCCCGCAGGGTGTTGCCGGTGTCCCGGAAGAGGGTAACCGCCGCCGTTTTCCCGCCCAGGCCAATCTTCGCCCGGACCAGTCCCGGCGCGGCGGCGCCCCCCCGGAAAAACACCACCGAGAGCACAAAGGCGCAGAACCCTCCCGAGACCAGAAACACCACCCAGGGGCTTTCGGTGGCAAGGAGGATGGCCTCCACCCCCACCACCGCCCCGGAGAGGGTGCAGGAAACCGCCAGAAACAGCAGGTAGTGGCGGAGAAAGTACCCCCGGCGGCCGAAGACAATAAGGACCATCCCCAGGGCCATCAGGCACTTCCCCGCCGCCGAGCCCAGCAGCGACCACCCCGGCAGCAGGGCCAGCACGGCATAGATCCCCCCCAGGGCCGCCGCCGCCGCCAGCCGTATCTGCCGCAGAGGCAGTCCAAAGAGGCGCACCGTACAGCAGAGGGTCAGATAGTCCAATGCGGCGTTGAGAAAAAACGCCAGATCCGCATAGATGACGCGCATGGCCGTCCCCCTCTCTCCGCGCCAGGGGCGCGGGCTGTTTGCTATGGGGTATTATAGGACAACGGGTGTGTAAAAGCGGTCAGAATTTGGTGGGCAGCCAAAGATTACCCCGCCCTCTCAAAATCTCCTCTCCCTCCGACAAAAACACTTCCGGCGCGGTTGCGCCGGGGAGTGGCTCAGCTTATCGAAAAACCTAACGGGTTTTTCGATAAGCTGAGCCAGATTTCGGCCCTGGGGCCGAAATCTGTCGCTGCGGCGGGTTGATTTAACGCGAAAGGAACCCCTCTTGGGTTCCTTTCACACTATCCTCCTTACCGCCAACGATGTTCTGCCGGCTTTTTTGACAGACAAAAACACTCCCCGGCGCGGTTGCGCCGGGGAGTGTTTTTCCTATTTTCCGGGGATTTTGCTCATGCAGGGAACGGATACCTGGCACTTGCCGCAGCCGTAGCGGGGGGCGGTGCGGTCCAGAATGCTCGCCTGAAAGTCGTAACAGGGGGGATGCTGCTTCCCCTGCTCCAGGGAGATGGCGCCGCCGGGGCAGTTGCGCGCACAGGCCCCGCAGTGGATGCAGTACTCCTCCAGGTCGTGGTAGGGCCGCACCGTGACGGGGAGCGCCGCAGTGGTAATCAGGCTGCCGAAGCGGCCGCAGACCCCCTTCTCCGTGATGACGCCCCTGGAGAGGGAGAAGGTACCCAGTCCGCAGATAAAGGCGGCGTGGCGCTCCGACCAGTTGCTTGTGTAGCAGAGCGCCCCGGTGGCCGGCTGGGGCGGGCTCACCGTCCAGAAGCGGCTGTCCATGGCGGGAACCACGGAGACGGCCCCCTCCCGCTCCAGCAGCCGCACCAACTCCCGGCAGAGATCCAGCAGGAACGCCTGCCCCTCGATCCGCCCGTGGAGCCACAGGGGGGAGGGAAAGTCCCCGGGGGGCGCGGCGTTGCTGGACTTCACCGCGTCACTGAAGGGCAGGAAGAAGGAGAGGACGCTCCGGGCCTCCGGCAGCCAGTCCCGGGGGAGCAGCAGGTGGGGACCCACCGCCTCCGGGCGCTTCAGGCCGGCGAAGAGCGGATCGTCCGGGTCGCCCACGGCGAAAATGGGCGGGTCAAACAGGCGCACGCCCGCCGCCTGTGGGGTGATGGCGTCCCGCTCAGAGACGCAGTTTCCTGGAGCATTCAGAACAAATGTCTCAATCTGTCTGACATCCAGCATCCTGTTTACAGCGCCTCCAGGCCCCGCTTCAAGCCCCGGAGCATGTACATTCCCGCCACGGCGCCCTGATCGGCCACCCCGGCGGCCTTGGCGGCGAACACCGCCGCCTTGCCAAATTTCGGGGTCATGCCCTTGGTGGCCTCCACGCCCTGGGCAGCCCCCTCGCAGGCGGCGGCCAGGACGGCGGCCAGATCTCCGCCCTCGGCGGCGGCCTTCTCCGCAGCCTCGGCGGCGGGGGCCACAGCGTCCAGAATAGTACGGTCCCCCTGCTGGCACTTACCCCGCTTCTGGATGCCCCCGGCGAAGGCGGTGAGGTACGCCGCCAGATCCGCCGGACCGATCTCCGCCCTGCCCTTCAGGGCCTTGCCGCCCTCCATGATGCCGCTGGACATCAGGGTGCCCATGGTGGAGGGCACCACGCTGGACATCTTCATGCCGGCCTTCATCAGCGTCTTGCCGGCGTCTCCGGCCTCCATGTTCTCCCGCAGAAGCCCGGGCAGAGCGCCATAGCCCTTGTCCATGGTCAGCCCCAGGTCCCCGTCGCCCATGTTGGCGTCCATATCGCACAGCTCCTCCCGCTTCTCCGCGAAGATAGCGGCCACCCCCTCAAAGAGAGCGGGGAGCTGGTCACAGGTGATGATATTCATAGGTATCTTGTCTCCTCTAAGCACGGCTGCTCAGCATTCATGATTGCCCCGTCACCGTGCGGAAATGTTGGCCCTATATAGCAGTACAGAGCGCATGAAAGTTCTTTTGGACACTTTTCTTTCAAGAAAAGTGTCAGGCCTGGGTATAGAACGGCGTGTGAACCGGCATGTCAATCCACTGCTTCATCTCGTCATTTGCCACCCTGCACAGGGAGATGGAGGCCCCCGCCATCTCCATGGAGGTGGCGTACTCGCCCACGAAGGTGCGGTAGGTCTTGATCCCCTTGCCGTCCAGAATCTTCCGCACACTGCCGCTGAGGATGTAGAGCTCCTCGATGGAAGTAGCCCCCAGACCGTTGATGAGGACGCAGACCTCCTCGCCCTCAGCCACAGGCATATCCTTCAGAATGGCGTCCAGAGACTCCGCCGCCAGCTCGTCGGCGGTCTTGATGGGTCCGTTCCACACGCCGGGCTCCCCGTGGATGCCCATGCCCATGGCCATCTCGCCCTCCGCCAGGGAGAAGTTGGCGTGTCCCACCTCGGGGATGATGCAGGGGGTCAGGGCGAAGCCCACGGTGCGGGTGTTGTCCTTGGCCAGCTGGGCCGCCGCCAGAACCTCGTCCAGAGTGCCCATCTGGGCGGCCCTGGCCCCGGCGCACTTGTACATAAAGAAGATGCCCGCCACGCCCCGGCGAGTGGCGGGGTCGGCGTTGGAGATCACGTCGTCGGCCCCCACAATGGACTTGGTGGGGATGTCGTCCATGTCGCACATCTCGGCGGCCATGTCGAAGTTCATGATGTCCCCGGTGTAGTTGCCGTAGAGGTACAGGATGCCAGCCCCGGCCTCCACCTCCCTGGAGATGTTGTAGATCTGCTCGGCGGAGGGGGACTGGAACACGCTGCCCACGCCGCAGCCGTCCAGCAGGCCGTCGCCCACGTAGCCCAGGAACAGGGGCAGGTGCCCGGTGCCGCCGCCGGTGATGATGGCCACCTTGCCCGGCTTCTTCTCCGCCACGCAGTAGCAGCGCAGATCGTCTGCGGCGTACTTCACCTGGCTGTGTGCGGCGTAGATGCCGCGGAGCATGTCGTCCGTGTAGGTCTCTGGGGCGTTGATGATCTTTTTCATAGCGGGACCTTCTTTCTGCAATAAATTAGAAGCTGAGCCTGCCGGTACGGCTTCCTGCCAGGCAGCCTGTCGGCCAGACTGCCCATGCTTTTTCCATTATACATAATTTTTCCGGCTTCTTCAATCCTGTCTTGTGGTTTTTTTACAATTTTTTGTGGAATCAAGTGGGGAGAGGCCGGCAAGCCGCCCGACCGGAGGGACCGCCCGGCCCCTCACGGATTCAGCATAAAATCCAGCGCCGCCGGGTTGTGGTCGCTCCACCGAAACGCGGTGTCCAGCACCCAGGCGCTGCCGACGGACACATTGCCGGAGACGATGAAGCCGTCTACCGTCACCACATAGCTGTCCGGACCGTAGGGGCCATCAGCATTGCGGCAGGAGGGGACGGCGGCGGCGCCGCCGTCGGGGGCCACGACGGCGAGGCCCCGGGGAATCAGATCCGGCGGGATGGGCTGCGCCCAGGTGTAGTTCTCCCCGGAGACGCCGAAAACTGCGTCGGAGTTCCCCAGAAGGTCCTTGTTGAAGTCCCCTCCGGCCACTGCGTAGTTGCCCCTCTCGTACTCCGAGAGCATGTCGGCAAAGAGCAGCTTCAGCTGCTCCTCGGCGATGGTCCCGTCGGAGGTGTAGGCGGAGAGGTGGAGGTTGTAGAGCACCAGATCCCGCACCTCTCCCCCCTCCTTCGGAAGGACCGGAATGCGGCTGACGGAGTAGCAGCGGTCCAGGTCCACCACCTTCATCACCCCCTCCTCAATGGGGAGGCTCCGGCGGAGAGCGGAGGCGATGGGATACCGGGAGAAGGTCACCTGCCCCGCCCGGTTGGCCCCGTGGGGGGCGCTCAGCGGCCAGAGGAGGTAGGGGCTGTCGTAGTTCTGCGCGAAGGTACTGTTATAGGTCTCCCCCGCCAGCCGGCGGGTCAGGGCCAGCTCATCCACGTGACAGCTGCGGGTACCGTCCACATCCACCTCCTGGAGGAGCAGGAAGTCCGGGTTCAGATCCAGGGCCGCGCTCACGGCGCCGGTGATGTTCTCCTCCGCCGCCTGCGCGGAGCGAGCCCGGCTCTCCCGCCCGCCATCCATGAAGAAGGAGAAGTCGTCGCTGTAGGCCCCGAAGCCCACGTTGCAGGTGACAAGGCGGTAGGAGCCCCCCGCCTCCACATCGCCGTTGACGGCGCTGGCGGCGGGGGTGACATCCAGGGGCAGGTTATCCGGCAGCCGCCGCCAGGAGGCGAAGACATAGACCACATAGGCGGCAATCAACAGTGCCAGCGCCAGCAGAAGCAGCAGCGCGGCGCGGAGGACGGTTCTCTTTCGCATAGGTACGCTCCCCTTTCCTAACGGTCTTTTATCAGCGCCTATTATACGCACTTTTTTCCAAAAAGGCAATCTCTGCTCCTCCTTGCCCTGCGGCTTTACGCCGGCGGCGGAATGTGGTATAATATGATTTAGTTTGAGCTTTTTTCGCGCCCCTTGCGGGGCAGCCGAAAAAATTGGCTCACTATACCGCTTCCATGGTATACTACCACCGTCAAAGCTGAAAGAAGGAGGGCCATCCCATGCCCACGCTTGATGAACTGAAAGCCCGCTTCGCCGCCGACCGCTACGCCACCGAGGTCACCGGCGCTGAGATCCTCTCGGCGGAGCCCCGGCACGCGGTCTGTACCCTGTCCCTGCGCCCGGAGCACCTGAATGCTGCCGGCACGCCTATGGGCGGCGTACTCTTCACGCTGGCCGACTTTGCCTTCGCCGTGGCGGCCAACGGCTTTACCGGTGACATCACGGTCTCCCAGAGCGCCGACATCCACTTTCTCTCCCCCGCCAAGGGACGCGTCCTCACCGCCGAGGCCCGCTGCCTCAGGGCCGGGCGGACCGTAAGCCTGTATGCGGTGGACGTCACCGACGACCTGGGGGGCTACGTGGCCCATGTGACCATCTCCGGCTTCACCGTTACCCGGCAGTAATCCCCGGCGGGGAGGCAGCCGGGTGCGGCGATGAGACCGGAGCAGCCAGACGGCGCCGGTCAGCGCGTCTTCCCTGTCCCGGCAGGCGGCGGTGTGATGCTTTTTGCCATCACACCGCCGTCTTTTTTGCCCACCGCCGATTTTTTCCTCGTAATCTGTCGAAAAATGTGGTAGGATGGTGGGGAGGTGAGCATATGAAAGAACAGACAATCATCACACATATCATCCAGGAGCTGAAAGTTCTCTACCCTGAGGCGGAGTGCTCCCTGCCTCTGGACAAGTCAAAGGCCTACGAGCTGCTGTTCTCCGTCCGTCTGGCCGCCCAGTGCACCGACGCCCGGGTCAATTTAGTGACGCCGGTGCTCTACAAAAAATTCCCCACCCTGGAGGCCCTGGCCGCCGCCACGGAGGAGGAGATCGGGGAGATCATCCACTCCACCGGCTTCTGGCGGGCCAAGGCCCGGGACATCGCCGCCGCCAGCAAGATGCTGCTGTCGGAATTTGGCGGACAGGTGCCGGACAACATGGAGGACCTGCTCCGCCTCCCCGGCGTGGGCCGCAAGACCGCCAACCTGATTCTGGGGGATGTGTACGGCAAGGAGGGCTACGTCTGCGACACCCACTGCATCCGCATCACCGGCCTCCTGGGCATCACCGACGGCAGCAAGGACCCGCTGAAGGTGGAGATGCAGCTCAGGCAGTGCATCCCGCCGGAGGAGAGCAACGACTTCTGTCACCGGATGGTCCTCCACGGCCGGGCGGTGTGCGTGGCCCGGCGGCCGGACTGCGAGCGCTGCACCCTGCGCCCCTGGTGCGACCACGGGGGGAATCAGGGGTGAGGGGCTTTACAAGGCCCTGCCCCGACTTCGCCCTGTGCGGCCTGAGCTGTGCCCTCTGCCCTATTCACCACATGGCCGACGGCTGTCCCGGCTGCGGCGGCGGGGCGGGAAACCAGAGCTGCGCCATCGCCCGGTGCAGTATGGAGCGGGGCGGCGTGGAGCACTGTTTTCAGTGCGAGGCGTATCCCTGCGAAAGGTACGAGGGATTTTTTGACTACGACTCCTTCCTCCCCTGCCGAAATGTGCCGGAGGACATCCGGCGGGCCCGAGAGCTGGGGATTGACGCCCTCCGTCAGGAGATCGGGGAGAAGAAGGCGATTCTGACTGAGCTGCTGGCGGGCTACAACGACGGGCGGCGGAAGACCTTCTTCTGCACCGCCGTGAACCTGCTGTCCCTGAAGGACGTGCGCCGGGCCTGGGCGGAGGTCCGGGCGCGGTACCCCCTCGCCCTGCCGGAGAAGGAGCGGGGCGCCGGCGTAGCGGAGGTCTTCCGGGCCATAGCGGCGGAACGGGGCGTGGAGCTGAAGCTGCGGAAAAAACCGAAGAAATAGTATTACAGGGAGAATGGTGCGCCGTCCTCCCTGAATTTTTGAAAAATTGTAAGAAATTTGGTGGGCTGACTGTAAGAAGTTTCTGGTATGCTCTCTCCACTTTCAGAAAAGGAGAGAACTTTATGACCTACACCACCCTCAAGCTCATCGCCCTGGCCTCGATGCTCTGGGATCACCTGACGGCCTCCTTCGCCGCGCCGGTGGAGATTTTTCTCTGGGATACGCTCTTTCCCGACAGCGCCTCCACGCCGTGGGTCCTGCTGGGGCTCCAGAGGGCCCTCAAGTACCTGGGGCGGATTGCCGCGCCGATTTTTCTCTGGTCTGTGGCCCAGGGGTTCCGGCACACCCGGGACCGGCGGCGGTACGCCCTGCGGCTGCTTGTTTTCGCCCTGCTGTCCCAGTTCCCCTACCTGCTGGCCAACCGGGTCTGGACCGGCGGGGCCCTCAGCGACTATGAGATCGGCGGCAGCATCCTCTTTACCCTCCTGGCGGGGCTTCTGACGCTGTGCCTCTACGAGCGGTGCCGCCGCGTCCATCCGGCTTTGGGGTATGCCGCGGCGGCGGCAGCGGTGGTACTGGGGGAATTTCTCCCCATGGAGGGCGGGGGGCGCTATATCCTGTTCATCCTGCTGTTCTACGGGACGGAGCAGTGGCCCATCCCCCGCCGGGCCCTTCTCTGGCTGCTGGTCCTGCCCCTCTCCCGGTGGCGCATGGCCGCCATGCTGTTCGCCGGTCCCCGGGGACTGCACACTTGGTGCCTCAACGCCCTGGGCCCCTTCCTGGGGGTAGCCCTGACCTTCACCTACAGCGGCCAGCCGGGCCGCCCCCTGCCCAAATGGCTCTGGTATCTCGCCTATCCCCTCCACCTGCTGATTTTAGGTCTGGCAGGATAACCAGCTCTCCACTCTGAAAAAATATCTCCTATCTCATATCTCCTATCTCCTATCTGAAACTCACATATTCCGCTCCGCTCTCATATACTATGGTATCAAGCGAGATAGGAGCAGACTATGGATAACAATCAGGACCTCATGCGGCAGCTTCAGCAGAACAAGGCCGCCCTCATGCAGATGATGCGCTCCGCCGACGGTCAGCGGCTGATCGAGCTGATGCAGCAACAGTCCGGCCTCCAGCAGGCGGCGGGAGCTGCGGCCCGGGGCGACGCCGCGCAGCTGACGCAGATGGTACAGCGGCTGATGCAGACCCGGGAGGGCGCGGAGCTGGCGGAGCGAATCAACCGGACCATGGAGGGCGGGAAGTAGAACAGGCTTTTGGGGGGACGGCGCCGTGAGCGATTTTGAGGAAAAACTGAACGCGATCCTGTCCTCACCGGAGGCCATGGCCCAGGTGGCCTCCCTCGCCCAGTCCCTGGGTATGTCCTCCTCCCCCGCCGGCGGGACGGGGGAGGAGCCCCCCGGCACGGGCGAAGCGCCGGGGCCGTCGGAAGCGTCCCCGCCGCCGCAGATGCCGGACCTGTCGGCGCTCTTTGGACAGGCGGACCCAGCCATGCTCTCCCGCCTCCTGCCCCTGATCCAGGAGCTGGGCAGCGGGGAGGCCGACCAGCGCACCCGCCTGCTCCAGTCCCTGCGCCCCTTTCTACGGGATAGCCGCCGGGAGAAGCTGGATAAGGCCATACAGATCGCCCGCCTCCTCCGGGTGGGAAAGAAATTCTTCGGAACACCGGGTGAGACGTGATGTATAACCGCTACATACAAAATGACCGCGGCGACTACCGCCCCGCCCCGCCTCCGCCTACCCCGCCGTCCCCCGACAGCCAGCCGCCGCCCCAGGGGGAGGGCGGATTTCTCCAGAAAATCCTGGGGCGCCTGAAGCTGCGGGATCTGGACACGGGGGATCTGCTGCTGCTCCTGCTGATCTTCCTCCTGTTCTCCGAGGGGGAGGACGAGGAGCTGCTGCTGGCGCTGGCGCTGGTATGGATCCTGTAAAGCAGCGCACCGCCCGGAAACCGGAGGCGGCAGAGCCGCCAACGGCTGGGCAGTCGGCCTTGCTGTACACCTCTTTCTCCCACCTCCTTTTTGCCGCTTCCCAAGTTTTTCGACCATACGAAAGAGGGCCCTGTCGCTGCGCGCAGCAACAGGGCCCTCTTTTGCATGGCAGGGACCGGGCTCAACCAGATAGTCAGAAAGCGACAGCCGCACCAATCTGAAAGACGCCGCGCCATTTTCGTCCGCCATTTTACCGGAAAATCGGCGCAACCAGACTCAGGAGCATGGAAAACACCAGCAATCCGATGATTACGCAGGCAATAATCCGCGCAGTTTTCTGCTTCACCTTGACGCCTCCTCTGTCAAAATCTTCCTGATCGCCTTCTCACACTTGCTCCGGGGGAGCATCAGCTCGTGTCCGCAGCCCTCGCAGCGGAGCTTGATGTCCATACCCACGCGAAAGATCTGCCACGTCCTGCTGCCGCAGGGGTGCTGCTTGCGCAGCTCCACCCGGTCGCCAATCCTCAGATCCATATCCTATCCCTCCTCAGGCTCTTTCCGCTTTCCTGCTGCATATACTGTCTCAGACTAAAAACAGGAAGGTATTCCCATGAAAAATGAACGTTTTCTGCCCGAAGGCTATGCCCCCCTGTCCACGCTGCCCCTGCCCCTCTCCAATCTGGAGGAACTGATGGAGCAGGGCGCGGTAGTGGAGGGCATGGTCCTGCGCTGCGACGCCCGGCACGATCTCCACGTGAAGTTCTGCGGTTACGACGGCCTGATCCCCCGGGAGGAGGCCGTGCTGCCGGAGATCAGCGGGGCGGACCGGGAGATCGCCGTGCTGTCCCGGGTGGGGCACAGCGCGGCCTTCGTCATCACCGGCATCGACATCGACGGCGGCGGAAGGCCGCGGCTCCGTCTCTCCCGAAGGCGGGCCCAGGCGATGGCCCTGGAGCACCTGCTCGCCTGCTGCCCTGTCGGGACTGTGGTCCGGGGGCGAATCACCCACCTGGCCCGGTTTGGGGCCTTCGTGGACATCGGCTGCGGCGTGGTGGCCCTGCTGCCCCTGGAGCACATCTCCGTGGCCCGGATCAGCCACCCCGGCCTCCGCTTCACCGTGGGGCAGAACATCCTGGCGGCGGTGAAGGGAGTGGATATCGGTGCAAAGCGATTTACCCTGACACATAAGGAGCTGCTTGGCACCTGGCTGGAGAACGCCGCCCAGTTCGCCCCCGGGGAGACCGTCACCGGCTTCGTCCGGGGCATCAAGGACTACGGCGTGTTCGTGGAGCTGACCCCCAACCTGTCGGGCCTGGCCGAGGGGCGGGAGGGGCTGGCGGAAAACGACGCGGTGTCGGTGTTCATCAAGAGCATCCGCCCGGAGCAGCAGAAGATCAAGCTCCAGATTATCCAGAAAACGGAGCAGCGGCCCCAGCCCCTGCGGTACTTTGTCACCGGCGGCACGGTCCAGTTTCCGTGGCAGTACGCGCCGGGGGCGGGCACAGAGTAAGCGCTACCAGCGCAGCGCACACTTTCCCGTGGCACTCTGGAAGGTCCAGTGGAGGAAGTACCGGCCCTTGCCGTCCAGCGCGACAACACCTGTGGGGGTATGGCGGTTTAAGTGGAGCAATGGCTGTTTCCCGCTGTCCAGCAAAAGTACCTCTACCGCCCCTGCTGACAGCTGGGGCGAAAGGGTGAATACATAGGTCCGGCTCTCCCGGAACCGGCCGGCGTGCCGAACCCAGCCGGTGCAGGAATCTACGCTTACACTGTCCCCGCCCTTCCCCGGCAGGAATTGAAACAGGACCGCGCTGATCTGTTTGGAGGCAATCCATCCCCGGCGGTACAACAGATAGAGCAGCGCACACAGAAACAGCGCAAATGCCGCGAAATACAGGTACTTACTCATAGAAAGCTCTCCCTGCCGGTTTTAATCGAGACCTTTAATTTCGTCCCAATACCGCTTGGCCGCCTGCTCGGTTTTGTTGTCCCCGTACTCGTAGTACACCGCGTCCTTCACCGCGTCGGGGAGGTACTGCTGGGCCACCCAGCGGCGGGGAAACACGTGGGGGTACTTGTAGCCCTGGTGGGGGCCGCTGCCGGTACTGTCGGCGTGGACGTTCTGGAGGTGCCGGGGCACGTCGCCGGTACGGCCCTTCTCCACGTCCTGCATGGCGGCGATGATGGCGTTGTGTCCGGTGTTGGACTTGGGGGCCGTGGCCAGGAGGATGGCCGCGTCGGCCAGGGGCAGCCGGGCCTCCGGCAGGCCGATCTGGAGGGCCGAGTCCACGCAGGCCTTCACGATAGGGATGGCCTGGGGGTAGGCTAACCCGATATCTTCCGCCGCAATCACCAGCAGCCGCCGGCAGGGGGAGAGCAGGTCCCCGGCCACTAAGAGCTTGGCTAAGTAGTGGATGGCCGCGTCGGGGTCGCTGCCCCGGATGGACTTCTGGAGGGCGGAGAGGAGGTCGTAGTGGTTGTCCCCCTCCCGGTCGTAGCGCATGGCGCTGCGCTGGGTGGCGCTCTTGGCGTCGGCCAGGGTGACGGTCAGCGTCCCGTCCCGAACCTCGGCGGCCTCGTAGAGGAACTCCAGGGCGTTGAGGGCCTTGCGCACGTCCCCGCCGCAGGCGGAGGCGATGTAGTCCACCACCCCCTCCTCCCAGGTAAGGGGCAAATGGCTCTCCCCGGCCAGAATGGCGAGGCCCCGCTCCACCGCGGGGACCACATCGGCGGCGGTGAGGGCCTTGAACTCAAAGACGGTGCTCCGGCTCAAAAGGGCGTTGAAGACGCAGAAGTAGGGGTTCTCCGTGGTGGAGGCGATGAGGGTGATCTTCCCGTTCTCCATGAACTCCAGGAGGCTCTGCTGCTGGCGCTTGTTGAAGTACTGGATCTCGTCCAGGTACAGCAGCACCCCGTTGGGGGCCACCATGGTGCCGATGTCCGCCATGATGTCCCGGATATCCTGGGTGGAGGCGGTGGTGGCGTTGAGCCGGTACAGGGGGCGGCGGGTTTTCTGGGCGATGATGTTGGCCACGGTGGTCTTGCCCACGCCGGAGGGCCCGCAGAAGATCATGTTGGCGTTGGAGCCGCCGTCGATGAACCGGCGCAGCAGGGCCCCGGGGGCCAGAAGGTGCCGCTGGCCCACCACCTCGTCAAGGGTCTGGGGGCGAATGCGGTCGGCTAAGGGCTGTTCCATAGGGTCTCCTCCTTAGTTGCGGGAGCACTTCTCGGCGTCGATGGCCAGAACCACCATCAAAGCGCCCAGGGCGTTGTCCGGGTCGGGGACGTCGATGACGTAGGTATCCGTCCAGTTGAACAGCTCCTTGCTGATGGAGGCGATGTGGCCGGCGGAGGGGCTCTCAATCCGGTAGTCCCACTCCATCCACTCCCCGTCCACCTGCCAGTCGTTGCAGTCGATGGTAAACTGGGGCTTAAAGAAGGTGAACTCCTTGCGGATGCAGCCCACATACTCGCCCTCTATGGTAATTTCAAACTGGGGCAGGAAGCTGAACACCTTCTCCTGGAGGGTGGCGATGTGCCGCCCGGCGCTGTCCAGCACGTGGAGGCAGTGGCCGAAGCTGATCCGCCCCTCCACGGTGAACACGGTCTCGCCGCTCTCGCCGTAGATGTCGTAGCTGTCCAGCCAGGAGAAAAATCTCTGTTTGAAGTATAGGCGCATAGGTTGGTCATCTCCTTATTGGCATCTTGCCTCCCAGTATTGTAGCACACTTTTTCCATCCTGCGCGTCAGGAATGAAAATTATTTAGCAGTATACAATAATAATCGGCAAAAGTCAACAAACCGGGCCTCCCGTTTTTGTGTCATCCTACAACATCCCTGCCGGGAATTTCCCTGCCCTCCGCCGGTCTCTCTGCGGCCGCCGGCAGAACCTCCGCGACAAATCCGGAGCCGCTCCCCGTACCGGATCGCCTGCGGAAATTCCCGGTCCTCCGGAAGCGCCGGCAAAGCCGCGCCGCCGCGCGGAAGCATTTCCCCGCCGCCGCAAGATTACACTTGCGATTTTGGGAAGATACGGTATAATATGAGATGACACAGGCCGTGTTCCCACTCCGGCCTCTTTTTTGACTACGACATAGAAACGGAGCTGCCCATGAAACTGCTGTCCAACGAAGAGATCTCCTCTCTGTGCTTAGAGCTCTCCCTGCTGTTCCACGCCGGCGTGGGCGCGGGGGACGCGCTGGCCCTGCTCTCGGAGGAGAGCGACAAGAAATACCGGGACTTTCTCGGAAACATGGCCCGCCAGGTGGACGACGGCCTCCCCCTCTCCCAGGCTCTGCGCCAGTCGGGGCGCTTCCCCGCCTACGTCTGCGGCCTGGTGGAGGTGGGCGAGCACACCGGCAAAACCGAGGAGGCCCTCAGCGCCCTGGCGGCCTACTACGAGAACCGGGTGCGTCTGAACCGCCGCGTCCGCAGCGCTCTGCTCTACCCGGCGGTGATGCTGGGGCTGATGCTGGTGGTCATCGCGGTGCTGCTGGTAAAGGTCCTGCCCATCTTCGACGACGTCTATGCCTCCCTGGGCGGCCGTCTTACCGGCATAGCGGCAAGCCTCCTCACCGTCGGCTACTGGCTGGACCAGGCCATGCCGGTGATCTGGGCCGTTCTGGCCTTGGCGGCCTTTTTCGTGCTGCTCTTCGCCGTCTCTTCCGGCTTCCGCGCCGGGGTCCTCTCCCTCTGGCGCAGGGGGCACGGGGACCGGGGCGTGGCCAAAAAGCTGAACACCGCCCGTCTGGCCCACGCTCTGTCCATGGGGATGGCCAGCGGCCTCCCCGCCGAGGAGGCCATTGAGCTGTCCGCCGGCCTTCTGGAGGACGTCCCCGCCGCCAGACGGCGCTGTGAGAGCTGCCAGAGCCACCTGGAGCAGGGCGAGCCCCTCGGCGCGGCGCTGAAGAACAGCGATCTCCTGCCCCCCGCCCAGATCCGCCTGCTGGAGCTGGGCCAGCGCAGCGGCAGCGGCGATCTGGCCATGGCCAAGATCGCCGGGGACCTCACCGAGGAGGGGGAGGCCGCCCTGGACGACCTGGTGGGCCGGGTGGAGCCGGCGCTGGTGCTGGTGTGCTCGGTGCTGGTGGGACTGATTCTGCTGTCGGTGATGCTGCCCCTGATGCACATCATGTCGGCCATCGGGTGAGCCTATGAGAAGGAAGAGAAGCGGCTGGCCCGCCCTGCTCCGGGGACTGCTGCTGCCGGTGATCGCGGCGGCGGCCCTGCTGTGCTTCGCCGCGGCCCTGAACAGCCTCAGCGACGGACGGGCGGAGGAGGACATGCGCCAGCTGGAGGAGACCCTCCGCCGGGGCTGCGTGGCCTGCTATGCCGCCGAGGGGGTCTACCCCCCCACCGTGGACTATTTACAGGAGCACTACGGCGTCCAGATCGATCAGGACCGCTACACCGTGCGCTACTCGGTGTTCGCCGAGAACCGGATGCCGGACATCACCGTGCTGGAGAACGAGCCATGAGAAGAAAATCTCTGCAACACCATACCGACGGTCTGGTGGGCCTGCTGCTGTTCGGCGTGTTCGCCGTCTGCGTGCTGTCGGTACTCCTCACCGGGGCCGACGCCTACCGCCGCCTGACGGAGCGGGACCGGGCCGCCTACGACCGGCGCACCGCCGCGCAGTATATCGCCACCCGGATCCGTCAGTCCGACACCCTGGGCGGCATTGACGTCACCGCCTTCGGCGACGCCGACGCCCTCCTCCTCCGGGAGGGGGAGGGCCCCTTCGTCACCTGGGTCTACTGCCACGACGGCTACCTGATGGAGCTCTACTGCGCCGAGGACGCGGGTCTGGAGCCCCAGGACGGGGAGAAGGTCCTGGCCGCCGACAGCCTCACCGCCAGCATATCCGACAACCTCCTCACCGCCACCATCTACGGCCGGGAGGGCACGGACACCGTCCGGCTTTCCCTGCGCAGCGGAGAGGGGGCGGCATCATGAGAAGCAAGACCCCCCTGGTCCTGATGGAACAGATGGTGATGCTCCTGGTCTTCGCCCTGGCGGCGGCCCTGTGTCTCCAGGCCTTCGTGAAGTCCGACCAGCTATCCCGGCAGAGCGAGAACCGGGATAGGGCCCTCCTGATGGCCCAGAGCGCGGCGGAGGTCATCCAAAACACCGGCGGAGACTTCCGTGAGGCCGCGGCGCTGCTGGAGGCCCAGTCCCACGACAAGGACTCCCTGACCATCTTCTACGGAACCGGCTGGAAGCGCAGCGAGCCCACTTCCGAGAACGTATACCCTTTCGGCTACACCCTGGGCGTAACCCGCCAGGAGACGGATCTCCCCGGTCTGGGAAAGGCCGAGATATGGGTGCAGGACGACGAGACGGGAGAGGAGCTGGCCCGCTTTTCCGTAGCCTGGCAGGAGGAGGTGAGCGGTCGTGGATAAAAAATCCCGCTTCTCCCCCCCGGCGGTAGGCGGCATCTCATTGCTGGTGGTCTTCGCCGTCCTCTGCCTGACGGTGTTCGCCCTTCTGAGCCTCACCACCGTCCAGGCCGACATCCGCCTCTCCGACGCCTCCGCCCAGGCGGTGCTGGACTACTACCAGGCGGACTCGAAGGCCCAGGAGATCTTAGCCTGCCTGCGCACCGGCGCCGCGCTCCCCGAGGGCGTCCAGGTGGACCGCACCGAGGGCGAGGGCGCCGAGGGCGCCTCTCTCATCCGCTACGCCGTCCCCCTCTCGGACACCCAGGAGCTCCAGGTGGAGCTCACCCTGGACGCCCGGGGCCGCTACACCATTCTCCGCTGGCAGTCCGTCCCCACCGGCGACTGGGAATACGACGACTCCCTAACCCTCTGGGACGGCGACATCGTTGTGATCGAGTAAGAAGCTGTACCAATAGGCTCAACACACAACTTTGCGGCTAAAATTGCCGCTAACTGCGTTAAAAAATCTTGAAATACACCAAGTATTTCTGCGATTTTTTGCCTTGTTATCCCTAATTTTATCTCGCAAATCTGTATGTTTCACCTATTGGTACAGCTTCTAAGGATAAAACATGTCCAGCGAAGCTGGACACCACAACTCCTATCTCCTATCTCCTAACTCCTATCTCAAAAAAACAAGGAGGTTCTCATGGCAGAACTGATGGAATACTTAAAGCGCGTGGTGGTGGACTGCGCGTCGGACCTGTTCATCGTGGCCGGCGGTCCGGTCTGCGAAAAATTGGACAAGCGCATGGTGCCCATCAGCGCCGAGCGCGTCTTCCCCAGGGAGACGGAGCAGCTCATCATGTCCGTCTACGAGCTGGCGGGCCGCTCCCCGGACCACTATCTGGCCCAGGGGGACGACGACTTCTCCTTCTCCGTCCCCGGCCTGGCCCGGTTCCGTGTGAACGCCTACCGTCAGCGTGGATCCCTGGCGGCGGTGGTGCGGGTGGTGCTCTTCGACATCCCCACCTGCGAGTCCCTGCGCATCCCTAAGGAGGTGGCGGCCCTCAGCGAGCTGACCCACGGCATGGTGCTGGTCACCGGCACCGCCGGCAGCGGCAAGTCCACCACCCAGGCCTGCATCATCGACCGCATCAACCGCACCCGGGAGGCCCACATCATCACCCTGGAGGACCCCATTGAGTACCTCCACCGGGACGTGAAGAGCATCGTCAGCCAGCGGGAGATCGCCATCGACACCGCGGACTACCTCTCCGCCCTCCGCTCCTGCCTGCGCCAGGCCCCGGACGTGATCCTCCTGGGGGAGATGCGGGACCGGGAGACCATCCACACCGCCATGACCGCCGCGGAGACGGGGCACCTGCTCATCGCCACCCTCCACACCAAGGGGGCGGTGAACACCATCGACCGCATTGTGGACACCTTCCCCAGCACCCAGCAGGAGCAGATCCGCTCCCAGCTGGGCATGGTGCTGCGCACGGTGGTCTCCCAGCAGCTCCTCCCCGGTGTGGACGGGGAGCTGGTCCCCGCCTTTGAGATCATGCACGTCAACAGCGCCATCCGCAGCCTGATCCGGGACGGCAAGACCCACCAGATCGACAACGCCATTGCCGCCGGCGGCGCCGAGGGCATGGTCACCATGGACCAGTCCATCCTGTCGCTGTACAAGTCCGCCCTCATCAGCGCCGAAACCGCCCTGGAGTACGCCGACAACCCCGACCAGATGCGCCGGAGAATGTAGTTACTTTTCTTGAAAGAAAAGTAACCAAAAGAACTTTATGTTCGCTCTGAGGGGCGTGTGATTGCTCAAGTCTGCCGCACGGTAACGGAAGCCTGGTTTGCATCGGGAAGTCCCGCTTTATCGCAATACAATAACAACCGGTCTGTGGTTTCACCGCAGACCGGTTGTTTAACTATCTCGAAGCATTCACCAAGATAAATCCATAAAAATTCTTTTTGGTTACTTTTTCTTATAAGAAAAAGTGACGTCCCCGCGTTTTACTTCCCCTCCCGGGCCCGGACCAGCTCGATGGCCTCCTTGCCGGTCATGTGCTCGACGGTCAGGCGGAGCATGCACAGGGGCTTCCAGTCCTTCTCGATGGCCGCGTTCCGCCGCTCCTCCGTGTGGTCCGGGGAGTACTTTTTCGACAGCTTCTCAATGGCCGCGCGCTTCTCCCCCTCGTCCTCCACTACCTCCATCCGGCCAAAGACAATGGCGCTGCGGAAGAAGGTGGTGTCCTCCTCCGGCATGATCTGGTCCTGGTCCACCACGCAGAGGGACGCCTTGGCCTCCCGGCTGACGGCGTCGATCTTGTGGCCGGCTTTGGCCCCGTGGATGTAGATGTGCTCACCGTCGTAGACGTAGCTCACCGGCACGGCGTAGGGGTACCCCTCGTCCCCCGCCAGGGCCAGCACCCCGTGGTTCCCCCGCCGGAGGATGGCGGCGGTCTCCTCCCCGCTGAGCTGCTGGCGCTTTCTGCGCATCTCTCGAAACATAGTGCATACCTCTCTTCTAAAAAAATAAGCGTCTCTCCCCCGCTCCTTCTACGGCCTAACGAAGCGGGATCAGACGCGATAGCCCGGCGGCTATTCCCTGCCGACCTCCCCGGAGGCGGCAGCCTGCTATTTCCACGGACCCAGTATACCCCGCCCCGGCAAAAAAGTCAAGCCGTCCCCCGGCCCCGCAAAATTTTTCTCTCAAACTATCGCAGTAGTATTGACAACCGTATACTATCGTGGTAGTATAATCACACTATTGCAATAGTATGGAGGGTTTGTCATGTCCGTGAAGCTGTTCGACTCGGAGCTGAAGGTGATGGAGGTCCTGTGGGCCCAGGGGGACAGGACCGCCCGGGAGATCGCCTCTCTCCTGCGGGAGGAGACCGGGTGGAACGTGAACACCACCTACACGGTAATCAAGAAGTGCGTGGCCAAGGGGGCCGTCCGGCGCAGCGAGCCGGGGTTCCTCTGTCACGCCCTGGTGACGAAGTCGGAGGTCCAGGCGGCGGAGGCGGAGGAGCTCTTGGGGAAGCTCTTTGACGGCTCCCCCGACCTGCTCTTCGCCGCCCTGCTGGACAACCGGCGGCTGTCGCCGGAGCAGATCCGACGGCTCAGGGAGCGCGTCGCCCAGGCGGAGCGGGAGGGGCAGCTATGAGCCCCCTGGAGCGGGGCCTCAGCGGGGCGGCTCTGGTAACCGTGATCATTCTTCTCCGCCTTCTGCTGGGCCGGTATCTCCCCCGGCGGACCTTTGTCCTCTTATGGTGGGCGGCGGCCCTGCGCTTTCTCCTGCCCTTCGCGCCCCCCTCCCCCCTCAGCGCCGGCGTTCTGCTGCGCGCCCTGCGCCCGAAGCCGGAGGCGGCGGGAACCGGCATCCCGGTCCGCCTGCTGCCGCCGGTATCCCCCGCCCCCACGGTCGGAATTGACGCGGCGGCCGCCCCTGCCCCCCTCCCGGTTTGGCAGGCCCTCTGGGCCCTGGGGACAGTTCTGCTGGCCCTCTGGTTCCTGACCGCCGCCCTCCGCTGGCGCCGCCGGTTTGCCGACGCCCTGCCGGCGCGGGAGGACTGCGCCCTCCGCTGGGCCGCCCGGCACCCCCGGATCGCCCTCCGCCGCTCCGACCGGATCACCACCCCCCTGAGCTACGGCCTTCTGCGCCCGGTGATTCTGCTGCCCAAGGGTCTGGAGGACGCTGAGACCCTCCGCTGCGTCCTGGCCCACGAGGAGGCCCACATCCGCCATCTGGACAACCTGGCCAAGCCCCTCTTTGCCGCCGCCCTCTGCCTCCACTGGTGGAACCCGGCGGCCTGGGCCCTGTTCCTCCTGGCGGGCCGGGACCTTGAACTCTCCTGCGACGAGGCGGCTGTGCGGCGCATAGGCCAGCCCGCCGCCTACGCCCGCGCTCTCCTCCAGATGGCAGAGCAGCGCAGCCACCCTCTCCACAGTCACTTCACCCAGAGCCCCATCGAAGAAAGGATCAGCGCGATTATGAAGATAAATCTGAAAAAAATCTCCCTCCCCGCCCTTCTCTGCGCGGCACTCTTAGTGGCCGGCCTCACCACCGCCTTTGCCACCTCCGCCCCGGAGGACACCGCAGAGCCCGCCCCGCCCGTCCCGGGGGAGGCCCGGCCGCTCCCGCAGGATACGGAATCCCTCCTCCTGCCGGTGGCCGGCGCCCAGCTCTCCGCCCCCTTCAGCCAGCGCACCGTCTACACCTACCCCGACGGCGACGAGGACGCGGAGCCGGTGGAGGCCACCCTCCTCCACAGCGGCCTTGACTTCTCCGCGGACCGGGGCGTCCCCATCTGCGCCGTCCTCAGCGGCACGGTAGCCGACACCGGCTTCACCGCCAGCCTGGGCAACTATGTCCTCCTCGCCCATGAAAACGGCTGCGAAACCCTCTACGCCCACTGCCAGAGCGTCTCTGTCTCCTCCGGCGACGCCGTCACCCAGGGCGACCCCATCGCCACCGTAGGCAGCACCGGCATGGCCACCGGCCCCCACCTCCACTTTGAGCTCCGCCAGGACGGCCAGCCCATCGACCCCCTTCCTCTCCTCCCCGAACTCTCCTGAAACAAAGATACTCCTCCGGCACAGCCGGAGGAGTATCTTTCAGCCTGTCAAAAAAACTGTTGGTTTTTTTGACAGGCTGAAAGCAAATTGGGACCAAAGGTCCCAATTTGTCGCCTGCGGGCGGGTTGATTTAACGCGAAAGGAACCCCCTCTTGGGTAGCCCCAGCAACTGCGTTGCCGGGGCTACCAGATTTCGGCCACAGGCCGAAATCTGTCGCTGCGGCGGGCTGATCTAACGCGAA